>JAZLIM010000112.1:0-36427 GCA_045617385.1 Treponema sp.
ATTCATCTGTAAAGCCGCGGTTTGTATCATTAATTGAATTGATGGCTTTCTGTATTGCAGAAGAAGAATCTACCATTTCGTAATTGAACTTCTGTGTAGAAGTGATGCGGTCGATATCAACTTTGGCCTGGCTTGTTTTAATGATTTCAGCTTTTGGCTGGAAGTCGCGGATTACTTTTACAACCTGTTCTGCCTGTGCTTTATCCAGGAGGTCCAGTTTGTTCAACACGATTGTGTTACAGAATTCAATCTGGTCTACAATCAAAGTTGTAATATCGTTTGACTTAAGATTATTTGGATCATCTTCATCGTAACTTTCAAGGTCTGTCATAAACTCGCGATAAATTCGGTCTGCATCTACAACAGTAACAATATTTGAAAGATAAACATTTGTATCCGGGTTTTCATCTTCGTAGGCAAGGAAAGAAGCTGCAATTGCACCCGGATCACTGATTCCTGAAGCTTCAACAAATACAGTTTCAATTGCTTCGTTGTCAGAAATCTTTTCTACCTGCTGCAAAAACTCTTCACGCAGAGTACAGCAGATACATCCGTTCTGCATCTCATACATTTCACTTTGGGCAACTGCCGAACCATTCTTCTTAATGATTGCGGCATCAATATTGATTGACCCCATGTCGTTTACAATAAGTGCAACATGGCGTTTTTCCTGTTTTAAAATTTCGTTCAGAAGTGTAGTTTTTCCTGAACCTAAATATCCTGTAATAAGAGTAACTGGTTTTTTAGTCATTTTTATAGTCCTGTTTTGTTTTAGCTGAAATCATTTCAGCATCTTTAGTTTTTAAGAAAGAAAAACAGAAACTAATCGTTCAGACGGGTTTTTAATGAGAAGAGAGTATTTGATATTTCAGATATATTTGACTTGGAAAACTTTGTTTTTTCAGTTTTTGAAAAGAAATGACTGACTTTGAAAATGACAGAGGTCAGAATGAGAACTTCGAGATTTGATTTTACTACTTCAAGAACAAGACAGACTGGACAATTGTCTTCGTGACAGTGGATTTTATGTTCTGTTTCTGCAAAAGAAAATAGAGTTGAGAAAACTATTAATGTTAAAAATAAAATGGAAAGAAAAGTCTGAAATCTTTTTCTTTCAGAAGTTTTCATTTGACTTAAACTTTTGCAAATCATTTGCATTTTTATACAATAATGAAAGTTTTTTGTCAATGAAAAGTAATAAACAGGGATTGTTTCGGAAAATAAAAAACGCAGATAAACGCAGATGAATACAGATAGTTATAAATCATACTATCAGTGTTTGTCTGCGTGCATCTGCGGTTTGTTTATTTTCTTCCAAGCGCAAAGGCTTTTTTGTTTATATCAAGGAAGGCTGGTTTTACAAGCTTTTCAATGGCTGTAATCCATGAACTTTCAGGGAAGTCCATGAACTTTGAAAGGCGTCCCATAAGAACGATGTTAACAGCTTTTGAAGAACCTGCTTCGTTTGCAAGACTAAGGCAGTCCATATCTTCTACATCAAAACCTTTTCCTTTAAGTTCACCAACCAGGTCTGCAGGGTATTCTGCGGCACCTGTAAGAACCGGCATAGGATCAAGTTTCTGAGTATTTACTACGATTTTTCCAGTTGGCTTTAAGTATTCTGCATAGCGTGCTGCTTCCAGAAGTTCAAAAGATACGATGAAATCAGCTTCGCCCTTATCGATGATAGGAGAGTAAACTTTTTTCCCGAAGCGGACGTAAGTTACAACAGAACCGCCTCTCTGGCTCATTCCGTGAACTTCCGAAACCTTTACATCGTAGCCGGCATCCATAAGGACCTGGCCAAGTGTTTTACTGGCAAGAAGGGCTCCCTGTCCGCCAACACCAACTATCATAATGTTTTTAACGTCACTCATTTTTCAATAGCCCCCAGTTTACACATCTGTGTACAAAGTTCACAGCCTACACACATTGTAGGATTAATTGCGGCTTTCTTGTTCTTTACAGAAAGGGCAGGACAACCAAGTTTCATACACATTTTACAGCCCACACACTTTTCTTCGTTGATTTTAAGCGGGGCTTCGTGTTTTACGCTCTTCAAAAGGGCACAAGGGCGGCGGCTGATTACAACAGATGGTCCTTCAAATGCAAGTTCTTCAAGAATCACTTTTTCAGAAGCGGCAATTTCGTTAGGATCCACTACGCGAACGTGTTTTGCATCAATTCCCATGGCAACACAAAGGGCTTCCAGGTTGATTCTTCCGGCAGGATCGCCGTAAAGGTTCATTCCGTTTGCAGGATTGTTCTGGTGTCCTGTCATACCTGTAATTGAGTTGTCTACAATAATGACAGTGCTGTTTGACTGGTTATAGGCGATTGTAGCAAGACCTGTCATACCTGAATGGCAGAAAGTTGAGTCTCCAATAACGGCAACTGTGTGCTTTGCGTTTTCAGGGTTTGCTTTGTTGAATCCGTGAAGGCCGGAAACTGAAGCTCCCATACAGAGAACCATGTCTATGGCGTTCAAAGGCTGGGCTGAACCCAGAGTGTAACATCCGATGTCACCCATAACGCTGATCTTGTTCTTTGAAAGGGCATAGAAAAGGCCTCGGTGAGGGCATCCTGCACACATTACAGGCGGGCGAACCGGAATAGGGGAATCAACTTTTGTTCCGGAAGGAACATCCATACCGAAGGCTTTACGGATAATGTTCTGGTTGAATTCGCCTGTGATTGGAAGAATATCTTTTCCGTGGCAAGGAATTCCCAAAGAACGAACGTGATTTTCGATAACAGGATCAAGTTCTTCTATTATATAGAGTGTTTTTACCTTAGCGGCAAAGTCCTTGATCAGTTTTACAGGAAGAGGATTTACAAGTCCCAGTTTAAGGATGCTGGCGCTTTCTCCGAATACTTCCTTTGCATACTGGTAAGAAGTAGATGAAGTGATGATACCGATATCAGTACCGCCCATTTCAACGCGGTTCAGCTTTGTTGTTTCAGCGTATTCTGTAAGGGCAGCGGTTCTTGCTTCTACTTCAGGGTGGCGGCGGATGGCATTTGCCGGAGCCATGATGTATTTCTGAGGATTTTTAACGTATTCCTTTGCAGGTACTTCAACGCGGTCAGAAAGTTCAACCATGCTCTGAGAGTGGGCAATGCGTGTACAGGTCTTGAAAATAACCGGAGTATCAAATTTTTCACTGATTCCGTAGGCTTCTTTTACAAAATCAATACATTCCTGGCTGTCTGACGGGTCAACCATAGGAACTTTTGATGCAATGGCGTAATGGCGTGAATCCTGTTCGTTCTGGCTCGAATGCATTCCAGCATCATCGGCAACCAGAACCAGCATACCGGCATTTACACCTGTATATGAAATGGTGAAAAGAGGATCTGCCGCAACGTTTAATCCTACATGTTTCATACCGCAGAGGGAACGGCGCCCTGCAAGACTTGCACCAAAGGCTGTTTCACAGGCTACTTTTTCGTTTGGAGCCCATTCACAGTAGATTTCTTTGAATTTTGCAGCTTCTTCGGTAACTTCAGTACTTGGAGTTCCCGGATAGCTTGATACGATGGAAACACCAGCCTCATAAAGTCCGCGGGCTACAGCAGCGTTTCCCAGAAGTAATTGTTTCATATTGAATCCAGTCCAACTTTTTTTTCAGATTATTCCTTAATTTTACCACATACCCGGTGTTCTTACAACGAAATGAAAAAATGCAAAGTCTGTAAGGTATTGCGAAATTTGGTAAAAAACAGCATTATTTTCATATTATGATGAAACCTGAATTATTCAACACACTCAAACATTATTCAGTTAAGTCTTTTGTTTCCGACCTTATTGCCGGAATTATTGTTGGTATCGTTGCACTTCCTCTGGCCATTGCCTTTGGTATTGCTTCCGGTGTAGGTCCTGAAAAAGGTATTTTTACTGCTGTAGTAGCCGGATTCATTATTTCCGCATTTGGTGGAACACGCTGTCAGATTGGCGGCCCTACAGGTGCTTTTGCAGTTATTATTTATGGAATCATGCAGAAATACGGCTTCGGCGAACTGATGATTGCCACAATCATTGCCGGTATCCTTATGATTCTGCTTGGTGTTTTCAAGCTTGGCGGACTTGTAAAGTTTATTCCTTACACAATCATCACAGGTTTTACTGCTGGTATTGCCGTAACAATCGCTTCAGGTCAGATCGGAGACTTCTTTGGTCTTACACCTGATTTTTCTACTCCAATGATGATTCTCGGAGAAGAATACTCAAAACTTCCTGGCGACTTCCTTCCAAAAATCATCTGTTTTGCAAGATCTGCTTCTTCCATAAATGTTTATGCCTTTGTTGTTGCAGCAGTCTCACTTGTAGTTCTTTTTGTATGGCCAAAAATCTCAAAGAAGATTCCGGGGTCTCTGGTAGTAATCATTCTTGCAACAGTCATTACTGTTCTCCTCAAAAAATTCTGTGGACTTGAACTTGCAACAATCCAGTCACGTTACGGCTCTATTCCTAACAAGCTTCCGGCTCCACAGCTTCCTCATTTCTCAATGAGTTCAATCGTTGACCTGTTCCCGACAGCAATCTCAATTGCTGTTCTTGGAGCCATTGAGTCCCTTATGTCTGCTGTTGTTGCCGACGGTATGATGGGTACAAAACACGACTCAAACATGGAACTTATTGCCCAGGGGGTTGCAAACATTGCATCTCCTGTATTCGGCGGAATTCCTGCTACAGGTGCCATTGCCCGTACTGCAACAAACATTAAAAACGGCGGTAAGACTCCGGTTGCCGGTATTATCCATGCAATTACACTGCTGTGTATCATGCTGTTCCTTGGAAAATTCGTTGTTTACATTCCTATGGCAGCCCTTGCAGCCGTTCTTATCAACGTAGCATGGAATATGGCTGGTTTCCCTGCAATCAAAGCTCTCCTTAAAGGACAGAAATCCGACATTGCTGTTCTTACAGTAACATTCCTTATTACAGTATTTGTTGATCTTACAGTTGCCATCGAAGTAGGACTTGGCCTTGCTGCATTCTTCTTCATCAAGAAAATGATTGATGTTTCTGAAGTTCACGAATATGGTGAAAACCTTACAGGCGGACTTAAGACAAAGACAGAAAATGCTGCCAACGATTCAGGCGTAGATGAAGAGCTTGCAATTCCTCACGGTGTTCTGGTTTACGAAGTTGACGGACCTTTATTCTTCGGAACAGTACGCAAATTCGAAATTGCTGTTGAGCGTTCCGGGGCAGAATGCAAGGCACTTGTTCTCCGTATGAGAAATACAATCTACCTTGACGCCGGTGGAATCCAGGCTCTTAAACAGCTTAAGAGCGCATGTGAAAGAAAGGGTATCACAATCGTTCTTTCCGGAGTTCATACACAGCCTTATCTTCTTCTCGAAAAAATGGGAATGGCTGATGAACTCAAACGCGAAAATATTTACGACAATATCAATTCTGCTCTTGAAAGAGCCGGAGTTATTGCTGCTTCGTAATAATTTGAATACATAATTGAATAATGTTATACTTTTAAGAATATAACAGGATTTTTTTACTATGGAAAATGAAAACAAACCGACAATTCCGATTTTCTTTGCATGTGATGACAATTTCGTAAAATTTACGATTGTTGCCATTACTTCGCTTAAAGCAAATGCATCAAAAGATTATCACTACGATATTCATGTTCTTTACACAGAAATGAGTAAAGAGATGAAGGAAGCTACTCTTGAACTTGCAGATGATGATTTTTCAATCAAGTTTGATGATGTTTCCATCTTCCTGAAGTCAGTACAGTACAGACTTACTGTACGTGATTATTATTCTAAAACTACTTATTACAGATTCTTTATTTCGAACCTGTATCCTGAATATGACAAGGCTGTTTACCTCGACAGTGATATGATTGTCATTGGTGATATTTCAGAACTTTATAACACTGATCTTGGTGACAACTATGTAGGTGCTGTTCTTGATCACCCTGTTCAGGTAACACCGGTTTTCCAGGATTATGTTGAAAAAGTTGTAGGTGTATCTCGCAACTCATATTTCAATGCCGGTATGCTGGTAATGAACTGTAAGGCTTTCCGCGAAAAAGGAATTCTTGATAAATTCATCAAGCTGCTTCATGAATATTCTTTCGTTGTTGCCCAGGATCAGGATTACCTGAACGTAATCTGTAAGGGAAAAGTTACTGTCATCAATCAGGCCTGGAACGTTCAGATTTTCGGAGAAGTAACACTTCCTCCTGAAGAGTTTAAGATTGCTCATTACAATATGGGAGCAAAACCATGGCATTATGATGACTGCCGCTTCAAGGAATTTTTCTGGAAGTATGCAGAACAGACAAGTGTATACAAAGAAATTCTTGATGAACTTAAGAACTTCCCTGAAGAACGCAAGCTGATTGATGCAACTGTAGGGGAAAGACTCTGCGGGCTTGCAGTAGAAGAAATCAACAGAGCAGATAACTACGTGAACAGACAGACTCTTCTGAAGTCTGTTAAGAAGGTACTCTTGGCATTTATCAGAAAACCAGAAGTTAAGCAGTCAGAAGACCGTCTCCGTATTCTTACAAAAATCCAGGAATACGAAAGAGCCGGACGCTTCAGCGAAGATGTGGAAGATGATCCGCCGGCACGTCCTATTCAGCCTGGTGAAGTAGACTACGAACAGAAAAAGCTTAAGACAAAAATCATGTCTGCCTATGCCTTCAAAAAGGCCAGAATGTTCATGAACAAAATGATCAAGAAACACCAGCTTATCATTAAGGAAGTTCGTGGAATTGAAAACCTGAAAGGCTTCAAGGGCGGAGCTATGATTACATGTAATCACTTCAACGCTTTCGACAGTTTTGCCGTTCAGTTTATTTATGACGAAATCCGCAAAATCACCAAAAAAGGAAAATTCTTCCGCATCATAAAAGAAGGTAATTACACAAGTGTAAACGGTTTCTATGGTCTCCTTATGAAACACTGTAATACTCTTCCGCTCAGTTCGAACCACAAGGTTATGAATGAGTTCATGAATGCTACAGAAAATCTCCTTAAGAAAGGAAATCTGCTTCTGATTTATCCAGAACAGAGTCTGTGGTGGAATTACAGAAAACCAAAGCCTCTCCGCAAAGGTGCTTTCATTTTTGCCGCAAAATACAAGGCTCCTGTTATTCCGTGTTTTATTACCATGTCCGATTCAAAATACATCGATGGAGACGGATTCCCTGTACAGGAATATACAATCCATATTTCGAAACCGCTTTATCCAAAAGATGAACTGAACCGTAACGAAAACGTAGAATACCTGATGTCTGAAAACTACAGAGTCTGGAAAGAAATCTACGAAACTACATATCGTATTCCTCTGGTTTACGAAAAGGACTAGAAATGGCTTTTTACATAATTACAATTCTTGGTGCCGATGTTTTCATGCTTCTTCTGAGTTTCTTTGTCGGAACAAAGTATTTTGATTATTCAGCTCTTTATATTGTTCTGGCAGTTGTGTTGGGCACTATAGGGGTAATTGCTCTTGATGGAATCGGAGCTTTCCTTATCAGACGCCTTCCTGAACGCTGGTTTGCCTGGGATAAAAAGATCTGGAACGTTTCAAAAAAAGAATGCCGTTTTTATGAAGCCATCGGAATTAAAAAATGGAAGGATCACATTCTGGAACTGGGAATGTTTACCAGTTTCAGTAAACGTGAAATTGCAGAACCTGGCAGTCCGGCATATTTTGAACGTTTTATTCTTGAGTGTAATTATGGTGCCCTCATTCACGTTGAAAATGCTGTGGTTGGTTTCGCCATGATTCTCTGTTTCCCGATTGAATACCTGTGGTTCTTCGGAATGGAAATTGCACTTGTAAATGCTTTTCTGAATCTGGCCCCAATGTGTATCCTCAGATACAATCTGCCAAGACTTCAGAGACGCAGAGCTATCCTTATAGAAAGAGCTGAAAAATCTTCAGCAGAAACTACTGAAAAATGAAAAAAATCCTTACAGCTATAGTATTCCTGGCAGCCTGTACTGTTCTGTCTGCCGGAGAAAAAATTTCGGACAGTGCCGAAAAAATCATCCAGGAGTTTTTTACTCTCCGTATGAACCTTTCCCTGATAGATTCAACTGAATCTCCTTCGGAAGTAATTGCCGCCATTGAAGCTTTTAGTGAAGAAAATGCCGAAGAAATTTCAGCTTTCAATGAACAGGAAAAGCTTATCCTTGAAAGTTTTGTGCTCATGGAAAAATACAATTATCTGTATTTTTATCAGTCAGAAAAAAAAGGACTTAAAAGTCTTTTTGCAGAACATAACAAAAAGCTCGAAAAATTCTTTGCATCAAATGATGAAAACACTTTTGATAAATGGATGTTCTGTACAAGAGGTGACGTTATTTCCTGCAGCATGGCATTTTCTGTGAGTGACGTCCTCAAAAACGGAGCAGCAGTAAAACCTCTTTACGAAAAAGCTCTGGCACTGGATCCTGAGTTTCCTTATGCCCTTATGAATATGGGGCAGTGGTATTACTGGGCTCCTGGTATTGCAGGCGGAAGCAAGAAAAAAGCCGTTTCATGGCTTGAAAAGGCAGTGGCTTCTGCAAAAACTCCTGCAGAAAAATACTATGCATGCATTTTTGCATCCCAGGTATACTTTGAGCTGAAGAATAAAGACAAGTGTGAAGAATACCTTTCACAGGCAGAAAAATGCTGCCCGGGAAGTTTCTATATTGCAAAAATAAGAAATGCTAATAATGCAGGAATGTCTCTTTTTGAGTCAAACCGCAAAAATTCAAACGTTTCCGACTAAAAACTATTCCTTTACCTTTCAGTTTTCCGTCCGATAAATTGATTATGGACTCTGTTTTAATTTTAGGAGCAGGCCTTATGCAGGGGCCTGCAATTGATGCGGCAAAAGAACTGGGATATTCAGTTTATGTGGTAGATGCAGATACTAACGCAGTCTGCATTCCCAAAGCCGATTTTTTCAAGAAAATCGATCTTAAAGCCAAAGAAGAAATTGCTGAATATGCACGGACAATTCCGGAATTAAAAGCGGTATTTACAGCCGGAACTGACTTTTCAGCTTCCGTAAGTTATGTCTGTTCTGAACTTGGCCTTAAAGCCCATACAGTTGAAGCAAGTCTCAATGCAAGCAATAAGATCCGTATGCGCGGATGTTTTTCTGATAAAGGAGTTCCTTCTCCAAAATTCCGCCGTTTTACCCAGAATGATTTTTCGTCATCTCTTGAAGAAGTCATCCCGGGAGATTTTCCTTTTGTTGTTAAGCCTTGCGATAACATGGGCGGCCGCGGCTGCCGTATGGTTCGAAAAAATGAAGAACTGGTTTCTGCCTTGAAAGATGCAGTGGCTTCTTCCAGAAGCGGAACTGCCATTGTTGAAGAATATATGGAAGGCCGGGAGTTTTCTATTGATGCTCTTGTTTATGACGGAACTTTCACCGTTACAGGTTTTGCAGAACGTCATATAAAATATCCTCCATACTTTATAGAAGTAGGGCACACAATGCCTGTGGTTCTGGAAAAGAAAATCCATGATGAACTGATTTCTGTTTTTGCTCTTGGCGCTAAAGCCCTTGGGCTTTCCTGTGGAGCTGCAAAGGCCGACATCAAGTATACAGACAAAGGGCCTATGATCGGTGAAATTGCCGGACGGCTTTCCGGCGGTTACATGTCGGGCTGGACTTATCCTTACGCTTCAGGAATGAACCTTACAAAAGAAGCTCTCTGCATTGCCCTTGGGAAGGAACCTGTGGCACTGAATGCTGGAAGAAAGCCTGTTGATTTTGTGACTACAGAGCTTTGCCGGAATGCAGAAAAACCTTACGAGCTTTACGAAGTTCCGTGCCGTGCATTCAGTGCAGAACGTGCCTGGATTTCAATTCCGGGAACTGTAGAAGACGTAATTCTTCCCGACTGTTCGTCTTCAAAAATCGTGAAGGATTTTCTTCCGCGTGCAACAGTTTCAAAAAACGGAAAAGTGGACTTTCCCCGCAACAACGTACAGAAGTGCGGGAATGTTATTACTCTTTCCGAGAATCGGGAAGATGCCGTTTCGGAAGCTCATAAAGCGGTTTCTGAAGTGTTCATAAAGCTGAAGCCAAATGACAGACGCACAGAAGACTTCCTTAAAGGGGTGGAGAATCCTGATGAAGAATCATTCCCGCCTTCAGCTTTTCCGGTAGAAAATTCCGTACTTGATTCAGTTTCGGGAATTATTCCTGCGAAAGGACTCTTTTTTGAAAATATTCCTGAATCATTGACAGACCCTCAGTATGGTGAAATGACTGACTGGAATTATCTTACGATCAGTGAAACCTGCCGTAAACTTGATGTTCTTGTTCCTGAACACAAGTCCGTTCCTGCCAGAGATTTTTTCAAGGCTCTTTGTCGTGGTGGAATTCAGGGCGCCTGGTATTATCTGAATTCCGTAAAAATTTAAAGGATTTGAAAATGAAGAAAATTATTGCACTTGTACTTTTACAGATAGGATTCTTTTCTGTTCTTCAGGCTCTTTCACTTTCAGAAAAAGCAAAAGAACTTGGAATGTCATTTTATTATGACAGCCTTACTGAAAGCGGAATGCTTGAAAAGAACGGACACTTTGTTTCGTTCCGTGCCGATGAACCAGTCATCCTTTTTGACGGAGCTCTTCTTGCCCTTACAGATGCTCCGGTAATCGAAAACAATACTATTTCCGTAACAAAGGATTTTCTTGATACAGCAGAGAATTTCTTCAAGAAGGAAGATCTTTCCATTCCGTTCAAAGTCGGGGCAATTGTTATTGATCCGGGTCACGGCGGAAAAGATCCGGGAGCCAGCAAGTCATTTTCTGAAAACGGAAGAAAATTTACCTGTGTTGAAAAAGATGTAAACTTGAGGGTAGGGCTTCTTCTTTATGAACGCCTCAAGACAGCTTATCCTGACAAGAAAGTTGTAATGACCCGCAATTCCGACAAATACCTGACTCTTGAACAGAGAACTGATATAGCAAATTCAGTTTCAGTTGGAAAAGATGAAGCAACTCTTTTTATTTCCATTCACGAAAATTCATCTCTGAACAAGACTGCTTCCGGTTATGAAGTATGGTATCTGACTCCGGGTTACCGCCGTACTGTTCTGGACAAAGCGGATGCAGACAACAATGCAACTCTTTTTCCGATCCTGAATTCCATGATGGAAGAAGAATATACAACAGAAAGCATCATGATCGCCAAGTTCATTATGGACGGGCTTCAGGCACAGATCGGAAAGGAATCAAATGCCCGCGGTATGAAAGCTGAAGAATGGTTCGTTGTACGTAATTCCAATATGCCGAGTGTTCTGATTGAACTTGGATTTGTTTCCAACTTCAAGGAAGCATCACTTCTTGTAAGTGAGGAATACTTGAAAAAAGCTTCTCTCGGAATATATAATGGAATATCAGCTTTTATTACGCACTTTGAGCGTTCAAAAGGATTTACTTCAATAAAATGAAAAGTTTTCCATCAATTCCGAATAAAAAGTTTACCATTACAATTCTTTCAGTACTGGCAGCAGCTTTCCTTTTTTCTCTTATAATGTTTTTTGTTACAGTCCGTGGAAGAAGATACACATTCGTTTTTCCTTCTGTTGAATCAGGAAAGTATGTGGTAGAAAGCCGCAGACTCAGAAAAAATGAAATGACCGAAATTGAATACTACGTAAGTGAACTTCTTTTGGGCCCATGCACCGAACGTACTGAAGGCCTTGCTGCTTCGGGCACTAAAGTGCTCAGCTGTATCAGAAAGGGCCACGTTCTGTATCTTGACCTTTCGAGAGATTTCATAAAAACAGAAAGCCGTAACCTTACAATGCAGAATTCTTTAGAGTTATTGAAGAAAAACATTAAGAATAATTTTCCTTCAATTAACAAAATGGAAGTTTTTATTGAGGGAAAACAGGCATTTGCAGGGTATTAAAGGGCTTGATTTTGCCAATTTTTGTTGACAATTTTCAACCCATATTAGATAATAACCTTATACGTAATTATACAAGGCTACATCGCATACAAAAAGGAGCTTCAAAAATGAAGAAGACTTTAGGATTACTGGCAGCTGGATTGCTGCTTTTTACAGGCGTTGCTTTTGCTGAAGAAGCAGTACTGATCGATTTCACTTACCTCGAAGCAGATAAAACTGAAGAAGGTTCAAACGGTGAAAAAGTATCTTATAACAGCAGAACTGTTATGGACTTCTCTGTAAGTGCAGGAGCAACATTCACACAGGACCAGAAAGATCTTATGAAGACATCACTCTCTCTTCCAGACTGGGAAGTTAGACTGAATACTTCTGCACGCAACGTTGCAAGCGTTGGTCTTTCACAGGTTGTTGCAGCTCCAGTAAAAGACGGAGCCGATGTTCCTTTCGCAGGAAAAACAATCATGGGTGTTCGCGTTCTGTTCCCAGAATGGGCAGCTAATGCAAATGCTAAAATCGTTCCTCCATTCGAGATTCCAGCTTACGAACCACTCGGAGAACTGGACGAAAACGGAAAACGTCAGCCACTCGAAGATGGTGCTGACAAATCTTCTTACAACACAGCACACAGCGAAAATGACAACGTAAACAGAGACTTCGAAGGAACACTCTTCGAAGGTGGTTACGGTCTCGTTAAGAACGTTGGAACACTGAAAGCAATTTCAGTTACAACAATGGGTATGAACTACCCACACGGACTCTACGTTATGCTTACAGACACAGACAACGTAGAACGCCGCTACTTCATGGGATACCTTGGATTCGACGGTTGGAGAGAACTCCGCTGGAACAACCCACAGTACATTTCTGAAGTTCGTACACGTGAAATCCGTGTTTACCCAATCTATCCACGTGGACTTCCATTCGTTAAGTTCTCTGGATTCCAGATCACACGTGATGCAGCTCACATTGGTGGAGACTACATCGGATACTTCAAAGACGTAAAAATCATCTACGACAAAGCCCTCCTTACAAGTGACCGCGACATCGCTGATGAAGACCTTTGGGGAATCATTGGAAAGAAAGAATCTGCTCGCCAGAATGCTGAAATGATGAAGTTTGGTAACAAACAGGTTGACCGCTACCTCGAAAGAGCTAAGATGTCAACTGAAGATGAATTCACAACTTCACTCAATGCTGATGGTTCTTCTAACGCTCAGAAGACAAGCGGAAATGCTGCTAACGACAAATAAGTCTTAAGCTGATATAAAAAAGCGCCTTCCTTGTGAAGGTGCTTTTTTTTTCTCCAAAATCTTTAATTTCTTGAAAAAACTCTATTTTTTGATAAAATAGGGTATATGAGTAACGAACCTACAAAAAAAGACCTGCCAACAAAAAATGAAATTAAGCAGGTTTATGAATCCTACAACGCTTACCTTACTGAAATCCTCTCAAACATTACAAATGTTTTGTCTGTTGCCCTTAAGCTTTCTTCAAGACCAACTTTCAAAAAACGCGTAAAATCTTTCAACAGTTATTACAAAAAGGTTCTTCGTCTTAAACCAGGTGAAGCTTCTGTTTCAAAAGAACTTGTTCCACTAACAGATATGATGGGAATCCGTGTTATCTGTGCGTTCCTTGAAGATATCAACCTGGCAATTGAACAGATTGGAGCACTGTTTCATGTTGTGGAAGTTGAACACAAGGGTGGGCAGAAATTCAGTGAATTCGGTTACGAATCAGTTCATGTTCTTGTAAAGATTCCTGAAGAATGTACGCCACCTCTTACAGATATTTACGAAAACTTAAAGCCTCTTCCTGAAGGTTCTGTATGTGAAATTCAGATTCGCACGATTCTTCAGGATGCCTGGGCAGAAGTTGAGCATGAGCTTATCTATAAGACTGAATTCAATCCTCTTGATATTCCTCTTAGAAGAAAGCTTGCAAGCCTTAATGCTTCATTAAGTCTTGCTGATATTACATTCCAGGAAATCCGCGATTACCAGAATAAATTACAGCGGGAAATTTCTGAACGCCGTAATTCTTTTTATGCAATTGCAGATAACCTTACTTCTGACGGCGAAAAGACTCCTGCAAAAGCCGAAGGTATTTCCCGTGTAACGCCTTTTGTTCAGGGCACTATAGATGAAATGATTCTTGGTGCTATACAGCAGCATAATGCCGGAAATCTTGATGGTGCTGTTACAATTTACTCAAAAATTCTTGAAGCAAAACCTGTTCCTCCGGAGCCTGTTCTTGCGGTTATTCACAAGCACCGTGGTATGGCATATTTTGCCCTTAATAAATATGAAGAAGCTCTGGAAGATTTCGCAAAGAGTATTTCTTTTGATCCAAATGCTTTCAGAACTTATTATTATAAAGGAATTGTTTATTCCATTACCAAGAAATATGCAGAGGCAGTGGAATGCTTTACCCAGAGTCTTGAATTGAATGAATTCCAGGCCCATACTCATTACCGCAGGGCATTGAGTTATTATGAACTTGGAGAGTTTGAAAAATCAATGCAGGATGTAAGCGATGCTCTTAGTCTTGGAATCAAAGAAGAAGAAGTTGCAGGTTTAAGAGAAAAACTGGTAAAGAAATTCGGTATGGGAATGTAAAAAAAAAGTGAAAAAAAATCACTTTTTTCGGTGTTCAGCTATTGACGAAAATTATCTGGTCTGATAATATATCAAACATCAGTCAGCAATGATTGTATGTCTCCTTCGTCTAGTGGTTAGGACATCGGGTTTTCATCCCGACAACAGCAGTTCAATTCTGCTAGGAGATGCTAATAAGCCTGCTTTTTAAGCAGGCTTTTTTTTTGGTCCCTGAGCTATCGAAGGGCCCATTTGTTTGGGGTTTTGGGAATGGGAGAATACAAGGAACTTGATGTTAATGCGTCCGCATTTTATATCAGTGCAGGCGGTCCGCTTTCTGCAATGTATGAAAACTTTGAAGAAAGAAAAAGCCAGACCGAACTTTTAAAACACATTGCAAAAACCTTCAACGAAGACCGGCTTGGTGTTTTTGAAGCCGGGACCGGAGTTGGAAAATCCTATGCCTACCTTATTCCTTCCGCTTTATGGGCTCTGAAAAACAACGAAAAAGTTATCATTTCCACCGGTACAATCAATCTTCAAAGCCAGCTATGCGATAAGGATATTCCCGCTGTTGAAAAAATAATCGGGCAGAAAATCAAATTCGTTTTGATGAAAGGGCGCCAGAATTATATCTGCAAACGCCGCCTTCAGGATGCTGCCCTTATGCCGGACCTTTTTGAGGAAGATAACGAAAAAATCCAGACGATTGCCGAATGGGCTAAAACAAGCGAAACGGGCAGTAAGAGCGACATGGATACAGTACCTCCTGAAAGTGTATGGTCCCGGGTTAATTCCGAAAGTGATGCCTGTATGGGTGGAAAGTGTCCTTTCTTTTCCGAATGTTTTGTAATGAAGGTCCGCAAGGAAGCCGCCGATGCAAATCTCCTGGTTGTAAACCACCATCTTCTGTTTGCAGATATTGAGGCACGTATGAATGGCGGGGGATACGAAAACCAGATTGTTCTTCCTCCATACAACCGCATTGTATTTGATGAAGCTCATGGAATAGAAAGTGCCGCCACCAGTTTTTTCAGCGAAAGTTTCAGCCGCTACAAGATAAATAAAGTCTTGAATCAGCTTTACCGTAAAAGAAAGAATTCGGAATCAGGCCACCTTTTAAATGTGGCAATCATGTCTTCCAACGAAGAAAAGGTTCTTGATGCTTATGAAGTTACTTCCCAGATTAAGAATGACATTACTGCTCTTGAAATAGCTTCCCAGGACCTTATGCAGAGAGAATATACAATGAGACTTTACGAAGTAACAGAAAGAAACTTCGGGCCTGTTCTCAGCTGTATGGTTTCTCTTAAAAACAGTCTCGGACGTTTTTCTGATATTGTAAATTCGGTAATGGAAGGGGTTGCCGATGAAGATAAGGATACTCCTTCATACTGGGAAACCCGTGCGCTCTCAAGAACTCTTGAAATGTACGTAAAGCTTATCCACGATTTCACTGTCTGGAATGAACATCCGGGAAATGTTTTCTGGATTCAGAAGCGTAAACTTCCAGCCGACATGGCAAAAGACGGAAATCCTTTCTATACGGTTTTCACTTCAACTCCTCTGGATATTTCCCGCCTTATGAATGAAGGTGTATTTGATCCTATGCGTTCAGTTGTATTTACTTCTGCCACTCTTCGTACGGGAAACAGCTATTCCTACTGGATGAACCGCACAGGTCTTTCTTTTGCGGAGCAGGAAAGGATTCTTGTAAAAGATTTTGAATCTCCGTTTCCATATAAACAGAACATGCTTTTTTCTGTTCCTAACGACGCACCTCTCACAGACAGACCGGAATACCAGCAGTTTATGGAAATGGCTGTAACCCGGCTTGTTCAGGCAGCACAGGGACGGACTCTTGTTCTTTTTACAAGCTACGAATCACTGAAAAGCTGTTACAATACTGTAAGCCTTCAGCTTAAGGGAACTTTCGACGGACGTATGCTTAAACAGGGCGATGATGACAACGCAAGGCTTCTTGAAACCTTCAAACGGGAAAAAGAAAGCGTTCTTTTTGCAACGGATTCTTTCTGGCAGGGAGTAGATGTTCCAGGGGAGTCACTTTCCCAGGTGATTATTGCAAAGCTGCCGTTTACTGTTCCGAACGATCCTGTTTTTATGGCACGCAGTGAAGCCATAGAAAAGCGGGGCGGGAATTCCTTTATGGAGCTGAGCGTTCCTGAAGCGGTAATAAAGTTCCGTCAGGGTGTTGGCCGCCTTATAAGAACCTGTTCCGACAGAGGTGCTGTGGTAGTGCTTGACCGCCGTATTTATGAAAAACGGTACGGTTCCATTTTTAATGCCAGTGTACCTGAATGCAGAAGAACTTATGATCCGTTCAAGGAAACGGTTGCTCTGGTAAGCCGTTTTATCGATGCTTGAAAGGAAAATAACAATTGATTTATAATGTAAGTTATGATTAAAGAATTTTTACCTTATAATACAGTCCGCAATAATGCGCTTAAGCTTGCACACAAAATTTATCAGGACGGTTTCATTCCTGATGTTATTTACTGTTCACTTCGTGGCGGAGCCTATATGGCAAACGTTATCAGTGAATATTTCAAGATTCTTTCAAAAAGAGATGGTTTTCATCCGGTTCTTTATGCAGGTGTAGTTGCCCGTTCATATTCGGATATTTCAAAGCATACAAAAGTTTTCATTGACGGATGGACATATCCTCCTGAAAACCTCCGTCCTGGAGATAAAATTCTTCTTATTGATGATATTTTCGATTCCGGAAATACAATCAACTGTCTGGTAGAAACTCTTATGAACAGCCGCGGAATGCCTCGCGAAGACATCAAGGTTGTTGTTCATGATTACAAATATTTTACTTACCACGAAAAGCAGCTTCCAATCCAGCCGGACTATTACTGCCGTAAATTCGAAATTCATAACCCTGATGAAAACAGATGGATTCACTATATGAGCCATGAACTTGTAGGGCTTGAATCAGAAGAACTTGAAAAATATTACTATTCTGAAGATCCAGAACTTAGAGATGTTCTCAAGGTAATCGGAAAGTAGCTGATGAAAAAAATCCTACTGTTTTTGGCCGGCATGTTCTGTGCCGCAATGCTTTCTGCCGAGATAAAAGTTATCAGTCCTCTTGAAGGGGAATGGGCAAACAAGCAGATGCTGGTTATTGATACTTCCGACGGTTCAGACTGTTTCTACTCTTTGAACGGGTCTGACCCTTCACTTGAAGGGTTCGCCTATGATGGACCTGTTCTTATTGATTTAACCGGAAACATTACAGTAAGGATTACAAACCTTTATCATGAATCAAAGACAATTAATCTTAAGGTCACACCGGAATATCCGGCTCTCGAAGATGAAAGGAATTTCGTCTATTCCTTTATGGAAACTGGAGTTCTGAACTATCTTTCTGGGGCTGAAATTAATATTCCGGCTACAATGCGTTATACCTTCGAAACGGTGCCGGAATCGTTCATTGCAGGAAAAACTCTGGGGTATTCAGAAGACTGTTCGCTTTCCCGTTTCATTCCATGTACCGTAACAAACGGAAAACAGTTCTGGCATTTCTTTGTCCGTACAAATCCAAAATCAAGCGGAAGCTACTCCCGGCGTGATCTTCCTTTTTCCATCAGGAACTGGGACACTGTTGTTTTTGAAGATGACAGTCTCCTCTTTAAGTTTGATGATGAATTCTGGAACCTTCCAAAAGAAAACCGCATCCTGGACCGCTCAATAAACCACGTAATTTACTGGCAGAGTCTTTCCTATGAGCCGGGAAATCCTGTGGAATTCTATGAGCTTCCGGCCCGTCCTGAACTTGTAAGAACTGTAAATCCTGATAAAAGCATAACCTTTTCCCTTAAGGGCGATGAATCATATACAATGAGTCATGTTGCCGGAGATTCTTCGTTTTACGAGCTTTTCCCGGATCTTTGCGCCGATACTTTTGAAGGTGACTACATAAACGATTCAAGTAAAGTTGCCGTGTATGCGGATTCAGTCTACCAGGGAACCATGATTCTTTCCTATGAAATTGATAAAAGACTTCCTGCCTTTCCTGTATTTACATCAACGGCCCAGGGCTTCCATTCTAGAGGTGCTGTAAACCTGAACGTAAGGACAAGCGGAAAATCTGTTTTATATGTTGCCGTAAGCGAACCTTACGAGCTAACTGAAAATACAAATCTTTACGAAAAGAATTCTCCGGTTTTTGAAAACGTTAAGGCCGATGAGTTTGTTGAATGCGGAAAATCAAAAGATCTTCTTCTGAATGCAGCAGGAGAAAATCCTGTATTCTACAAGGTTCGCGCTTATTCCCGCATTGGGAATACTGTAAGTGATGTTGCCGAGTATTCCGTAATCATTGACAGCTATAATTTCTATTTTGACGAAGCTGCCGATTCCCTTGTTTCCGACGGAACTAAGGAGCATCCTTTTACTTCATTTGAACAGTGTCTTGGAAAAATCCGGGAATACCGTTCGGTTACCATGTACATAAAAGGCAGAATCAGGCTTCCGTCAGGAAAAACTGAAATGTTTTCCAATTGTGAAGTAATCGGCCTTGAAAATGCTGCCCTTGAATTCGTTCCTGATTCATCTCTTGTGGTAAAGAATTCTTCACTTCAGATTTCAAACTGCCTTGTAACAAGCAGTGGAAACGGCGGAAAGCGCAGGGCAAGTCCTGTTCTGATCAAACTTGAAAACTCAGTTCTTGATATGAAAGACTGCCAGGTTTCAGTTTCGGGCGAAAAAAACTGTACTGTGATAGATTCTTCTTCATCAATTGTACGTATGAAAAATTCTCTCTTTTCTTTGAGTGCATCTACTTATGCATCGCTCCTTTCTTCTGCTCAAACCCGAGTAGATATCAAGTTCTGTAAGTTTGGTGTGGTAAGCGATACAGCAGTTGTATTTTCTGTGAGAGGTTCTTCATTTAATCTGAAAGATTCCCAGGTACGGGTTACAGGAACAATCGGCCGTGTTTGTGAACTTTTTGATGTAAAAGCTGTAATAAGCGGAAATAATTTCAGTGCTGATCTGAAGCGTCATACAGGAAATGAAAATCCGCTTTATGTTGATAAGTCTGTAAGACTTACTGAATCTGATAACTATATTCAGGGGTTCTGATGATTCTTTTATGCGGATTCGATGAAGCGGGAAGAGGTCCACTGGCAGGTCCAGTTTCTGCCGCCTGTGTCGTATTGCCTCCGGATTTTCCTGTTGAAATTCTCAATGACTCAAAAAAGCTTTCAGAAAAGAAAAGGGAAGCAGCTGAAAAGATTATAAAAGAAAAAGCTCTCTGGGGAATCGGGCTTGTAGATCATACCACAATTGACCGCATAAATATTCTTGAAGCCAGCATGCTTGCCATGAAAACAGCATTTGAACGGATGAAAGAAAAACTTCCTGAATGGTGTGAAAAAAACGGAATTACTGAATATGTACTGAAGGGGATTACTGACGGAACAAGATGTCCTGATGTTCCTTTTGAATGCAGATGTGAGCCTAAGGCCGACGGTAAATATCCTGAAGTAATGGCGGCAAGTATTCTTGCAAAAACCTGCCGCGACAGGATTATGATTGAAATGGACGCGAAGTACCCTGAATACGGGTACGCCGGTCATAAAGGCTATCCGACAAAAGCCCATATGGAAATCTGCCGGAAAATCGGTCCTTCACCGATTCAGCGCCTTTCTTTCAAATATTAGTCTTCTGAAGGAGTTTCTTCCTGGCTAGGAGCAGTTCTCTTTGAAACAACGTGGATGCGTCCAGTTCTCTTGATTCCGTCATCCTTCTTAGTTTCTTCTGATTTTGACTTGTAAACTTTCTTTGCGCCGAATTTAGCTTCTTTAGCTTCTTTCTTTTCGCGGGCAATTTTCTGTCTGCTCTTTCTGTCTTTTTCGATGAAAGTGAGTGATTTATCCATTCCCTGAAGGAATTTCTGCATATCTTCAGCAAAAATTGCAATCTGGTGACGGTCAAAGTCTCCGCCGTCTTTGCTTTTGCTTTCTACAATCTGAAGAAAAACATCGCCTGTTCTGTTTTCTTTAACGTTGAAAAAATAAGATCTGTTGTCGAGTGTGATTTGTGTTGTGAAAAGTTCTCCGCGAGCGCCCATTTGATTCTCCTTGTAATAGAATAGGGAAAGCCCCAAATACGAAGTCCTTCCCTGTGAAATGATAAGTTAAATTACCACAAAACAAGGGAAGTTGCAATGAGTCTATTTGTTGAATGTAGCGTTTACTTCTGCAACGGCGTTGAAAAGGAAATCAACGTCTTCAGGCTTTGTAAGAGGGCCGAAGCTGAAACGAACTGCAGTTTCACGAAGGTCTGAAGCGATGTGCATGGCCTCAAGGACAGGGCGGTTTGCTTTTTTGTTTGAACAGGCACTTCCTGTTGAAATGCAGATATCTTTTGTATCAAGGGCACGGAGCATAACCTGGCCTGGAATATCTTTGAAAGCTGCCTGTACAACATAAGGCGAAAATTTTCCGCTGTTTTCAGGGAGTTTTCTACCTTCGGTAAGGACTGTACAGCCCGGAAGTGTAGAAAGCTTCTTAATGAAAGTGTCAGTTACTTCCTGCATCATTTTAAAGTGGTCGAGGGCAGCCGTATTCTTTTCGGAAATGTAGTATTTTTCAAGGACTTTTGAAAAGGCAACGGCACCGAATACATTTTCGGTTCCGCTTCTTATTCCTTTTTCCTGGCCGCCGCCACGGAGAAAGGATTCAAGAGGATCTTTCAGATAAAGAATACCGATTCCTCTTGGTCCGCATATTTTGTGGGCGCTGAAAGCAGCACTGTCAATTCCCGGGTAACTTAAGTCAAAAGGAATTTTTCCTGCAGCCTGAACGCAGTCTACATGGAACTTTGGTCTTCTTTTACCTTTTGTTTTTTCTGTGATGATGTCGGCAATTTCTTTTACAGGCTGGATAATTCCTGTTTCGTTGTTTACAGCCATTACACACACAAGATGTGTATCATCAGTAAGAGCTTCTGCTACAGTTTCCGGAGTAATGATTCCAAGTTTGTCGGATTTAAGTTCTTTTACGTTCCATCCGCATTTTTTAAGCACCATTGCCTGTTCGCGGATAGCGGGATGTTCAATTGAACTGATAAGAACTGTTCCTTTTACGGGCTTACTAAGAACTGAAAGCAGTGCAATCTGGTCGCTTTCTGTCCCACCGGAAGTAAAGAAAATATTTTCCGACTTAACTCCCAGTGTACGGGCACAGGATTCACGGGCTTCTTCCAGAACTTCACGGGCTTCTTTTCCGGCCTTGTGGGAACTGGAAGGATTTGCCCAGACTGAAATTGCTTTTGAAAGAGCTTGCTGAGTGATTTCTGTGTCTGTAGGGCTAGTTGCAGCCCAGTCAAAATAGCGTGAAATGTCTGTCATTTTATTTCAATACGAAAAGAATGTCTTTGTCGTCGATTTCCTGAATAAATGAATCGCAGAGTCCTCTCTGAAGAATGAGGCGGATACTGCTTGACTGGTTCTTTTTGTCTTTGCGCATCATTTCAATGAAACGTTCACCGATACCGCCGCCACGTACAATCTGAGGTACAGAAGAGGTATCGAATCCGTATTTTTCAAGAAGATCAAAAATTTCCTGCTTATATGAATCAAGACAGTAGTCTTTGTATGCACTTAAGGCTGCCATTCTTCCAAGACCCCAGGCAACAGCTTCTCCGTGAGAAACAGTTCCAAGACCTGAAAGAGATTCAAATGCATGTGCGAATGTGTGTCCAAGATTAAGAAGGGCTCTGTCACCTTTTTCTGTTAAGTCTTTTTCTACAACCTTTCCCTTGGCTTCTACACAGGCAGAAATCACTTCGGAAAGAACAGCAGGGTCTCTCGCAAGAACCTTTTCGCTTTCATTTTTAAGTGTTTCGTAAAGGTTTTTATTAAAAAGAAGGGCAGTCTTGAGGACTTCGCCCATTCCTGATTTGAACTGGTTTTCAGGAAGGTACTGAATGAATTCAGGGTAATATGTAAGTTTTCTTGCAGGGTAGAATGTTCCGATCATGTTCTTGCAGTTGTCAAAATCACAGCCGGTTTTTCCACCAATGCTGGCGTCTACCATGGCAAGAAGAGTAGTAGGAACAAATTCTACCTTGATTCCGCGTTTGAAAATGGAAGCGGCAAAAGCAGTAATATCACAGATTACACCTCCACCGATTCCAACAAAAATATCAGAACGGTTGAAACCATCTTTAAGTGCCTGTTTTATAATTTCAAGAACTGTATCGATAGTTTTGTATTTTTCGCCTGAGCCAAGAATGATAAGGCTGTCAGGACCACATTTTCCGTCGTCAAAAGACTGAACAAAGTCTGAAAGGCACGGAAGGGAACCTACAGTTGCGTCTGTTACAAAGAAATAACGTGCGTCTTTAGGCTGGCCTGGTTTATAGAGAGAAACCAGATCCGGTGTTCCCTCTGCGAATGTAATTTGAGATATGTCTGTGCCCTGGTAAATTGCAGGATAACTGATTTTGAAATTTTTGCTTTCCATTATGCTTAAATATTAATGATTTTAGGAGAGAGGTTCAATAAAAAGCTTTCAGTAAGAATATTCCATTTCGGAAAGTTCCTGGCGTACTTTTTCCAGGCGTGAAATTTCGCGGTTCAGCATGCGTTCATAATCAAGTTCGCCGGTTCTGATACGTTCCCGTTCATCTTCCCAGTTCTGTTTGTCAGTAATGAAAAGAAAATTGAAGACTTTGGAATCAGCTTTTTCGTACCAGAGTTTTGCTTCCTGCCAGTAATACAGGCCGGCTTTGTAACAGCTTAAAGCTTTTTCAATGTTTCTCTGGTATTCATCTTTCCACGGGGCATCATAAAAATAGGCGCATTTCTTGTCATAAGTTCGGCCAAGTCTCAAATGCTGCTCAATAAGTTTCAGATTTATGTGCATCTGGAAGAGATAACGGTATTTTTCCCATTCTTTTTCGCTTGTTACCTTGAAATCAGCGAACTGGGGATTACAGAAGTCTGCCTGAGCGGCTTTTTCAAGCCAGTAGATGTTTTCTATGCAGTCATCCGGATACTGCTGGTAATGTACATGGTAAAGCTTATAAAAATCTTCCTTGTACTTAACCATATAGGCAGAGGCCTGTGAGACTGAAAGAAAAACAAGTGTCAGTAAGAGAAAAAACTTCTTCATCACTCAGATTTTCGGAAAAATAAACAAAAAGTTAAGTGATGAAGATGATTTTGAACTAGCGGTTCAGAATTTCTTTGAGGGATACCCGGATTTTTTCAGAAATTTCCTGAATGGAAGCTTCGGCGTCGATGCGGATTACTTTCATTCCGTTTCCTTTTTCTGAATTTTCATATTCAGAAATGATGTTTTCATACCACTGTGCAGTCTTTTTCTGGAAATCGATTTTTTCGTAAATTTCCAGGTTTCCGTTACGGGAATTAACACGGGAAAGGGAAATTTCCGGATTGATAACGAAGTAAAAAAGGATTTCCGGGAGAGGAAATGGTGAATTCAGAAGTTCAGGAAGCTCTTTTCCGCATGAAACACTCTGATATGCAAGGCTTGAAAATAAATAGCGGTCGCTGGCCACGATTTTACCCTGATTTGTCAGTTCTGAAACCCCGTTTTTACCCCATATATGTTCTGCGCGGTCGGCGGCAAACAGGTAAGCGGCTGTTCTTTCATCAACCGAAAAATCGCCCTTAAGCATGCGGCGTAAAAAAAGTCCCGTTTCGTTTTTGGTAGGTTCTGCAGTAAGTACAAGCTTTTCTTCAGGAATAAAGTCTGCAAGTTTTTTAAGCTGGGTTGTAGTTCCGGCTCCGTCTATTCCTTCAAAGACGATAAAGTTTTTGAGTATCATTTTTATGCTCCGAACGGTTTCTGAATTTAGTTACTATAATATTAATGCTTTTTTCAGAAAAATTCATTAAAATGTAACTATTGAAAACTAAAATTAGGGATATTTTGTCCGTCTGCATTTTCTTTGTTCTCATTTTTGCGTCACTGATCTTTATCAGACCGGCTTATGCCCGGCTTCTGGCAAGGGTTGAAAGCTATTCTGACGGTGTGAAGAAAATGATTGAAGACAGAACTTCCCTGAGTATTTCATATAAATCTCTTTCTCCATCTGTTCTTTCTGCATTTTATATCAGGGGAATTGAATTAAGAAACAGCGAAAATATAGTGGTAGTGTCGGTTGATAAACTCAGACTGGACTACAGGCTGTTCCGCCTGATTCGTGGTGATTTTGACAAAGGCTTTGATACTCTTGTTGTTGACGGTGTAAAAATTGATGCGGCACGGATATTCGCCCTTATGAATCCTTCCGGAAACCAGAATTCCGGAAACAGTTTCACTCCTGCAGATTTTAAAGCCCGGCTTCCTTTTTCGCTTACAGTGAAAAATGTTTCTTTTGAGTATGAGGAAGGCCCGTTCAGTGCAGGAATTCTTGTAAAAAAACTTTCAGCATCATATTCTGAAAAAAACGACCAGCTGGATGTAGCACTGTCTTCCAGTGTAAGAACCGGTTTTGGAAAAGCCCGTTATACCTGCAGCCTTGATGCGGGAGGAAACATTAAGAACGGATTTGAAAATTCTGAGCTTTCTGTTACAGCCAGCAATCTTTCGGACGGCAGCTTCCGCCTGAACAAACTGAACTTCCTCTTTTCATTTGCAGACGGATTTCTTTCAGTTTCAACAATCCGCAATACCATTCCTCTTGAAATCAAGGGAAGCCTTTCGGTGGAGAAGCTGCTTGCACATGGAGAAATCCGTTCCGGTGACCTCCAGCTTGGTTCGTTGTTCCAGACGGCTGGAAAGAATGCTTTCATTAAGAAAGCATGGAAAACTGAAATCACAACCGAAACTGTTTTTGACGGAAACCTTTCTTCAAAGAAAATTGCCTATTCCACAAAAACAAATGTGCTCGTTCCAGATGCCCTTATTCCGTCAGGCGGAATTCTGAACGTGGAACTTTCCGGAAATGAAAAAGGTGTTTCCGTAAATGATTTTTCTGTCAGAGGACCTCAGTGTGATGTTTCTTCGGAACTTTACGCAGACTACAGAAATATGAGCCTTTCGGGAAATCTTGACCTTACTGAGATCATCCTTGGAAACGGAACTGTGATTTCTTGTGAAGTTTATCTTGATCCTCTTAAGAAAGGCTTCATGGCTTTCGTTCCACAGGTGTTCATGGGGGAAAAATCATTTACAGCTCTCCAGCTTTCTGTAATTCCGAATACAGATTCCTTTGATTTTTCTTTTGAAGGCTACGATTATTCACATCCGGAAGCAGACGATACAGCCCGCGTTCAGATTGACGGAAGCTATCTGCTTTCTTCAAAGTACCTGCAGACTTCACTTTCGGCAAACAGCTTCTTCCTGGACAGCGTAATTCAGACAGCGTCCCTTTTTGTTAAAGAGGACGCAGGTTCAGTTCTTTCAAAATCAGCTTCCTCAGTTTCTGATTTCATGTTCTCTGGGGATGCTTATTTTTCTACAGATTTTTCATCGGTTTCGTATAATATTCCGTATATTCTTCTTGCAAACACAAAGAAAGATAATCAGGCTCTGATGCTTTCGTTTGATGGAAATGAACAGTCTGTTTCTCTGACTCAGATGGACATGATTTTCGGAAAGCAGGTTCTTCACGGTTCTGCTTCTCTTGACCGGCTTCCTGATTCTTCAGACATGTTCTTTGTATCTGACCTGAATTTCAATTCCATTCCGTATCATTTTTCAGGAACATTTGCAGACCGGGTTTTCAGTCTTTCCGGAGACTATGAATCGGAATTCAACATTGATTTCAGAAAAAAGGGACGGGTAGAAGGGTATGCACTTACCGATAATTTCCCGATTCCTGTTCTTGGAACTTCAATTGTTTCAACACTCAACGCAGAATTTGATTATTCTGACGAAAACGGAATCAATATAAATCTGTACGAACTTGAATGTGAAGATGCAGGAAATAAATTTGTTTCCCGTCCTCATGTTTCCCTTGGTGGAAACATCACCCAGTATGGTGCCCGCTTTGATACAGTAACCTACGGAGATATTTATTCCCAGCTGGACGGAAGTGCAGATGTGGCCTTCAACATGTTTGATGACATTTTTGGCTCAGCCACAATCCAGATGAATATGAAGAATCCTCTTTCTGAAGAAAGCATTTCAGTTCAGGCTACAGCTTCAAATCCGGACGGTGTAAAATTCAGTTCAAATGCTTTGAAAAACGACTACTATTTTGATTCATCAATACTGGTAAATCACCTGGACCTTAACCGCTTTACTTATTTCAATTCCGACAATAACGAACTTTCTGCATCAATGTTCATTACAGGAACAATTGAGCATCCTTACGTTTCTCTTGGTGTAGAAAATGCCTCTGTTATGATCTCTGGAAATGCCATGAGAATTAACGGTTCTGTAATGCTCGAAGATTCGGAAATTACTGTAAATGAACTGAACCTGAATTTGAAAGATACCAGCGTTAACAACGTTTCAGGTTCATTCTCCCTTGATTCCTTTACAGGAAACCTGAAAGCAAATATTGATGCAATCGTTATGGAACAGGATGTACATGTTCCTCTTGTTGTTGAAGTTTCTGATTCCGTGAAGAAAGAAGGTTCTCTGCTTCCTGCGGAAATGAATGTTTCTGTTCAGTCAGACGGAATATACGGTTCATTGATGAAGAAAAACGTTGCTTTTTCTCTTGGTGCAATTTTTTCAGAAGATGGAGTTTCTGTTGTTTCTTCCGAAAACCTGGGGCTTTTTGGATTCTATCAGAGAAACGGGGACCTTCGTTTTGAACTTACGAATAAAGAATATGCTTCAATGGTTTTCAGCGGAAATATAGAACCAGTTACAGGAAAGATGAACTGTAAGGCTTCTGATGTAAATGTAAAACTCAAGAATATTTTCTCTTATCTGAACTGGGACAAATTCATAAACGTTTACAGCGGAGACCTGAAAGGTTCCGTTACTCTTAGAGGTTCTCTTTCAGACCCTGAATTTGTTGGAGCCATGTCTCTGGAAAATCCGGCACTGAATCTGCCGACTGTTGTTCCGGACCGCATGTTCACCGACAAGCTGCTTCTGACTTTCTTTAACGGTGAAATTGATATTGTCCGGAAGAAAGTTTTTGTGAAAAAGAACAGCGAAGTTTACGGAAGCTGTAAGATTTTCTTTGACAAGTGGAAGTTTGACCATCTTGAAGCCCTTATTGAAACAGACCGCGGCCGTTTTGTTCCTGTGGCCATCTCAAACGGCGTAAAGAATTTTTCTATTTCCGGGGAAGCCGATCTTAAGCTTAATCTTTATCTAGCTCACGGAGATCTGGATATTACAGGAAATATCATGGCTGAAAAAGCCGAAGTATACATCAATCTTGCAAAGCTTATGGCAGAATCTTCTTCTGCAGATAAGAAACGGGCCTGTTATGTAAACTGCGACCTTTCACTGCTTCTTGGAACTCACGTAAGGTTGAATGCAGATCCTCTCATCCGCTGTGTATTTGTTCCGAATACAAATGCAAGAATTCAGTTCGAACAGCGAACAATGGATTTTGTTGCTGACGGAACGCTGAATATTAAGACCGGGGATGTCAGCTATTTGAACAGAAACTTCTATATAAAGGAAGGAACTGTTAAATTTGTGTCAAATGAAGATGCCCTGAATCCAAAAATCACGGTTCGTGCCGAAACCCGTGAACGTGATGACAGCGGAAATAACGTAACCATCGTTCTGTCTGCCGAAAACCAGTATCTTCGTGACTTTACTCCGAAATTCTCTTCTGTTCCGGCAAAATCAGAGGCCGAAATCCAGACTCTGCTCGGCCAGATTGTTGTGGCCGACTCGGAAACTGTAGGAAACTTCCTGTTTGCAGCCGGAGATTATGCCCTCCAGTCTCTGGTAGGGCGCAAACTTGAAAATAAGTTGCGGGATTTCCTTAATTTTGATATATTCTCAGTACGAACGAATATTATACAGAATACATTCGGGTTCAGTCTGGCTCAAAATAAAACCAATGAACAGATAGGACTTGGTAACTTTTTGGATAATTCAACTGTTTATATAGGTAAGTACCTGGGAAGTGCGTTATATGTGGATGCCATGGTGGATCTGCAGTACGACAAAAGGTGGATGGGAAACCCGATGACATTGAACGGACTGAAATTCCAGCCTGAAATCGGTATGGAACTGGAATCTCCGTTTGTTAATATCAGATGGAGTATTGCTCCTGATATCGATGCCATGTTTGAAGGTCAGTATAAACCGTCTTCATCTGTAACACTTTCCTGGAAATTTTCCTTCTGATAGAGGTTTTTATGTTTAATAAAAAAGTGAAACTGCTTTCTGCTATTCTGCTCCTTATTGTTTCTTTTTCTGCTTTTGCGCAGGAAGAAGACGGTGAATGGTATTGGGAAAAACCTATTGCCGAAATTACTTTTGACGGATTAAAAACTGTAAAAAAATCTGAACTGAATGGAGTTGTGAGCAGTTTTATTGACAAACCTTTCAATGAAGAAACTTATAATGAACTTCTGGACAGACTTTATGCCCTGGATTTCTTTGATGATGTTGAACCTTATGCAATGCCGGCAAAAAAGAGTGGTGAAGTTCTTCTGACTTTCCATGTGGTAGAAAAGCCGGTGATCGCTTCCATCAATTTTTCAGGAAACAAGGAAATTCGTAACGGTGAGCTGCGTGAAAAAATCAATTCAAAAAGCAGCGATATTTATGTAGAAAGCAAAATCCTTATGGATGAACGTCTTCTTCGTGAAAATTACATTCAGAAAGGATATATGAATGCAACCGTTACTCATAAAATAGAAGAAACTCCTGCAGGTATAAAGGTAACCTTCCTTATTAAAGAAGGAGCCCACGTTGTAATCACCAAGATTTCCATGCAGGGAAATACGATTGTTTCAGAAAGAACTCTCAAGAATAAAATGACTTTGAAAGAATCGGGGCTTTTTAAAGACGGCGCCTACCAGAAATCTACTCTTGAAGCCGACAAACAGAAAATTCTGGCTTATTACGGGGAACGCGGTTATATTGATGCAGCCTTTATAGATGTTGTTCTTTCTACAGAGTTCAACGAAGCAAAGAACCGTGATGAACTGAGTATTGATTTTATTATTCAGGAAGGTTCCCAGTATGTTTTCAACGGAGTTACTTTTACCGGAAACGAAGTTTTCTCAGATGAAAAGCTTCAGTCATACATTAAGCTCAAAAAGGGCGATGTATTCAATATGACCAAATTCCAGGAACAGATGATGGCTCTTTCAAATCTGTACTACGAAAACGGTTATATGTCTCTTGAATCAGCTATGGTTCCTGAAAAAGATACAGACCGCCATGAACTGGGATACAAAATTCATCTTGTTGAACATACACGCAGTCATATTGAAAACGTTATCATCAAAGGAAATTCACGCACAAAGGAATATGTTATCCGCCGTGAAATCCCTGTTGAACCTGGCGACGTATTCTCTTCTGATTCCATTATGAACGGTTACAGAAACATCTATAACCTTCAGTACTTCTCAAGCGTTATGCCTGAGTACCAGTCAGGTTCTGAAGAAAACCTTGTAGATCTGGTTTTCAATGTTGAAGAACAGTCTACAACAAGCTTCCAGTTCGGACTTACATTCCAGGGAAACGGTCTTGCCGCTTCAAACAGCAGTGTTGCTCTTCCTTTCTCTCTTTACGGAAAGCTTGAAAATTCCAACCTCTTTGGAGAAGGCCGCTCAATTTCAGCAGGAACAAACCTTTCTCCTACAGAACAGTCAATTGACCTTACATACGGACAGAACTGGATTGGAAGTCTTCCGATTTCCTACAGCCAGTCTCTTTCTTTCAGACATTCTTCTTCTTCAGTTCTCAGACTTGATATTTCACCGGACGGGGAACTTGAAACTGACTATCATTACCTGAATTATGAAGGATGGTCTGCAAGTCTTGGTACTTCCTTCGGAAAACGCTGGACACCAAACTATGCGATCCTTAGTGTAGCCGCTGGTCTCACAAATACCCTTACCAACTATCAGTATGATGAAGGAAACTTCATTCCTCTTGATAGTGGTGTTGCTCTTTATGCAAACAGATGGGGACTTACAAACTCAATCTGGACAAGCTTCTCTGTTGACAACCGTGATATCAATTATGATCCAACAAAAGGCTGGTTTGCCAGTGAACGTCTTTCATGGTACGGATTCATTCCAAATGTGGAATCTGAATTCTTCCTTAAGAGTGATACAAAACTTGAAGGTTATCTGAAACTCTGTGATTTCCCTGTAACCGAGAAATTCAATCTTAAGATTGTACTGGCTGCCTATACAGGATTTACCAATATCTTCCAGTTCAGTGACTTCTTCAGTGATTCAAGTAAATGTTATGTAGACGGTATGTTTAATGGACGCGGATGGACAGGTATTTATAACTCTGCAAAGGGTAAATCAATGCTTTCAAATATTCTTGAACTTCGTGTTCCGCTCGTTCCTGGATACATCGGTCTTACAGGATTCTTTGATGCAGTTGCTGTAAAACCTGACCTTCAGGCAATGTGCAATTCACTCAGTATGAATGATTTCTACTTCAGTTTCGGACCTGGACTTAAGTTCCTTATGCCACAGTTCCCGCTGCACCTTTTGTTTGCCTGGAAATTCAGAGTTCAGGACGGAGTTGCTTCATTTGATAAAGTTCCGTTCCAGTTCGTTCTGTCATTCAATCTTGTTAATAGATAAAAAAGGAATATATGATGAAAAAGAAGATTACAGTACTTTTAGCTCTTGCATTTTTGGGAACCGTTTCGGTTTTTGCCCAGCAGATTACAAAGTTTGGTGTTGTTGATACAAACAAGGTTTACAATGCTTATTTCCGTAATTCAAGAGCAGTAAGCAATTATGAAAAAAAACGTGCTGATTATCAGAATGAAATCAACAGAGCAACTGAAGAACTTCGTAACCTGCAGCAGACAAAAGTTGACCTTGAAAAAGATGGCAATACTGCACAGGCTATGAAGATTGAAGCCGAAATTACAAAGAAGAAGGATTTCCTTACCGAATATACAAACGCAAAGAACGTAGAACTTGAGTCTCTTCTTAAGTCTTTGAAGAACTCTGATGAATTCTACAAGAAACTGTATTCCACTCTTTCGAAAATTGCTGAAGGGGGCGGTTACAGTATGATCCTTTCGCTTCAGGAATCCAATGCCATCCTCTGGTACAGTAATTCCGTTGATATTACAGACGAAGTAATTTCAAAGCTGGGTCTGTAGAAATGGCTGAAGTAAAAGAAGCCGAAAAACTGTCACCAATGATGGTGCAGTACAATTCAATTAAAGAAAAATATCCCGAGGAGGTTGTATTCTTCCGCCTTGGGGACTTCTATGAAATGTTCAATAAAGATGCGGTAGATGTATCGCGTCTTTTGAATTTAACACTTACCCATAGAGCACAGCAGCCAATGTGTGGTATTCCTTACCATGCTGCAAAAATCTACATCGCCCGTCTTTTACGTCTCGGAAAAAAAATCGTAATCTGCGAACAGATCGGTGACCCGAAAGCAAAAGGACTTACCGAACGCAAGGTTGTAGAAATTATTACCCCGGGAACTGCTGTTGAAAGCGAATACCTGGAAGGGAACCGTGCAAATTATCTTGCAGCTCTTTCTGTAACTAAGGGAAAGGCAGGGTTTGCATTTATTGATGTTACGACTTCCTGTTTTGAAGCTACAAGCTGGCCTGCCTCAAAGATGGCAGAAAACTTTGCAAAGGAAGTTGGACGGGCAGGCCCAAGGGAACTTCTTCTTCCTCAGAGCCTCAGAACAAACGGATGTATCCAGAATGCTCTTGAAAGCTTTACGGATCTTTCTGTTTCATATTATCCGGACTGGGACTTCAACAGCGAATTTTCGTACAGAAAGCTTACAGAGCAGTTCAAGACTGCAAACCTTCACGGATTCGGACTTCAGGAAGATTCTCCTGAGGTAGCTCCTGCAGGATTTCTGCTTGATTATCTTGAAAAAACTACAAACTCAAAAGTTCCTCATGTTTCGGGAATCAAGATCTTTCACGATAATGATTTCCTTATGCTTGATGATTCTTCAAGACGAAACCTGGAAGTTACTGAAAATCTTAGGGACGGAACAGTTCTTTATTCTCTTCTGGAATGTCTGAATCATACACGTACTGCAATGGGAAGCCGTCTCTTAAGGAACTGGCTTTTATTCCCTCTGACAAACGTGGCAGAAATCAACGACCGTCTGAACCGTGTACAGACTTTCGTTGATGACAGGAGTCTTCTGGACAACGTGAGGGATGAGTTGAGCCCGGTTCTTGATATTGAACGACTTGCCGGTCGTATTGCAATGGACAGAGCACATGCAAAAGACCTTCAGGCATTAAAGACAAGTCTTTCTTCCTGGCTCAAGGTTCGTGAAATCCTTTTGAAAAAAGATTTTTCTTTCATTCCGGCAGATAATGCGGAACAGATTGTGGAACTTGTTTCAGAGTCTATTCTTGATGATCCTGCAACAAGCCTTACGGAAGGAAGAATCATAAAAGAAGGCTGGTCTGAAGAACTGGACAAATGGCGTGGAATCAGAGATAACTTCAATAACATTCTTGCTTCTTATGAAGAAGAAGAAAAAGAAACCAGTGGCATTCCGACTCTGAAAATCAAATACAACAATGCTTCCGGATATTTTATTGAAGTATCAAAAGGTAAACTTGATAATGTGCCTGCTCATTTCATAAGACGCCGTTCCCTTATGAACGGGGATCGTTTTACTACAGAAAAACTGCAGGCTCTTGAACAGCAGCTGAATGAATCAGGTTCAAAGATTCTTGAACTTGAGCGTGATCTTTTCCTGGAAATCAGAAACAAGCTTAAGGAATTTGTTCCTTATCTTTTACAGTTAGCTTCTGAAGTGGCTCATACAGATGTTGTTTCCTGCTTTGCTCATAGCTCGGTAATTCATAACTGGGTACGTCCAATTGTAGATGATTCCTACGCTTTTGAAATCAAGAACGGGCGTCATCCTGTTGTAGAACTTCATCTTCCATCGGGAGAATTTGTTCCAAATGATGCTCTTCTGGACTGTCATTCAGAAGAAAACCCTTCGTTCAACCTTATTACAGGCCCGAATATGGCGGGTAAGAGTACATACCTCAGGCAGAATGCTCTTATTGTTATTCTTGCACAAAGCGGCTGTTATGTCCCTGCCGATTCTGCACATATCGGTATTTTTGACCGGGTATTCTGCCGTGTTGGTGCCAGCGACAACCTTGCAAGAGGAGAGTCTACCTTCCTTGTTGAAATGACAGAAACAGCCAATATACTTCTTTCTGCTACAGAACGTTCGCTTGTAATCATGGATGAAGTTGGCCGCGGAACTTCTACGGAAGACGGACTTTCAATTGCACGTGCGGTTTCCGAATACCTTCTTGATTCAATAAAATGCCGTACATTCTTTGCAACTCATTATCATGAACTCACAAGAATGGAACATCCTTCCATCAGAATGCTCTGTATGGATGTAAAGGAAAATGCCGGCTCTGTAGTTTTCCTTAGAAAAATCAAGGAAGGAGCATCAGGAAATTCTTATGGTATTCATGTTGCAAGACTTGCAGGAATTCCTGAAACAGTTATTTCAAGAGCAAATGCAGTTCTTGCCCATATTCAGGCTGTGAATTCCGAAAAGCCGGTAATTGAAAGTTTCCCTGAACCTGTAAAAGAAGAAAAGGCTGAACCTGTTTTTAATACACCGGGACTTTTCAGTGATGAAGAAATAATCCTTGATGAAATTCTTTCCTGCGATACTGATAATATGACACCACTTGCTGCTCTTCAGATTATTTCCCGCTGGAAGAAAACGCTTGGCGGTCGTTGATTCAGGAAAGAGTTCTGAAACCAATAAGTGAATTGAAGATTTTTTCAAAAACTTCCTGGCTTTCAGAAGTCAGGGTTTCCAATGTGTCCCTGTGGGAATTTATTAGAAACCAGGTAGGTGGAAAAAGTTCTTTCAGGTCTTCCTTGTATTCGGTCTTATAAAGCTCTTCTATTTTTTTTGCTCTTGTCCGCATCAAAAGTTTCATGTAATTATCAGCTTCTTTTGAAGGTAACATTGTAATGCTTACTGCTGGAATTCCTGCTGCAAGGAAACCGGCATTATCGCTGTATGAAACAGGAAGTGTAAGCCAGTTATCTGTAGAAGAGGAAAGGAGCTTTGCAGCCTTTGCTTCAAGGTTTGCGTATTGTTTTTTGAACTGGGACGAAGCAGAGCGGGGCAGTATAGTTTCAGAAAGGACAGGAACAGTTCCACGGCCCATACAGTCAAAAACAAAGACGTCAGTTTCGGAAAGTTCTATCTGTTTGAATAAAGCGGCAAGCTCAAAAGCTCCCTGGTTTATCACCGAACTGGAATTTTCTTCTCCGTCAGTAAAAATAATCCTGATATTATGAGCTCCTTCGTAAGAAAGAAGACGTACTGCTGCCTGCATAAGGAAGAAAACAGCATAACTGTTATCATTTGCGCCTTCAGTTTCCGGAACTCTGTCATAGTGTGTAACAATAGTTTTGATTCTGAAGGTAGGATCGTAGCTTTTTCCCGGAAAATGGAGGAGGATATGGTTTTTCTTTCCGGTTTTCAGGAGGGAAGTGCTTACTCCTCGGGATTCCAGGAAATTGCGGATAAAATCGGAGCGGTTACACTTCGGAGAAATAAAAAAACGGAAATCACTGTCTTCCAGAATGTTCAGCAAGTAAATACCTCTGAAACAGTATATTGGAAATGAAAGTTCAAGTCCATTTTCTTTTTTTTCTGAACTGCGTTTATTAATTATGCGATTTTCGATATAATTCAAGCAATCTTAATAAAAACTGGGGATTGATATGAAACTCTGGAACACAGGCGCCTATTTAGAAAACGGCAAATTAGTTGAAAAAGCAAACATTTCGGAAGCTGAAGCCCGCAAGAACACAATGGCATGGAACATCATGCACAGCCACAACACTTCGGGTGATGAAAAAGCTCTTAAAATCAAGTTTGATAAAATCACATCACATGACATTACTTATGTCGGAATTATTCAGACCGCCCGTGCTTCAGGACTTGAAAAATTCCCTATTCCTTACGCTCTTACAAACTGTCACAACTCTCTTTGTGCAGTTGGCGGTACAATCAATGACGATGACCACATGTTCGGTCTTACATGTGCACAGAAATACGGCGGAATCTACGTTCCACCACACCAGGCTGTTATCCACCAGTTCGCACGCGAAATGCTTGCAGAATGCGGAAACATGATCCTCGGTTCAGACAGCCACACACGCTACGGTGCCCTTGGTACAATGGCAATCGGTGAAGGCGGCGGTGAACTTGCAAAACAGCTTCTTGGAAAAACTTACGATGTGAACATGCCTGGCGTTGTTGCAGTTTACATGACAGGTTCTCCTGTATTCGGTGTTGGTCCACAGGACGTTGCACTTGCAATCATTAAAGAAGTATTCGACAACGGATACGTTAAAAACAAGGTAATGGAATTCGTAGGACCTGGAATCAAAAACCTTTCTGCAGATTTCCGTATCGGCGTTGATGTAATGACAACTGAAACAACATGTCTTTCATCAATCTGGGAAACTGACTCAAAAATCGAAGAATTCTATGCAAACCACGGTCGTGCTGGAGCTTACAAAGAAGTAAAACCTGCAGGAACAGCTTATTACGATGGCGTAATCGAAATTGATCTTTCAGAAATCCGCCCTATGATCGCTATGCCTTTCCACCCTTCATGTGCTTACACAATTGATGAAGTAAACGGAAACCTTATGGCAGTTCTCGAAGAAACTGAAAAACGTGCAAAAGTTTCTTTCGGAGACAAAGTAAACTTCACACTCAAAAACAAAGTTATTGACGGAAAACTTTACTGTGACCAGGGAATCAT
>JAZLIM010000113.1:0-4161 GCA_045617385.1 Treponema sp.
CTGAAAGCACCCATTCCGTAAATAACGCCGAAGTTGATTGTTTTTGCGGTACGGCGCATTTCAGGAGTTACTTCATCAATTCCGACTCCGTAAATCATACTTGCAGTAGCTTTATGAACGTCTGTTCCTTCATTGAAAGCCTTGCACATGGCAGGATCGCCTGAAAGATGTGAAAGAACAACAAGTTCAATCTGTGAGTAGTCGGCAGAAATGTAAACCTTCCCTTTTGGGGCTGTAAAAGCCGAACGGATACGGCGCCCCATTTCGTTACGGACAGGAATATTCTGAAGGTTTGGATTTGTAGACGAAAGGCGGCCTGTTGCAGTTCCGGTCTGCATGAAGCTTGTATGAATGCGGTCTTCCTTATCTACAAGTTTTGGAAGAGCTTCTACATAAGTTGACTGCAGTTTTGAAAGTTCGCGGAACTCAATGATCTTGTTACAGAGAGGATGATAAACTGCCAGTTCTTCAAGAACAGAGTTGTCTGTTGAATAACCCGTCTTTGTCTTTTTTGTTGCTTTGTAACCAAGCTCTTCAAAAAGAACTTCACCAAGCTGTTTCGGGGAAGCAATATTAAAGCTGTGCCCTACTTCTGCATAGATTGCATTCTGAATGTCTTCTATTTTTCCTGTAAGTTCCACATCGTATTCATCAAGAGATTTAGTATCAAGATGGATTCCGGCAATTTCCATATCGGTCAGGACTTTGAGAAGCGGCATTTCCACCTCTGAAAAGAGTTTCCAGAGTTTCTTTTCTTTCAGTTCAGGTTCGTATTTCTGCCAGAGCTGGAGAGTAAAGTCTGCATCTTCAGAGGCGTATTCAGCCTGAGTTTCAAGAGGAACGTCACTGAAAGTCTGTTTCTTGCCTACAATATCGCCAAACTCTATTCCAATTAATCCAAGATCAACAATTCCAAGGTTTTCAAGGGAATGTGATTTCTTGAAAGACTTATCAGGATCCATAAGCCAGGCAGCAACAAGCGTATCAACAAGGTTACATTTCATGCGGCCGCCTTCAAAAACCATGCCGTTTGAAACAAGAATCTTGTAGTCAAACTTTGCGTTGTGCATTACAACCGTGATTTTTTCATTATCAAAAATACGGGCAAGTTCTTTAAAGGCATCATCTTTTGAAATAAAATCGTTATCAAAAAGAGAGTCCCCGGCACTAAGCGGAACCCACACCCCGGTTCCTTTTTCGTAAGAAAGGCTGAAGCCAAGGATTTTATCATTTAAGGTATCAAGACCTGTAGTTTCTGAGTCGTAGGCAATTGCCGGAACCTTAAGGGCAGCATCAATATATTTTTTCAAATCTGCAAGATTTGTGATTGCCTTATAGTTTCCCTTGTTCTTGTGTGGTTCTTGCAATTGAAAATTGACATTGGATAATTGAGAATTATCATTTACGCTTTTCTCATAAGCTTTCTTCGGGACAGAAGTCTCTCCTTCTTTGACTTTATTTTCCATTGTCAATTGTCCATTATCAATTCCGCCAAGAGCCGCAAAGGATTTTGCAATAGTTGGAGTTTCGTATTTTGAAAGGAGTTCTGAAGCACCTGCAAAATTATAGCGTTCTTCGAAAGGCGTATTGCATTTTCCACCTTTAAGAAGATTTACAATCTGTTCAAGCTGAGGAAGATCATCAAGAGGCACTTCTTCGCAGAGAGTAATGAGTTTCTTACTCATAAAGGCATCATCACGGCCTGCACGGATTTTTTCACCTATAGCACCTTTGATTTCATCTGCGTGCTCATAAATACCTTCAAGACTTCCGTATTCTTCAAGATATTTGAGTCCGGTTTTGATTCCGACTCCTTTTACGCCGGGAACATTATCAGCCTGGTCACCTGTAAGAGAAAGCAGATCCAGAAGTCCATCCGGTCCTATACCCCATTCAGCTTTTACACCTTCAGGTCCTACAACCTTCCAGTTTCCGGCAGGATCCGGCTTAAGGATCTGTATTGATTCGTTTACCAGCTGCATAAGGTCTTTATCGCCGGAAAGAATACGGCATGTGCGGCCGGCCTTTTCACATTTACGGGCCAGAGTAGCCACTACATCGTCAGCTTCGTAGCCGTTTACGCGGATAGAAGGGATTCCAAGAGTATTCAGGATTTCTTCAATCCATGGAATCTGGGCAATAAGATCTTCAGGAGACTTCGGACGGTTTGCCTTGTATTCAGGGAAAGACTCGTGGCGGAAGGTAGGCCCTATTGAATCCAGGGCAGCCACAAGGCACTTTGGCTTGTAGTGCTGAAGCACCGAAGCCAGGTTTCTGAAAAAACCGAAAACGGCAGAAATATTTTCACCTTTAGAATTTGTGAGCGGATGAGAAATAAATGCAAAATATGCCCTGTAAATAAGTCCGTATGAATCAAGAACGTAAAGTGTATTTTCGTCGAAATTTGCCATATCTATAGTTTACTGAAAAAAAACAGTTATGACATTACGATTCTGTTCATAACAACCGAAACTTCCATATAAATGACGTATATCCAGCCAAGTATTCCATGTAGTATTGCCCAACCTACGGATTTCCAGGTGCAAAAACTGATTGCCATTGCAAGTGCTGACCCAAAAGATACTCCGCTTTCGTCCGTGTAAATCGGTGAACCCGTTTTTTTAAGCTATTACTTTACCTCAAAAACACAAATATCTACTATAATGATAGAAATAAACAGGAGAGAATAATGCGCATACTTTTTGAAATGGATGCAAAGAATTATAAGGAAGGTGGAACTGTTGGCCGTCGTCCTTCTGTTCGTGGAATTATTTTTGGCGGCGGAAAACTGGCAATGGTTCACAGCCTTAAATATGATTACTACAAATTTCCAGGCGGCGGCATCGAAGACGGTGAAACTCATGAAAAGACTTTGTGCCGCGAAGTTATGGAAGAAACCGGACTTGGAATTCATCCTGCAACAATCAGAGAATATGGTCTTGTAGTTCGTAAGGAAAAAGGGAATCCGGAAGATGTTTTTATTCAGGAAAATTTTTATTATCTTGCAAGAGTTACTTCTCAAATTGCAAATCAGAAATTAGATGATTACGAAGCCGAAGAACAATTTACTCTTGAGTGGGTAGATATTGCAGACGCTGTTGAAGTAAACGAAAAGCACAGTCACGGTGAGTTGGATTCTGATATAAAATTTAAAGCGATGTTGAATCGTGAAAACTTTGTTTTGAAAAAGCTCCTTGAAGAAAATGTTACTTACAAACAGGAACGGGCAGTTATGATTGTTGTTCGAGGTGACAAAATCTTGATGGAACGAGTGGTTGATGGTCACGAATATTATGATTTGCCAGGCGGCGGGATTGAAAAAGGTGAAACTCCTGAAGAAGCTGCAGTCCGTGAATTAAAAGAAGAATGTGGACTTAATGGTCACGTTGTACGAAAACTTTTAACAATTTATTTTGATTCGGAGTTTTATGATGAAGAACACAGTTTCCTTATGGAAGTAGACGAAAACCAGGTGGAATCTACAGGTGGAGATCCTGAACTTAATCCAGAAGATCAGATAATCAAAGAAGTAAAATGGATGCGCCTTGATGAAATTCCTGAGCGGGATAGAGCATGGCTTTTCTGGCGTGGACTTCTGGAAATTCCTCAGTTTAAGAAAATTGCTTTTTCGTGGAAGAACCAGATTAGCTATCCAGAGTACTGATTTTCAAGCTCTCCCCTTTTCCGAGCGTCTTAATCGAATGATAACGAAAATAGCTATCTAAACAAAAAAAAGACTTCCCGAAGGAAGTCTTTTTTTGTTATGAACTAATAAAAATTAGCAGTTATACGAAACCTTCGGTTTCGTTTTCGTAAGGAAATTTATAAAATTCGTGGCTCGCGCCACGCTCGAATCAGCAAAGTATTTTATTGTCCTTACCATCTGTAATGTGTAGTTGTTTTCGTTTTCGTACCTGAGCGAGGAAAAGCGATGAAGGAGCTTTTCCGAGCGTCTTAATCGAAAGAACTATTAAATACTTCGCAACATAAAAAAAGCTCTCCATTTCTGGAGAGCCTTTTCACTTAACAGTGACTATTTAATAATTAGCAGTTATACGAAACCTTCGGTTTCGTTTTCGTAAAGAAATTTATAAAATGCGTGGCTCGCGCCACGCTAGAATCAGCAAAGTATTTTATTGTCATTACCATCTGTAATGTGTA
>JAZLIM010000114.1:0-5815 GCA_045617385.1 Treponema sp.
AGCGTAGTCATTAAGAGCTTTAGCCATTGGAGCGAGACAGTTTGTTGTACAAGAAGCTGCAGAAATGATATTGTCTCCCTTCTTGAGTGATTTGTGGTTTACATTGTAAACGATTGTTGGAAGGTCGTTTCCAGCTGGAGCTGAAATAACAACTTTCTTTGCACCTGCTGTGATGTGAGCCTGTGACTTTTCTTTTGATACATAGAAACCTGTACATTCAAGAACTACGTCTACACCGATTTTTCCCCATGGAAGATCAGCTGCGTTAGGCATCTTGTAAATTACGATTTTCTTTCCATCAACAACGATGTAGTTATCTTCACCTTCACCGTCGTGTGATTCTACAGTGTGTTTTCCTTCACCGAATTTTCCAGCGTATCCACCCTGAGCTGTATCATACTTCAGGAGGTGTGCAAGCATTTTTGGGCTTGTAAGATCGTTGATTGCAACTACTTCATATCCTTCAGCGTCGAACATCTGACGGAATGCCAAACGACCAATGCGGCCGAAACCATTAATAGCAACTTTAACTGCCATAATTTATCTCCTATTCAGTGACTTTTGCCACCGTATAAAAATTTGCTACCTTAAAAATAATGAATTTTCTCAAAATAGTCTATTGATTTCCAATTTTCGGGGAAGTCCCTTATGTTAGTACTCTCCGCCTGAAATTTCGTTAAACAAAGCCTCGTAAAGAGTTGCCTTGTCACGATTGGTATCGCGGATTGTTTTTGCCATTCTACGGGCAAGAACAGTCAGTACACGGTATCCGAGTACTGGTTCTTCCCGGCAGATTTCGTGAAATTTCCTGCTTGAAAGAACAATCAGGCGACAGTCTGTAAGGGCAGAAACTGTAGCACTTCTTGTATCATTGCTTATGAGAGCTGTTTCCCCGAAAAAGATGTTCATTGAAGCATCCAGATCAGCAAGTGCAATGCTGTCTCCGGCTGGAGTATTTCTTGAAATATGCACCGATCCAGAACTGAGGATATAGAATTCATCACCTGTATCCCCTTCTCTGATGATTACTTCCCCGGCTTTATAATTCTTGATTGTTGTATTTTCGTAAACGGCCTTAAGGATTCTTTTGTCATTCTCGCTTGTAACATCAAAATCTTCGAATAAAGCGATTTTTACCAGTTTTGCCAGTACTTCATCAATATTGATATCTTTATTTTCCATATTTACTTTCCTTTAACAAAAATAGCCTTTGTATTTTTCGGGATTACATAATCTGCAGATGGAGCCAGAACAGGTTCATTGCCTTTCAGCTGTTTTACTTTCTGAAGATTATCAATAATTCTGTTTATATCAGGATTTTTCTGAGCTTCACGCAAAGCTTCCTTCCGTCTCTGATGGAAATTTCCTGAATTAAGAAGCAGACCTACAAGCACTCCTTTTTCTTTTCTGCTTTTATTTACGGAAGCTCTAAGTTCCCCGAAAGTTTTTCCGACCATGTCTTTCGGAATATCGTTTATGAGGATTCCTGAATCTGCATCATCACTGATCAGTGAACGGATAACATTGGAATAGCCTGCCCCGCTTGAAGCGGTTGCCAGAAGACTGTATTCATAATCCTGTGTAAGAATAATCTCATCACAGTGAGCCATGCGCAGATGCTTTTCGAACTTTGCACTCTGAAGTTCTGCTACCACGTAAATTCCGCGGTTCATATTTTCCATAGTCAGAACAGCAAGAACTGTGCGTGAATCCACTTCAAGCTCAGAGTATTTCTTTGAAAGATCACGTATAACAAGTGCCCGGGCTGCTTTATCAATGAAGGCACGCTTCAGTGTTGACTCATCCGTAAAATCACCGGCAACGTAATTCACTTCCTTAAAACGAATATCGTCACGCAGGGCTTCAATCTGCTCAACCGGTGCTTCATTCACCAGAACAATCATGTCAGGTGTAATTTCTGGATTCGAAGCCAGAACGGTTTCGAGAATTTTTTCAAAGCCGGGTCTCCACCCGCACAAAACAAAATGTCCTTCCATGTTTTTCAATTTGCTTAATCCTTTATTTTTCTTATCAGCCATATCAACAAAAACAGAAGCCACCTGACCTCTGATATATGCAAAAACCATAGTGCCTGAAATCAGAAGTGTAATTGCTGCGGCTCGTCCCGGGTAAGATTCGCAGACAAACTCAAAGTAACCGGCACAAACTGCAACACACATGAACCAGAACGTATCCATCTTTGTTGTAATTCCGCTTCCGGTTTTTGTTTCAAAAGCGTAAACCACTCCAAGCAGCGCTAAAATGAACAGCACCAGGGCCACATACCCCAAAGTAAGAGGATTCGTAAATATAAGCTTCATCTGCCGGGAAAAATCCGACTTAACCTTTCGTTTTTTCATTTATTTTTCCGAGTCTTCACTTCTTGCACGAATAACAATTGCCTTTGAATATTTTGGAATCACAAAATCATTTTCCGGAGTAAGAACCGGGTCATTCGACTGCAGGGATTTTACCTTTTTCAGATTGTCTACCACTGCTTCAATATTCGAATTGATCTGTGCCTCACGCAGTGCAGCTTTTTTCCTCTGCTGGAAATTTCCCGTATTCAGAAGAAGTCCTACCAGAATATCTCCGTTTTCTTTACCTTCGTAATGGGCAGCAAGCTCTCCATAAGTTTTTTCAATAAAATCTTTTGAGATCTCTTCAATGATGATTCCAGAATCAGCATCATCACTTATCAGAGCTTTTATTACATTACTGTAGCCAAGTCCACTGGAAGCAGTTGCAAGAAGACTGTGCTCATAATCCTGTGTAAGAATCAGTTCATCTACTCTTGCCATTTTCAGATGTTCTTCAAACTTTTCACTCAGAAGTTCAGCTGAAACATATATATTCTGATTCAGATTCTTCATTGTAAGAACTGAAAGAACTGTACGGGAATCAATTTCCATATCTGATGCCCCCGCACTGTAGTCTGCAATTACCAGGGCACGTTCTGCTGTCTGAATAAAGGCCCTCTTCAGAACATCAGCATCAGAAAAGTCTCCTGCAACATACTGGATCTGCTTGAAGCGGAAATCTGAACGAAGGATTTCCATCTGCTCAGTTGGAGCATTATTCACAACTACGATTTTTTCGGGAGTAATATCGGGATTCGAACTGATTACAGCATCCAGAATTTTTTCAAAGCCGGGTCTCCAGCCACAAAGTAAAAAGTGTCCTTTCATACGCTTTAGTTTTTTTAACCCCTTATTATTTTTCGACTGAACGGCCAGAATGGCTGATGTGATTTTTCCAAGAACGATTGTCCAGAAAGCCATTCCAACAAGAAGCAGAACAAGTGAAGCAAGTCTGCCCGGAACGGTTTTCATGTAATAGTCATAGTAGGCTGCTACAACAGCTACAATTGAATGCCAGACGGCATCCTTCCAGTTTGTTACTTCCCCGTCAGGATGATATGGTTCTGTTTTACCTACAACTATTGTTGCAGCAACAAGAAGAAGAACTATGAGAATGAAAATATATGTAAACGGATTTTTAAGAGAATACCTGGCTTTTTTTTTGAGTTTCCGCCAGAAACCCGAGCTCTTCGCCTTTGACTTTTTTGACATGCCTTAATTCTAACAGAAAAACGGCCTAAAAAAAAAGTGGGGCCAGACTTAGCCCCACTTCTTTACGAAAAATTGATTTCTTCAATCAAAAAGTTTTTCTATTTTTCTTCAGCTGCTTTTCCAGACTTACGAACCAGGAACAGAGAAAGCAGAAGTGCTACAACGTAAAGAACCAGAGTAGCAACCATGATTCTCTGCATACCTACAGGATTGATTGACATCATTTTTCCGTGGTATTCAACTTTCTGTACATCTCCACCAAAGTGTTTGATGATGAAAGCTGCAAGCTGTGGACCTGCAATACCTGCGAATCCCCATGCAGAAAGTGTAATTCCGTGGATAGCAGAAATTGAACCCATTCCGTAGTGGTCAGAAAGAAGTGTTGGAACGTTAGAGAATCCTCCGCCGTATCCAGCGTTTACAACCATAATCAGACAAACAACAACAATTGCCAGGAACATATTGTTTGGAGCATTAACGATACCGTTTGTACAAAGAACAATTGCTGTGAATACAATGGAAAGAACGAAAATCATCTTGTAGATTGTATTACGGTCTTTCATTGTATCAGCCCATGCAGAGAATCCAAGACGACCACCAGCATTGAATACAGCAGAAACTGCACCGAGAGTTCCGGCGATTCCTACGAATCCTGCAGTGATGAAAAGCTGTTTTTCGTAAGAAATGATTGCAAGACCACAAGTAATGTTCAGGAAGAACATAAGCCAGATACCGATATAGTTTCCCATTGGCTTTGTTTTAAGAACTTCCATGATTGTTGGTTTCTTTTCGCTTCCTGAAGGTTCGTGCCAGTCAGCAGGCTTTGCAAGAAGAAGGTGTCCAACGAACATCATTACAAAGTAAACAGCACCAAGGATATAGAACATCTTGTCGATATCCATGTGTTTCTGCATTTCTTCCATGATAGGAGCACCGATAGCTTTTGCAGCACCGAATCCTGCTACAGCAAGACCAGTTGCAAGACCCTTACGGTCCTGGAACCACAGCATAAGTGTCTTAACAGGAGAAAGATAACCGGTACCAAGTCCTACACCCATAACGAAACCGTAAGAAACGAAAATTCCGATAAGTGCCAGAACACTAGGAGCACCTGCCCCACCGTTATAAGCATTAGTACCAAGCTTTACAAAAAGACCTGTACCGATCATACCAGCAGCAAAACAGATTGTTGCGATAAGAGAAGACTTGTGAATGTCTTTTTCAACAACGTTTCCAAGGAAGGCTGCTGAAAGACCAAGGAACAGAATAGCAAGGCTGAAAGCCCAGTTTACTGTTGAAACTTCGAAACCAATCTGGCTTGCAATTCCTGTACTAACATAAGACCAGCAGTAAACAGTACCGATACTGCAGTGAAGAAGAAGACCTGGAATAGCAGCACGAACCCATTTGTTTGCGCGCCATCCGCCTTTTGCTGTGTTTTCCATAATATGGACCACCTTTAAAATAAGTTATTTGATTTACATTTTATCGGAAAATGTCAGAATCGTAAATAATGGATTAATCCGATGATATATCTTCTTCTATATAATTGTAGATTCTTCATCAAATCACTATAATTTAGTACTACTTATTATTTATTGGAAAACGGAGATTTTACATGTCTTACGATTTTAAAAACATTGAACCTAAATGGCAGAAATACTGGGCGGACAACAAAACATTCCGCGTAACAGAAGATGAATCTATTCCGGCAGAAAAACGCCGCTACGTTCTTGATATGTTCCCTTACCCTTCTGGGGCAGGACTTCACGTAGGGCATCCTGAAGGATACACAGCAACAGATATTTACTGCCGTTACCTTCGCATGAAAGGCTACAATGTTCTTCACCCAATGGGATACGATGCTTTCGGTCTTCCTGCAGAAAACTATGCTATCAAAACAGGAACTCACCCTTCTATCACAACCAACCAGAATATTGAAAACTTCACACGCCAGATTAAAGCACTGGGCTTCTCTTATGACTGGGACCGCTGCATTTCTACCTGTGAACCTGAATACTACAAATGGACTCAGTGGATTTTCCTCCAGCTTTACAAAAAAGGCCTTGCATACGAAGCAGAAACTCCAATTAACTGGTGTCCAAGCTGTCTCACAGGTCTTGCCAACGAAGAAGTAAAAGAAGGCAAATGTGAACGCTGTGGCGCAGTTGTTACTCATAAAACAATCCGCCAGTGGATTTTGAAAATTACAGATTATGCAGAACGCCTTCTTGAAGATCTGG
>JAZLIM010000115.1:0-9556 GCA_045617385.1 Treponema sp.
AGCTGAAACACAGATTTCAAAAGCCGCAAAACTTATTGCAGAAGATCTTTATCCGGAAACTCCTCTTTCAGTCTGGGAAAAAGCAGACTATGACAAGATTCTTGAAAAAGTAGAAGAACTCGAAAGTGAAGCTTACGACAAAGCCGTACAGAACGTTCAGAAGAAATGGCAGGAACATGATAACGGAGTCGAACAGGCCAGAGACCAGGAAGAAAGCCGTGAAATAAATGAAGATCTTGCACGCCTTGATTCGGAAGCAGAAGCCATGGAAAGAGCAAACGGTCTTCGTGAAATGGAAGCTTCACAGCCTTTCCATACAACAGAAGGTAACATTTACCCTGATGAAGTAAATGAAGCCAAAGCAAAATTCGGAGACATCATCCGCGAAACATTTCTTACCCTCACAGATGAAGAACGCGAAAACGGAAGTTCAATCGAGGGAAAAGAGAAACGCTACAACACATGGTTTCGCCCGATGGTTGATGAGATCATGGATTCCATCATTAAAGGCGATACAGAAATCATCAAGAAAATCAGTGATTTCAATCTCAGTAAGGAAACTCACGTCGAAGGCAACAAATGGTATTCCCCAGATGAAGCATATTACCGTGACGTTCAGTACAAACTTCTTCCTGAACTTTATGAAACAGTCCAGGAAAAAATCAAGAAACAGTTTGAAGAAGAAAAAGTTCCTTACGTCATCATGTATTCCTCAGAAAGTCCGTTGTTCCCTTCAGAAAACAAAGTCTACACTGTAAAGGAATTCAACGAACTCCTTACTAAGGCAGATTCAGATTTCCATAACCGTAAAAAATATGCAGAAGAAAAATACGGTTCTGCAGATAATTACTGGGACCTTGAACGGGATGACAAGCTTCCTGAAGAAGACAAAGGAATCCAGTTCGGATATGACAAAACAAACTTCAAATTCTTCAATATCCCTAATCCGGAAAATCCTGAAGATACTTTCTCCTATGAACCATCCCGCTACGACATTGGAGACGGTAACGGATCAGTATTCGACTATGTCCGTGCAACCTGCAGTCATGACGATTTCATCACTGCCTTGAACGCTCTCGAAGTACAGCTTTACTATCCTGAAGTAACAGATTCTCAACGCAGTTTTATTGAAAATGCCATCAGAGAACAGACACAAATTCTTAAGGACTCCCTTAAAGACAGAATGGAAGCCCTTGATAAGGCACAGAATGAATACAAGGAACTTCATAAAAAATGGCTCATTGAGGCTTCTGAAGCAGACCGCGTAGATGAAATGCTCAAAGATGCACTTCAGGGCATCAAGGCTTCTTACGATGAATCCATGAACGACGTATTTACAAAAGTCCTCAAGGAATATCCAGAAGAAACATCTCTCGATAATTCGGTTCTTCTTAAATACGCTGTAAACGAAGCAAAGAAAATGGCAGTCTCAGAACTTTATCTTCCAAGCCGCAATGCTCAGAAAGCCATGAATGCTGAAGATTATAAAACCTATAACAGCATCGACTGGGCAAAACTCCGCCGTATCTGGGAAATGTTCCCTGCAAACGTAAACATGGAAGACTATGCCCGTAACCTTCTTTCTGAAAAACTCAAGGAAGCAGAAGTTTCTGCATCCGGTATTGTTATGCCAGAAAAAGAAGCCCCTGCAGTCCTTACAGAAGAAGACCTCGAAATCTGCCGCAAAGTAATTCCGCCATCACAGTATTCGTTCACACTTGAACTCACTCAGGGAGAAGAAGGTGACTTCTTCAAATCAAAGCTCAAGGAAATTGCCGACACATACAGAAAGATTACCACAGATGAAGAACTCATAAACGCAGACGGTACTCATGACATCGGATTCCGTTATTTCCTCGGTAATACGGAAATCTTCATTACCCAGATTTATAAAGACGGTTATGCCTTCGGTTACTCAGTTCTGAACGGAGACCTTCAGATGTCAGAATGGGGCGACCAGTCCCTTGAAGAAATCACAGGTATCGCCTGGATGGAAATGGATTACCATGTTCCAAAAGATATTACCGTAGAAGAAATGCTCCACAAAGAACACCCAGAGTATTTCCCTGCAGTCACAAGAAACAGCGGATCAAAAGTTTCCTGGGAAGATATCGAAGGTCTCTTCAGAGACATCGATAATTATGATTTTTCAAAGACACGTACTGAAGTTGCCTCATGGGCAGAAAATGATGCAACTGATAAAAACCTCTCTGAAGATGACATCAAGAAAGAAACCATTGACCGTGCTTTATGGTCGGTACTCGATTTTCATAATTACATCGAAGACGCTGAAAAATCAGGAAGTACAGAATTAAGTTCTTCAGCTCATGAAGAATGCGCTTCCATCTCTGAAGAAATTGCAGCTTCCATTCTGGAAGGAAGAATTACAAATCTCGACAGTGCACAGATTCTCTTGAATGACAGACTTCTCAAATCTGAAGTTTATCAGGAAGTTCATCAGAACCAAGAAGCAGAAAAACCTTATAACTTCTTTGTAAGCGACACTGCAAATCTTGATCTCGGAGTCGGTGCTGAATTCGAGGCTGTTACAGGCCTTTCAGCAGAAAAAGCTGTTCTCAAATATGCAGAACTCAAAGATAAAGGATTCAGTCCTTACATCGGACTTAATATCCCGGGAGACCGTATCTTTGATGACAACACAGGAGACGGTGCAGGTATCTTCTGCGAAGTAGAAGGCAAGCCATCGTTCTACATCGGAGACAACTTTGTAAAAGGCCTTAAGGAAAATAACGAACACGCACAGAACGTAATTGCTGCCTACAAAGAACTTTACGAAATGGCAGACAAATATATTCTCGGCGTTGAAAAACCGGACTTTGTTTTCGAAAAAGAAAACGAACTCTCCCGTCCCCAGACACCGCTTCAGGTATACACCTTCTCTCCTTTCGGATTTGAAGGAACACTTGTAAATGTTGAAACTGACTTAAGACCAGGAATCCCGGCCTATGACATTGTAGGAATTGCAGACAGTGCCGTAAAGGAAACACGTGAAAGAATCCGTGCAGCATTCTCAAACAGCGGGCTTGAATTCCCTTCAGAAAGAGTACTCCAGTCATTAAGCCCTGCAGATCTCCGGAAGGATTCTCCAATGGATCTTGCAATGGCTCTTGGTATACTCGCACAGACTGAAAGATTCGAAACCTCAGAACCGGTTCTTGCATTAGGTGAACTCGAACTCTCCGGAAGAATCAGACCGGTCCGCGGAGCCGTTGCTGCCGTAAACTCTGCAAAGGCTGCAGGTATTACACACTTTGTATGTGATCCTGTAACTGCTGAACTTCTGAAAGACATCGAAGGAATCAGTATCCTCAAAGCAGAAGACCTTCTTGAAACAAAAGAACTTCTTCAGAAAGCAGGAAGTTTTGAAAAAACAAATCCTGTTGCAAAAAATACAGACAAGGTAACTTTCAATGAAGAATGGATGGAAGACTATAAGGAAGCCCTTGAGAACCTCCCTATGAAAGGTCACTTCAATACAGTCCGTGCCATCGAAATCGCAGTAGCAGGAAAACACAACATCCTTAATACCGGAGCTCCGGGCTGTGGAAAGACACTCCTTACCCAGACCCTCATGCCGGCTCTAACTCCAAAGCTTACTGAAGAAGAATCCAGAAGCATTACAAGAATCAATTCCCTTGCAGGCCTTGATTCCCCTCGCCGTGATAAACTCGTTCCTTCATTCCGCATGCCTCACCAGACTGCGACAATCGAAGGTATCTGCGGTGGCGGACCAAACTGCAGACCAGGGGAAATTTCTCTTGCCCATAATGGAACACTCTTCATGGACGAAACTGCGGAATTCCGATCTTCTGTCATTCAGATGCTCAGGGTTCCTCTTGAAAGCCGTCAGATTACATTAAGCCGGGCTGGACGTTCGACTTCTTACCCAGCTGATTTCCAGCTCGCCATGGCCATGAATCCTTGTCCATGCGGATGCTACGGAAGTCATGACAAGATCTGTCTCGACAGTGCACGCTCAATCGAACAGTACTGGAAAAAGATTTCTGATCCTCTCCTCGACCGTGTCGAAATCAAAAACTTTGTGGAAAAGGATGAAAAAGACACAAGAGTAATGACAATTAACCAGATGAAGGACCAGATTGCCAAAGCCTATGAAATTCAGAGAAAACGCGGCGTATACAACAGCCACATGACTCCTGAACAGATTCAGCAGTACTGTAAGCTCAACAAAAGCTGCCAGAAATACTTTGACTCCGTAACCGAAAAAGGTCTTTCACCAAGAGCAAGTTCCAACCTTCTTAAGGTTTCACTCACAATCGCAAACATGGACGGACGTGAAACCATCCGTCTGAACGACCTTAAGGAAGCTAACGAACTTTGCAGTCCGATCTTCGAAAAACCTAAAGCCTTCAGTTATAACCCTGAAGAACAGGAAAACAATACTTCAGAAAGCGAAGTAACAGAAAGCGTTCATCTCTACTCTGCTAAATATCAGAAACAGACGGATCAGCTTAAGGCCGACAAAGAAGAACTCCGCCACAGCGAAGATCTCCACACAAAATGGGTAAGCGATTATGAATATGAAAACCGTGATATTCCGTCATGGCTTCAGATCCTCGTAATGGAAGACGTAACAAAAAATACGAAGATCCATCAGCAGGAACTTGATTTTGAAAGTGATCTCAGATCAAAGGAAAACAAGGTTATCCGTGATTCCATTCAGGATTCCCTCAATCCTTTTGATGACAGACACCTTTCTGTTGATGATGTAATTGCAGCACAGAAAGAAAGAGACAAAATCATCACACCGGTTCTGAACGGAGAAAAGACCGGAATGTGGAAAGCCTTCGAAGAATTCGACGAACACGGAGTATTTGATATCCGCGGAAAAGAGCTCTCGATGACAAAAGCAAACCGCATCAGTGAAGCAGGATTCAAGCAGCTTCAGGCTGCCATGAATATCTACAGAAACAAAAAATTTGAAACATTCAGATATGTTCTTGTAGACCGCATGACAGGTGAAATTACAGACCAGCTTGCTATCTCTTCACACATGCCTAATGTATGTGCCGTATCAGATAATCATAATGACACAATCAAGAAAATCATATCCCGTGCGGAAGAAAAAGACTGTCTCGTAGTAACAGTTCATAACCATCCTTCAGGAAATACTGAAGCTTCAAGCTATGACCGTGAGACTACAGATGCCCTCCGTAAAACCCTCAGACGCAGCGACGGACTTGAACGTTTTGCAGGCCACATCATCCTCGACCACGATTCATTCAACCTTTATACCCCAAGAAAAGGCTGGCATAAGGTTGATGCATTGAACCATGGCAAGGATGTCTTAGAGAAAAAGAACAATCCTGAATGGACAAAAGAATCCGTAGATTCTTCTTCTTCACTCATCAGACTTACAGAAAAACTTAATGACACATACAGCTGGAACGATGATTTTATTCCTGTTGTATTTACCAATGCCAGCAACCAGATTTCAGGCGTTCAGTATTACAGCAAGAAATACTTCTCTTCTGAGGCTGACAAAATCAGAAATGATTTCCAGTTCGAGGCTATGGGTGCTGGTGCCGTTAGCGCCTTCCCGGTTATCACTGAAAGCCTTATGGAAAAACTTTCTCCTGCAGACCGTATGATTCTTGAGACAAACATGAAGGAACTTGTCCTTCACAATGCCTTCACAGACTGCGCACTTAAGGACACAACCGTAACTGAAAAGTTCTCGATTGCCCCTGGAAAGAGTTTCTATGAATACTTCCTGAATTCCGGGGAAAGAAAAAATGAAGTTCATTCAACCTGGAAGGCAGAAATAAATCCGGGACTCTTCCCTCATGAAACAAGAACAAAAAAAGAAACTGAATACGAAAGATAGCATAAAGGCAGGGGACCTTATCTCTCCCCTGCCTCATAATTTTTAGCGGAGTACAACATGAGTAAAACAAATACTGAATTATTACAGAAAGCAGTTTCCTCACTGGAAATGCTGGATGCAGAAAATATTGATTCCTCAAAACTCAATGACCTCATATCCTCTATCGAAAACCTGTCCCCTTCTATCAGCAACGGCTCTACCCTTTCTGTAAGCGAAAAAGAAGACGGATCATATCACCTTGACGGTAAGGACGTCGAAAAATCCTTCGACGACTTCAATAAGAAAATTGCAGCCGAACGAAAGAAGCTCGGAAAGGTAATCGTAATTGATACTGAAACAACAGGACTGTCTCCACGCTATGATGAACTTCTGCAGCTTTCGATCATAGACGGAAACAGTGAAGTCCTTTTCAACAGCCACCTGAAACCCGAGAAGAAAAAATCGTGGAAAGAGGCTCAGGCTGTAAATGGAATCTCACCTGAAATGGTAAAAGACGCTCCTCATTTTAAAGACATAAGAGACAGAGTCCAGAAAATTTTTGACCAGGCAGACCTCATCATTTCCTACAATGGTAAGTTTGATACAAACTTCCTTCAGATGGCAGGAATCAATATTCCGGAAAACAAGCTACACCTTGATGTCATGAAATCCTTTGCCCCGGTCTACGGAGAGAAAAATACAAACTCCAAAGCAAAAAAAAGACAGGGAGAATTCAAATGGCAGAAACTTGAAACTGCAGCTGATCATTACAACCTCAGTTTCAATGCCCATGATTCTCTTGAAGATGTAAAGGCTACACTTCTTGTAGCAAAGAACATCTATGGCATGGGACTTGAAAACCTCAAGATGGAAGACATAAAGAAAAACGGTGTGGACCATACTCTTCCATCATCGCTTACAAATCCAAAACCGACTTTCTCTGAAGAGCGTATCAATACAGCACGTCTTGGAGCTCTAGCATATAAAAAGCATCCTGAAATTGTTGAAGAAATCAAAGGCAAAGAAGGCTATGAAGAACTCAACGCCCTTATCGATTTCAACAGGATGAATCCTAAGGTTCGCGGATACCTTTCAAAAATTGACATGAAGCTTGGTGAATACGTAAAGAAAAATCATCCTGAACTTAATGAAGAATTAAAGAAGCAGACTCTTGAACGCCAGGAAAGAAAGGCCAGAAAACAGGAAGAAACACAGGCTGTCATTTTTGATAAAACAATTCTTCCACCTTTCGCCCTTATGACTTCACAAGGCCTTAAAACAGTTTCAAAAGGTGTAGTAAAAGGATATGACAAAAATACAGAAACATATCTTCTTGAAAACGAAGGAGAAAAACTCCGACTACCTAAATCCACATTTGAGACAATTCTTTCTCCTCAGACTGAACTTCCATTAAGCAATCAGTTCAAGGGAAAAGATGTAATCGAAGCTGAAAAAACTCCGTCTGTTGTTTTCAACCAGACAATACTTCCCGAGTTTTCAATCCTTACACAGCAGGGAATCAAAAGCTATAAGGACATGAAAGTAAATAAGTATGACTCAAATCAGGATCAGTACATCCTTTCAAACGGAGACTCTACAATCTCAGTTTCTTCACAAACCTTTAAGGAAATAACTGCACCTGAGCGTTTCGAAAAATCATATTCCAAAGATACTCCAGAATATGAAAAACTTCTTGAAACACAGTACAAGGATTACTTCACCCAGAGAGAAAATACTGCAGCAAATTTCCGTCACAACTTTGCAGTTTACTGCCGTAAAGAATCAAACTCTCCGGTTGATGCTGTCCTCATTTCCCGTGAGTTATTCGACCGCATGAACAAAGAGGAACAGAAAAAAACACGTCTTCTCATGCAGCAGCTCAAGAAGGATGATGAAACAATGACCGAATGCCTCATGCGGTTTTATTTTGAAGCTGTAAAAGAAGTTCCGCTCAATGAAAATTACATAAAGCAGAACAGACCCGATTCCGTTATCGCACGCCCCTTCTATGACACCATCACGGCAAAGGGAGCCCTTATTGATAACGACCTCTCAATAAAAATCGGTGACCGGGTTGAAAACCTTTCCTTCAATGTTGATAACCCGTTCTCAAAGGGAAAGGAAAAAGTCAACGAACCATTAACCATCGTTTCATCCTCAAAAGAAGGAAACATGATAGTCATGATGAACAAGGACAAATCATATTATCAGATTCCCCGGGATGAATTCTTGAACCAATATATGAAGAGCAACGAACATCAGAAAAAGGCAGAAATGAAAGTACAAAAAAGAAGCTCGATTGAAATCGAAAGATAGGAGAACTTTATGGACGTACGCAAAACCCTTATTTCAGACAAAGACGGCTTTATAATCTATAAGCTTGTATTTCCTAACCTGACGCTTTATGTTCTTGAGCATGACGGAATAAGATACATAAGACGCAACAGGAAAACAATCGATGCAATCATCCAGAATATGAAAGCCAAATAAAAAAAGCCCTTCAGACAAATGGAGATTCTGAAGGGCTTCCCTTTACAGATTAATTCCAGGAAGTTCTTTTTTCAAAATAACATTACCAGCCTGCAGCTTCTCATCCTCCGGAATAGCGAAGGTGATGTCTATCTGATAATCCGGATTTTTATTTATGAAATTCTTACAGGCATAAATGGCCTGTGCCCAGGCATCATAAAGAGGGTATCCGAATATACCGGCTGAAATCAGAGGAAAGACAATCGAGTGGAGATTATTTTCCATACATAATTCCAGCGACCTTTTATATGCTCCGTACAGTGCATCCGCTTCCCCGTGTTTACCATCCCTGTACACAGGACCAACAGCATGGATCAGGTTCCGGCATGGACATCCGAAACCCGGAGTAATAATGGCAGAGCCGGTATCACAGTGCCCGATTTTATTACATGCAGCAGTAAGTTCTGAAACGCCTGCTTTGTTGAATATGACGCCGCACACTCCCCCACCCATCTGAAGAGCAGAATTAGCAGCGTTTACAATAGCATCAGCTTCGATGCTGACAATTCCTTTCTGGACAATATTTATTGAACTCATCCCTGTTACCTCATTTTTATTTTTCCGCTTTTTGTTACAGTAACCTTGTATTTAATTTCCTTTTCGGGTTTCTTTTTTTCCCAGGGACGTTTATATGAAAATACCAGATCGCAGTTTCCCTGTTTAAGCGATGTCAGTGTATAAGTGAACAGAGACGGAGCTCCGACAGTATCCCAGTCACCAAGATATGTCACGTCACTGAGAACATCAATTATACCTTCCGGTTCAACCTCATAAGTCCATGTATATCCTGTAGTCGGATTTCCATTGAAGTTCAGAATTTTTGTTTTCTCCTCGAACTTTCCGGAACAGCCTGCAAGAACTGTAACACTGAAAATCAATCCTATTAATGCCAACCAACTATGCTGCTTCATTTTCTGCAAATACCTTTAATCCAAGTCTGAGGGCTTCTTTATATTCCCTTACGGCACCTTTACTGTCTTTCCAGTCCTTAAGAAGATAGATTGCTTCACAGAATGACAGTGCCATAAAATCAAGAGACATAAAGTCCTCATATTCAAATATATTAGGAAATACTGCAGGATTAAAGACCTGATACCCCTGTTCAGTAAGTTTTTTTTCCATAGCTGCAAACTTTGTCTTATAATCCGGATCCCCGGTAATTTTTCCGCTGAGATATAC
>JAZLIM010000116.1:0-6362 GCA_045617385.1 Treponema sp.
AACGCGGCAGTTGAGCCTGCGAAACTGCCGTGTTCGGAGCGGCCTTGCCGCGGAGCCCGGAGTGACGGGAAAGCCTGCCCGCGAAGCGGCAGGCGCAGCTCCTTAAAATTCTAGCTTACAATCTGAAAGAGAACTTCCTGAGTACTGATTTCGCAGCGTTCCATTTTCAGGGTAACTTTTTCGTTCAGTTCCATGTGGTCGCAGCCCTGCATTGTGGTCTGCATGTCCAGAGACGGAATCAGAAAGAGCGTGTCTTTTCCCTTGTGGTCCAGAACGTAGGCGTCGCCGGTCCAGTCGGGATTCTGAATAAGGTAAACAAGCTTCCAGTGAGTGTCGGAAAGGCGGCTTGCTTTCTTGGCCGCAATGGAAGCGGCATCTCCGGCAGAAACGCGGAGCAGCATGTCGTCTTTGTCCAGAAGGCGGCGGCCGTCAAGGAAGGCGCGGGGCTGCTGGTGGGCAATAAGGTCCCCGTAGCGGCGCAGAGGGCTTGTAACCTGAGTGTAAACGGAAAGGCCAAGGCCTGCATGAGCCATAGGAGTAATGCCTACACTTCGCTTACGCATACATTTGATGCGGGCAAAGTCGCCGGCAAAACCTTCGGGAATGGAATCCGGAAATTCCGGAGCTTCCTGGCCAACAAACGGGAACGGAATGTTGTTCTTTTCTGCAAACTTTGCAGCCCCTTCCCCGGCCAGAAGCATCATTTCCATGATCATGTCATTTGATTCGTATTTGATTTCAGGTTCAACGGAAACCTTTTTTGTTTCTTTATCTACAGTGATGTGAACTTCCGGAAAGTTGATGGAAACTGCTCCGCGGCGGTTACGGCGGGCAAGATTCTTCCGTGCAATTTCAAAGAAAGGCTTGAGTTCCGGCGAATCCTTTTCTTCTTCCGCCTGTTTGTATGTCTTACGCTGAACCTTTACGCGGGTCTTCAGAACTTCGCAGGATTCAACGCCAGTTTCTTCGTTGAACTTAAGCTTAAAGCTCAATGCGGTGCTGATTTCTTTAAGTCCAAGAGCGTAGTCTTCCAGAGCTTCTTCGCAGAGCATGCGGGAAGCGCCTTCCGGAATGTAGAGTGTGGTACCGCGGTTACGGGCGGCAATATCTACAGGACTGTCGGGCATTACAAAACTTGCAGGGTCCGCAATGTGGACCCAAAGGTATTCACCGTCCCAGGCAATGGCGTCGTCAGGGTCGGTGGAATGTTCTGAGTCTATGGCGTAGGCAATTCCCGGAGCATCAAAACGTTCTTCATCAGGAACGGCGCCAAGGCCTTCACTTGCAGAATCAAAGGCAAAACCGAATCTTGTAGGGTACGGATTTTTTGTGTAATCCCAGATGCCGGTTTCAATCAGAAGTTTGTGGGCTTTCTGAACATCCTGAGGAAATTTTGCTTCTTCCAGAGTTCTTGATTTTTCCATTTTCCCAAGAGCAAAGCTTTCAACTTCGCCCATAAAGCGGGAATCATCAGGAAGGTTCAAGTTTTTTTCTTTAAGACGCTGGATAAAGGCTGCGCGGATCTCTGCCGCATGCTCTTTTTCGTCCAGCTTCTGTTTGAGGGCTGCAATCTCTTCTTCGGTTCTAAGGTTGAATTTCAGTTCCCCGTTTTTGAAGGCGTCATCATCCTGACTAAAAAGAAGCGAAGCCTTAACTGCCTGGTAAACTGTAAAAATGGTGTCGGCCTCTACTCCACCCAAAGCCATTTCGGCAATGTCGGAAAGTGGAACTCCCGAGTTCTGGTCATCAGACATGAAAAGTTCGTAAGCTTCCTGAAGCCCGTTTTCAAGATTTCCCGAACCGGAAGCATTTTCCAGAACCTTATCCAAAGAGGAACATGGAGATTCGCTGAGGACTATAAAATCCTTTTCGCGGACTTTCTGTTCAGAATAGACCGCTTTTTTCCCTGTAGGAGTTGCAGGCTGGCTGCACCAGCGAATCTGATATTTTTCGCCGTCACGTTCTACAACTACGGCTGCATTATTCTTATACAAAACAAGTGAGTTCTTGGAAATCATGAAGTCAGTATATAGAAAAAAGAGCCAAACAGAAAGGGCGGCGGTTTTTACAGCTTAAACCTTGAACTGATTTATCTGTTCTCCGATTTCAGAAATCGAATCACGCATCTTCTTGGAAATATTGTTCAGAGTTGCACCAGTTTCAGTGATTCTTGAAGCTTTTTCCCTCATGGTTTCCATGGAATTCTTCATTACACCTGTAGCATCCTGAAGAACGCTTACTTCTTCAAGAATTGCCTTGTTTCCAAGTGCCATTTCCTGACTTGCAACACGTACTTCTTCTGTACTGTCATTCATTGTATGCAGGGAAGCATCAATCTGGCGTGAACCTTCTGTCTGTGCTTCCATAACGTTCTTGATGATTTTTACAAGCTCATCGGTTGCACTGATTCTGTCGGTCATGCTTTCGAAAGCCTGGCTTGATTTGTTACATGCAGAAACAACGTTATGGATTGAAGTCTGAATGTTTGAAAGGTGTTCCCCGATTGTCTTTGACTGGGCTGTAGAAGTTTCAGAAAGCTTACGGATTTCATCGGCAACAACGCTGAATCCTTTTCCGGCTTCGCCTGCGTGGGCAGCTTCGATTGCAGCGTTCATGGCAAGCAGGTTTGTCTGGGAAGCGATTGAAGCGATTGCAATGTTTGCGTCCTGAAGTGTCTTACTCTGCGTAAAGATTTCTTCAATCTTCTGGTTTACTTCGCTCTGAAGCAGAGTTCCTTCCTTTGCACTTGTAGTAAGTTCAGTAAAGGATTCGGCCATCTGATCCATTGATTCGTTTACCGAAGAAATGTTGCTGATCATTTTCTGAACTTCAGAACTTGCTTCATTTACACCTTCTGACTGTTTTGCAATCATGCGTTCAAGAGACTCAATATTTGAAGCAATTTCGTTTACAGCGCCGGCAGTTTCGTGAACACTGTTCGACTGAAGATCAATCTGTCTGTGAACGTCGGAAATGTTTTCGATGATTTCCGAAATAGAATTTCCGGTTTCCACTGTACTTGAATCCAGTTCTCCCCCGATCGTATCAAGGCGCTGGTTGCTTTCCTGGATGTCTTTTACGATTGTCTGAAGCTTGCCGGAGAATGAGTTGAAGCCTTCAACCAGCTGGCCAACTTCATCACGGGTAGTAAGGTCAATGCGTTTTGTAAGGTCGGCATTTCCTGTAGCAATTTCGTTCATCGACTTCTTAACGTTGATAAGCGGTTTAAGAATAATGGTAATTACGATTGAAGAAAGAATTACAGAAATTAAAAGAGCCGCAATAAGAGCACCAATAGAGTTGATTCTGATGATGTCGATTCCGCCAAGATAAAGTTTTGCAGGAACTGTACAGATTACACTCCACTGAGTTGTCTGGTCAGGAACCTGGCAGAAGCTTACAAGCATCTGCTGTTTTGTTGCAGGATCTGTATAGCTGAAGTATCCTTCAGGATTTTCAACTACTGTTTTAATCAGTTTTTCGTATTCAGCACCGCCAATCTCTTCAAGCTTTGATCTGTCAGCAATTCCGATAATGTCGCCTGATTTACGGTCTATGATAATCGGATGAATTCCTGTTCCGTTTCCGATATCAATGCCTGATGCAATAACATCCAGGTCGTTTCCTTCTACTACAGAAAGAATTGCTCCTTCAAACACTCCGTTTCGTGTTACCGGAACAGAATAGTACATAAGCCAGAGGCCTGGCTGGAAGGAACTCATGGAAGGTTCAGAAACATATCTGCTGCCTTTTTTTGCATCCAGATAAAGATCACGCTGTGAAAAATCCATTACTCTCGGACCAACCAGTGCTTTACCGTCAACACTGCAGTACCCGATATTATTGTATTTTGCAGGATCCATGTTTCTGATGTTAGTCAGAAGGTCCTGTTTTTCCTGAAGGCTTACATCATCTTCCGCAACCATCGGAATCTGTGCAAGAGCATCCAGCAGGGTGAATTCTCTGTTGATTACATCGTCTACCAGGCGGGCAACCGTATTAGCCTGGTTCTGCATATTGGTTCTTGCTGTGGCTGTAATGATTTTGCCGGAAATCCCGATTGCACGAAGACCTACTGTAAGGTTTGCAATCACTACAACAAGAATGATTAAAATAAGGACTTTTATTCTGATAGGAAAACTGGTTTTCATAAAAAAAAACTCCAATTCATAAGATAAAAAACGTATTGTTATTTTACCCTATAAATTGGAGTTTTTAAAGATTTTTTTTATAGTTTTACAGACTAGATTTTGTAAGTCCAGTAAACACCAGAAGCCCATGCAGTAGCTTCTGTGTTGTCAAAGCGTGTACGGCTCTGAATATCAACCATAGCTGAAACGCTGTGTTTACCGTTGATCTGGTATGTTACGTAAGGACGGATATCAAAGATGAATCCGCCTTTGTAATCTTTTGTTGTGTTGTAGCTTGGAAGATTTTTATTATACCATTCATCATCAGTTGCACCCCAGGCACCGCTTGTCCATGCTCCAATAGTCCATTTCTTAACTTCATATTCAAGGCTTGCACCTGTGTAGAATGCCATTGAGTAGCGTGAAGCTGTAAAGAATGTAAAGCTTGCTTCCGGTCTGAGCTTGAGTGAAACTTTAGGGAATCTGATTGTAACGGCAGCACCTGTACCCCACTGGTCGTTGTCTTCTTTTCCGGCCATGTTGTCGATTCCGAACCATGCATCAATTCCAAGATTCTTGTTGATTCCGATTGTTGCACCAACGTAAAGGTTAGAGTCTCCGTCCCAGATTCCTTCGATTGCAGAACCAATTGAAAGCCATTTTACCGGAGTAACTTTGATTGCAAAGTTTGTCATGAATGAGTTTGTTGTTACACCGCTTGGAAGAGCACAGCCAACTTCTACGATGTCATTAACATAACGGGCACCAAGAGCTGTTCTTGCGTAGCAGTTTGCATAGCGCATGAAACCTGCAACATCAGCTCCGCCAGGGAAAGCAGCCTTAAGTCCGCCCTGAACAAGGTGAGTCTGTGGCTGCCAGAGCATTCCGCCGTAAGCAGGTGCAGGACCTGCAAGCCAGTTCAGTCTTGTTCCCATTCCGAATTCAAAATTCTTGATCGGGCGCATGATAAAGTTTGTGTAGTAGCTGTCTGTAATTCCGTCTGTTACGCTTTTTCCCTGGTACCAGTCATTTGTGTAAGTGAATGGAGTGATTCCAGTGTTCTTGAATGTAAAGCCGTTCAGATCGATTACGTATCTTCCGTTTTTCAGTGCGCTTGTATAGTTTGTAAGGGCACCCCAGTTTACCATTCCTTCAAGAGTGAAGATAGAAATATCTACACGGGCCTGAAGTGTTTCGTGGAAACCATAGAAGTGGCATGGTTCATCCACTTTTTTTCCGTCTGCACTAACCTGATAAGGTGTTCCGAAAGCTGTAGAAAGTGTATTTTCTACTCCCTGTTTTCCAAGTACCTGTGCCGAAAGCATTGTTACAGCACAAACAGATACTGCAATTAAAGAAATAATCTTTTTCAAAATAAATCTCCTGTCATTTCTTTTGTTGGTTAAATACTATCGAAATCCCCTTATTGTGTTAAGTTAGGCAAAAAAAAAGCTCTCCGTTACCGGAGAGCTTTCTTCAGAGTGCTAAGCTAGCTTACCACTTCTTTTCGATATCGTCACAGATATTGAGTTCGCCTTCTTCCATAGAGAAGAACTTTGCTTTTTCCATATCTGGTACAACGTTTACTGAATCACCAAGGCGGAATTCAGCATTAGCTGTTGTTTTAGCGATGATTGACTGACCTTTGTTAGAAACCAGGTAGAGGTGTGTTTCAGCACCAAGTGGTTCCTTGTTAGTGATCTTCATCTGCATGTTGTCTTTTGCAACTGGTTTTTCTGTGTATTTAAGATCTTCAGGACGGATACCGAATGAGATTTCTTTTCCAATGTAGTCCTTAAGCTTTTTAGCCTGAGCTTCTGTTGGGTTGATTTCGAATGATCCTTCGTCACAAACGATAGCACCGTTCTTTTCAAGAACTTTTACTGTCAGGAAGTTCATTGGAGGTGTTCCGATGAAGCCTGCTACGAACTTGTTGATTGGGTTGTTGTACAGGTACAGTGGAGCACCAATCTGCTGGATAACACCGTCTTTCATAACAACGATTTTTGTACCAAGTGTCATAGCTTCGATCTGGTCGTGTGTAACGTAGATCATTGTAGCCTGAAGTCTGTTGTGAAGAGCAGCAAGTTCAGAACGCATTGTAACACGGAGTTTAGCATCAAGGTTAGAAAGTGGTTCGTCGAAAAGGAATACTTTTGGATTACGAACGATAGCACGTCCTACAGCAACACGCTGGCGCTGACCACCGGAAAGAGCCTTTGGTTTGCGGTC
>JAZLIM010000117.1:0-3089 GCA_045617385.1 Treponema sp.
TTCATTTTCGATTGCAAGTACTTCATCGTAAATTGAAGTATCAAGTGTTTCAGGAACGAAGCCTGCTCCGATTCCCTGGATTTTATGTGCACCTGCAGTTCCTTTTGAAAGAACAGGTGAAGTTGCAGGTTCAACAGCAACAATCTTTACGTTTGGATTTTTTGACTTCAGGTATTTTCCAACACCTGTTACAGTTCCACCAGTTCCAACACCGGCTACAAAGATATCAACCTTTCCGTCTGTCTGTTCCCAGATTTCAGGACCTGTTGTATCAAAGTGAGCGGCAGGATTTGCCTGGTTTGTGAACTGACCAAGGATTACTGATCCTGGGATTTCGTTTTTCAGTTCTTCAGCCTTTGCAATAGCACCTTTCATTCCTTTTGCGCCTTCTGTCAGAACAAGTTCTGCACCGTAAGCTTTAAGAAGGTTTCTGCGTTCAACACTCATTGTGTCCGGCAGAGTAAGGATTGCTTTGTATCCGCGGCTTGCTGCTACAAATGCAAGGCCGATTCCTGTGTTTCCTGAAGTCGGTTCAATGATTGTGGCTCCAGGTTTAAGTGTTCCTTTTTCTTCTGCATCGATGATCATGCGGTAAGCAACACGGTCTTTTACCGAACCTGCAGGATTAAAAAGTTCAAGTTTTGCAAGGATTGTAGCCTGCGAATCCTTTGCGTAATTATTCAGTTTAAGAATTGGTGTTCCACCAATAAGTTCTGTTGCACTTTCTGCGATTTTAGCCATTTCAATTCTCCTTATAAAGCTGCGAATCCATTTTCAAGGTCTGCAAGGATATCGTCAATATGTTCTGTACCGATACTCAGACGAATTGTGTTCTGTGCGATTCCAACATCTGCAAGTTCTGCATCTGTCATCTGGCTGTGTGTTGTAGAAGCCGGGTGAATTACAAGCGACTTAACATCTGCAACGTTTGCAAGAAGGCTGAAAATCTTAAGGTTGTCGATGAACTTCCAGGCTTCTTCTTTTCCGCCTTTGATGTTGAAAGTGAAGATTGAAGCGCCGCCGTTAGGGAAGTATTTTTCATAAAGAGCGTGATCCGGATGATCAGCAAGTGAAGGGTGGTTTACCTTTTCTACCTTTGGATGATTTTTCAGGAACTCAACTACCTTCTTTGTGTTTTCTACATGGCGGTCAAGGCGCAGACTCAAAGTTTCTGTTCCCTGAAGAAGAATCCATGCGTTGAATGGAGAAATACATGCACCCTGGTCGCGGAGAAGGATGGCGCGGATGTATGTAACGAATGCTGCAGGTCCTACAGCGTCGGCAAAGCTGATTCCGTGATAGCTTGGGTTTGCTTCTGCAATGTTCTTGTATTTTCCGGAAGCCTTCCAGTCAAAGTTTCCGCCGTCAACAACGATACCACCAAGAGAAGATCCGTGTCCGCCGATGAACTTTGTTGCAGAGTGAACAACAACGTTTGCTCCGTGTTCAAAAGGACGGAAAAGATATGGAGTTCCAAAAGTGTTGTCTACAACAACTGGAAGTCCGTGTTTTTTTGCGATTGCAGAAAGAGCATCAAGATCTGGAATATCTGAGTTTGGATTTCCCAGAGTTTCAAGATAAAGTGCTTTTGTATTTGGTTTGATGGCAGCTTCAACTTCTGAAAGGTTATGTGCGTCAACGAAAGATGTTTCAACACCGAAATCTTTAAGAGTGTGAGCCAGCAGGTTGTATGAACCGCCGTAGATTGTTTTCTGTGCTACGATGTGGTCACCAGCCTGAGCCAGAGCCTGAACTGCATAAGTAATAGCAGCAGCACCGGAAGCAACTGCCAGAGCTGCAACACCGCCTTCAAGGGCTGCAATACGTTTTTCAAAAACGTCCTGTGTTGAGTTTGTAAGACGTCCGTAAATATTACCTGCATCTGCAAGACCAAAGCGGTCTGCGGCATGCTGTGAGTTACGGAAAACGTAACTTGTTGTCTGATAGATTGGTACTGCGCGGCTGTCTGTTGCCGGGTCTGCAGCTTCCTGTCCAACGTGTAACTGAAGAGTTTCGAATTTGTAATTTGCCATAATTTTACCTCACTTTGCCATCTGCATTTTCAAGGGGGAAAGCCTTGTGATGGTATGTTTGTTTGCCTACCGAATCAGTAGGTTTTGTTTATGGTTAGAATATACAGTCTTTTATTTCCCTAGTGAAATACTATGTTTTTATCATTAGTTATAGGAATTACCTATAACGTAACAAGCGGTGAACATTGTCTTTATAGGATTTACAGATTATCATTAGAAAGAAAACAGATTATGGCAAAATTGATCACCGGAATCCTGGCACATGTTGATGCCGGAAAAACTACACTTTCAGAAAGTCTTCTATATAAAACCGGAATGATCCGGAGTCTTGGCCGTGTAGATTCAAAAAACGCATTCCTGGACAACAATTTTATTGAACGCCAGCGCGGAATTACAATCTTTTCAAAGCAGGCAAATCTTTCCGAAAAAATTACTCTCATCGATACTCCGGGCCATGTAGATTTTGGCGCAGAGATGGAACGCACCCTTTCTGTTCTGGATGCAGCCATTCTCCTCATAAACGCTTCCGACGGAATTCAAAGCCATACAAAAACTCTCTGGCGTCTTCTGGAACAGTACAGAATTCCTGCAGTCATTTTTGTAAACAAAATGGATATGCCGGACACAAACCGGGAACAGCTTCTTTTAAAACTTCAGAAGGGCCTGAATCAGGGAATCACCGATTTCTCAAAAGACTTTTTCAAGACTCCGGAATTCAACGAACAGATTTCCGGCATGGATGACAGGCTCATGGAAAAATACCTGAACGGAGAAAGTCCTGACAAAGAAGACATTTCGCGTCTTATTTCGGAAAGAATTCTTTTCCCGTGCATTTTTGGTTCTGCACTGAAAGTGGAAGGGGTAGATGAGCTCCTTGAAATCCTGAACGAATATTTCACTGTTCCCGAATATGGGAAAGACTTCGGCTGCGTGGTCTACAAAATTTCCAGAGACAAGCAGAACAACCGCCTTACGCACCTTAAGGTTACCGGCGGAGTTCTGAAAGTTAAGGAATATCTTGATGAGGAAAAAATAAACGAAGTCCGCATTTATTCC
>JAZLIM010000118.1:0-7431 GCA_045617385.1 Treponema sp.
TTTCTTCTGAAAATGAGGCCGGTGTGTATCCGTAAACGTTCCGGGCAGCAGTTCTGAGAAGTGTATAGATTTTCAGTTTGTCTTCAGCTTTCATTGTTTTCTATTCGTTGAATGCAAAATCTTTCATAAAGAATTCAGGGCGGACTGCACACATGTTCAGTCTGACCTCCCAGTGCAGGTGAGGTCCTGTTGCAAGACCTGTACTTCCTGATTTTCCGATAAGCTCGCCGGATTTTACATAGTCTCCTTCCTTTACGGAAAGGGAATCCATGTGGTAGTAAAGGCTGTAAAGCCCCGGCAGATGTTCAATTACAACGCTCCAGCCTGTAGTAATACGGGTTTCTGCAAGGACAACCCGGCCTTCGGCACAGGCTCTTACATCAGTTCCGGTTGGAACGCCGTAGTCATTTCCGTAGTGAAGGCTTGTAGAAGACTTTCCGTTGGAGTAGGCGTAAACACGTCTGTCGCCGAAATGAGCGGTATAGCGTGTAGAAGCTACAGGAGAAACAAAAGGTTTCAGTGAGAAAATATCCTGTGGCATTGATGTTTCAAGAATTGTATTGAGCTTTTCAATCTGCTTCATGCGTTCAGGCGAATTGTCTGTACGGATGGCAGTATTAGAGTCATCAAGTTCAATTGTTTCAGAATCGAATTCCCTTCCTGAAAATACCACAGGGAGAAAGAATTCCTTTGATCTGTCATCAAGGGAAAAAACCACTTTAAGGGAATAGTTGCCTTCGTCGAGCCATGAAGAAAGAGGAAGTCCTGTAAGGAAGTCGGTAGGCATGTTCTTCTTTGAAGGCTTATTCAGAGTATAGAAAACCGACTGGTCTACCATCTTCTGGTCTTTGAAAAGCTGAAGAACTGCATTTTTTTCGGCATCAATCCGGTTCTTTTTGTAGTTTTTTGAAAAATTGAAGCTCATTTTGACGAAAACTGCGTCTCCCGGAACGATTTTTTCGTTGTACTGCACGTTCAGTGAATATTCTTCTCCGTTATAAACTGCAGTGGTTCCAAAAAGGAAAGTCACCGACGCAAAAAGTAAGACTGCAAGGGTCAGTTTTTTTATATATTTCATCAGTTAGTTCTCCGAAACTTCCATATCTTTGATTATCATTTGAGGTGTAACATTTCCATTATACACGTTTTTGTTTACAGAAAAAAGTACGGAAAGTCTGTCTCCGATTTTGAAGTCACGGTTCAGCATGTCTCCCTGGGACCAGTACATGGCAGGGAATTTGTATTTACCGCAGTCAAAAATCACTTTCAGATGGAACGGTTCCTTTTTTCCTACAATCATGGCATCACAGACCGGAAGATTGCGGGAAACGAAGAGAAGTTCTTCATTTTCGTTTCCGTAAGGATCAAAAAGTTCTGCAATGTCCAGAAGTTTCGGAGTCAGGTAATCGGCAGGGATTTCTGCATCAACTGAATCGGCTTCTGTTTTTTCGTCCAGACGGAAGGATGCTGAAATTGACCTGGCTTTCTCAAGGAATTCAGGGAGCTTTTCCTTTGTAAAGCTGAAGCCGGCAGCAGCATTGTGCCCGCCGTAGGCGATGAAGAAGTCTCCGAAGTCTTTCAGAAAGTCGGTGGCAATAATTCCGCGGCAGCTTCTCATACTTCCGGCGTAAATGCCGTCATTTTCCGTAATAGCCAGGGTTGGAACGGAAAGAGTGTTCATAAGTTTGTTTGCAAGAATTCCGGTAACACCTTTATGGATTGAATCGTCAACGATTACGCAGAGTTTTCCTCCGAATTTCTGAACCGATTCTTCCGCAGCTTTTCCGGTTTTGATCATTGCTTCGTTCACCAGTTCCTTGCGGGTTTCATTCAGACTGATGATTCTGGAACTGAGAACGTCCCGTTCCTGAGGACTTTCTGAAATAAGGAGTTCCAGCGAAAGGTTGGATTGACCCATGCGGCCTGAAGCATTCAATGCCGGGATTACAGTCCACCCAAGGTCTTTTGAAGTTACGTTATGGTAATCAAGGCTGAGCTTTGCAAAAAGTTCGTGAAGCCCCGGATTCGGGCCTGCAGTTCTCATGGATTTGAGGGCAGAATTTACGAAAAGTCTGTTCTCATTTTTCATAGGCATGATATCTGCAAGGGCCGCAATTCCAACAAGCTGCAGGTCGCGCTGCCTCATAAGTTCAAGATTATGGTTCTTCTTTTCGGAAACGGCGTTTACCCAGGTAACGAAAAGGTTGTAAAGGCAGTCAGCCTGGGAAACCTGTTCTTCGGAATATTTTGCCGATTTTGATATGGAAACCAGGTCTTCCACCTTTTTGTCTGAAAAACTTTTCCAGATTTCGGAAATCTGGCTTTTAAGGTCAATGAAACCTATTTCGATTCCGTTTCCGAACAGATTACGGAACCGGGCTGTAGTTTTCTGATTGTCCCATACGTAGATATATTGTCCCGAAAGGAAAGACGGAAGCTTTGTTTCATAAATTGAAGTCTGGCCCGGAATGATTTTTTCGGAAAGAACCCGGTATTTTGTAAGGTTTCTGATTTTCGTACAGGTAATGACGGCACTGCCGTCTTCAGTTTCTTCTATATTCAGAATGCAGACTTCAGAGTTGTAGAAATCACTGGAAGAAAAACGCAGGGCAGAAACCAGCTTGTAGCTTACAGCTGCCCCAGAAATTCCGTCAAAAGGGTATCCGGAATCAGGACATTTCGGGTCAATTACGGCAATTGCCGAAGGAGTTCCTTCAGGCGGATTATGATGGTCTGTAACGATAACGTCTATCCCAAGCTCTGCAGCATGGTCAATTTCCGGGGCGTTGGAGATTCCGCAGTCTACGGTAATAATGAGGGTACCGTTTTCTTTTGCAAAGTCATCTACAGCTTCCATTGAAAGCCCGTAGGCTTCATCGGCCAAAGGAAGTCTCCAGGAAACGTCCATTCCCATCAATTTTAGCTGGTTGTAAAGAATTGCAGTACTTGTGATGCCGTCAACATCGCGGTCGCCGAATATAAGAACCTTTTCGCCTTCTTCCTTTGCCGCAAGAATTCTCTCTACGGCATCCTCCATATCCTTGAAAAGGAAAGGGGAATGTTCAAAACGGATATCATCTTCCAAAAAGAAGAGCAGGTCTTCGCTGCGGGTTAAGCCGCGACGCACGAAAATGGACGCAAGAAGCTGGTCCATACCAAACTTACGGCACAATGGTTCTATCTGTGCCAGAGTAACTTGAGTTTTTGTATATGTCATTTCAATAGTTCCCGAAATTAAGGAGAAAATCAAAAAGATTTTCTAAAAAAAAACATGAAAAACTTACTCCCGGTCACAATCACGGCCGGCAGAACCTCTAGCTAGCGTCGCTGCATGTGCAGCGCGGATAGGAAACTATTAAGCCGCGCTGCAAATGCTTCTGCCGGCACGTGTTGTTCCCTCGCGTAAGTTTTTGTTTCTCAAAAACAAAAAGAAGCTTTTTAGATTTTCTTATATATAAGTGTAGCACATTCTGCAGGCTTTGTACGGAAAGTAAGGGATTTTTTGATCTTTTCGGCGGCCGGAGCAAGACATTCTTCGTTCTTTCCGAATACTTCCATAATAATTTCGCCTTTTGAGACTTTCTGGCCTTCAGTTTTGTGAAGAATCATACCTGCATCGGCGCATACTGAGTCAGTGGTTTTTGATCTTCCAACTCCAAGTTCCACTCCGGCAATTCCCATGCCGTAGGCGTCAATTGAAAGGTATCCGTCTTCGTCTGCAAGAATTTCTGTTCTGAAAGGGCTTCTGCGCACTCCATATTCCTTTTCAAGAATCTCAGGATTTCCACCCTGATCCTGAACATTTGTCATAAAGCGGCTGTAGGCTTCTCCTGATTCTACAGCTTTGCGGCATTTTTCCAGTCCTTCTTCACGGGAAGCGGCAAGTTCTGCAAGAACCAGCATTTCAGAGCCCAGTTCGTATGTAAGTTCCATTACATCTTCAGGGCCTTTGCCTTTCAGACATTCAAGGGTTTCTTCAATTTCCAGGAAGTTTCCGATTTTTCTTCCAAGAGGAGTGTTCATGTTTGTAATGAAGGCTGAAGCCTTCTTTCCCATGGCACGGACTGTATTTACAAGAGAAAGTGCCAGGTTTTCTGCATCCGGAATGGACTTCATGAAAGCTCCGCTTCCGTATTTTACGTCAAATACAAGGGCATCGCTTCCTTCAGCAACTTTTTTAGAAAGGATGGAAGCTGTAATCAGCGGAATGGATTCAACAGTTCCGGTTACATCGCGGAGGGCGTAGAGAATACGGTCTGCCGGTGCAATCTTTTCGGTCTGACCTGTCATGGCGTATCCGTTTTTGGCTATAAGTTCTGCAAAACGGTCTTCTGTGAGGTTTGTTCTGTAGCCGGTAATGGATTCAAGTTTGTCCAGGGTGCCCCCGGTGTGTCCCAGGGCGCGGCCGCTCATCATAGGGTCTTTAAGGCCGCAGGCAGCAACAATCGGAGCAAGAGGCAGGGAAATCTTGTCGCCCACGCCGCCCGTAGAGTGTTTGTCTACGAAAGGTCCTTTCAGGCCCCGTTTGTAAAGATCAATTACATCGCCGGAATAAAGCATGGCGTTTGTAAGGTGGGCAGTTTCTTCTGCTGTCATGCCGTTAAAGAAAACCGACATAAGGAAAGCAGACATCTGGTAGTCAGGAATGGACTTTTCAGTGCATCCTTTTACCATAAAGTCGATTTCTTCCTTTGAAAGAACTGTATTTCCCGATAGAACGCGGTTTCCTTTTTCGTCGGTATAATAAATTCCGCGTTTTTTCATTATTACGTCTGTTGCTCTCATAATATTCCTGTTCCTGTATTTAGTGTGTTCAGCATTCCGCTGGCACATAGTTCTGCCAGAGAAAATACTACCTTCTTGAGCTGGAAGAAAGATTCTTCATCCAAAGGAAACTGCCTTGCTTCCGCAGGGGGAAGGTTTGAAACCGCATTCAGATATGTCAGGGCCTTTCTTGAAACCGGTACAAAACCTGAAGAGGAATGCTCCTGAAATGATCTTGTAATGCAGTCAGGGCAGACAAAACTGTTTCCGCTTGTATTATAATACATAACTGACGGTAATTGGAGATTTTTTACATTTTCAGGAAAAAATCTTTCTCCGCACTGGGCACATTCTTCTGTGTCAGGCTGGAGCCCGGAAATGCCGGCAAAACGCCACAGAAAACGGACAAGGCCGGCTTTTCCCTGGTTTTCATCGGAAAGTTCAAGTCCGTCCAGGAATCCGTTGAAAAGAGGCCAGGCTGCATTTATGTCTCCGGCACATTCAGTTCTTATTACCAGTTCCGCCGCAAGCAGTGCAGAATAGCTTTTGAAAAGGTTTTCCCCGAAAGAAAGGTGGTATTTTTTAACGTCAAAATCGCTTATTTTGTTCTGCTTTTTTTCGGGATTTTCGTAAATATAAATTGTTCCTGCATTCCACTGGGAACAGAGAGACTTAAGTCTTGATTTGGGACCTCCGTAAAGAGATGCCCTTATGATTCCACGGTCTTTTGTAATGAGAGTAACAAGAGTATTGTTTTCGCCTGAAGGTTTCAGAGAAAGAACTACCGCTTCAGTTGAATAATTACGGTTCACTTTCGTTTCCTGCTGTAAGTTAATCCGGAGAAACATAACTTAATATGGTTTTCGCCATTTCTTTTTCCCTTAAAAAGGAGTCTGTTCCGGAAGCCAGCATGTATCTGCTGTCCTTGATTAACATAGACCAGAATTCCAATTCATTCAAGGCATGCATTTTTTCCTTACAGCCTGAAACTTTGGGAAGTTCTATGAACATGATTTTCGTTGAGTCTTTCATAATATCTGCAGTTCCTTCACCGGATGCCGGAAATTCCTTGAAAAAGCCTTTTCCGGAAAATGAACTGAAGTTTGTAATAAAGATTCTGTAAAAGCTGGCCTGTTTCTGCAGAGTGGACCGGGATGCCATGGCCGCACTGACTTTTGCCGTGTAGAAGGATGCACGCTTATATACGCTGTCGCAGTCGTTTATAACCTGAATCTCAAAACGAGCTTTTTTCCCGTTTTCAAATATACAGGTGATTCCTAAAGGCGGTGAACTTTCCGGGTCACAGTTTGCAACTTTGATGCTTGAAATATTCTGGCGGGTAAGGGCAGAAAGGAAACTTTTCAGGCAGTATTCCGATTCCCGGCATGGGGAACCGAAAAAAGTTTTGAATCCTGAATCGGTCTTCAGGTCGAAAGGTGGACAGTCTTCTGAAATCACATTTTTCTCCGTTTTTTTTACTTCCGGGGCAAACAGGTCCCGTCAGAATCTGTTTAATTAATGTCCCGGAAAGTAAAAAAGCGGAAAGTGATAACAAAAAATTATTATTTCCCCTGTCCGTAATAAGAATTTGGACCGTGTTTTCTTTCGTAGTGTTTGTTTATGATATATTCTGGAAGACGGTCTTCCATTGAAGCACCATTCAGTCTTGTGAAAGTAGCCATCTTGCAGATTTCTTCAAGAACTGTTCCGTTGTAAACAGCTTTGTCAGCGTTTTTGCCCCATGCAAAAGGACCGTGTCCGCCACAGAGAACCATGTTTACTTCACTTGGGTTCAGGCCTTTTTCTTCAAAGTATTTGATGATCTGAAGACCAGTTTCCAGTTCGTATGCTTTCTGTACAGCTTCTTTTGAAAGGTAAGGAGTGCAGGGAATATCTTTCTGAAGGTGGTCTGCATGAGTTGTTCCGTAAAGAGGAACCGATTTACAGGCCTGAGCCCATGAAACTGCAAAAGTTGAGTGAGTGTGGATGATTCCGCCGATTTCAGCGCCCCGTTCCAGTCCGAAAACTTTGTAAAGAACAGCGTGAGTAGGTGTATCTGAAGAAGGATTCAGTTTTCCTTCAACTTTGTTTCCGTCCACATCAACAATTACCATTGAGTCAGGTGTAAGGTCTGGGTAAGGAACTCCAGAAGGTTTAATGGCGAAAACTCCCTTGTCTTTATCAAAAGCAGAAACATTTCCCCATGTGTAAAGTGCCAGATTGTTGGCAGGAATAAGCATATTGGCTTCATAAGCAGCCTGTTTAATATCACTGTACATTGTTCTTTTGCAAAAGCGTTAAAACCAAAGCCGACTTTGGGAGGGTTTGGTTAGCTTTTTCCTCCTTAAATAATAATAAGAACATTATATAGTATGTAAATCGTTTTATGAAGTCGGTAAAAATCTTTTATTTGTATTTGATATGACAAAGTATTAGAATCAAAGAAATGGAGAAAAAAATGAGCGAAATTATTACAATCAAAAATAAGAACTATAAAGCAACAATCTCAACTCTGGGTGCAGAAATCCATTCTCTGGAAGGGCTTTCTGACGGAACTCAGTATATTCACGACGGAGACCCTTCGGTATGGCATAACCACGCACCGATTCTTTTTCCTTTTGTAGCCCGCTGTCTGGACAATACTTTCATTATTGAAGGAAAGGAAAC
>JAZLIM010000119.1:0-31090 GCA_045617385.1 Treponema sp.
CCTTGGGAACTTGGTCTTGCTGAAACACACCAGACTTTAATCCAGAACGGTCTTCGTTCACGCGTTGTAATTGAAACAGACGGTAAACTTATGAGCGGACGCGATGTTGCTATCGCATGTCTCCTTGGTGCCGAAGAATTCGGTTTTGCTACAGCACCTCTTATCACAATGGGATGTGCAATGATGCGTGTATGTAACCTGGATACTTGTCCGTTCGGTGTTGCAACTCAGAACAGTGAACTCAGAAAGCGTTTTACAGGAAAACCTGAATACGTTGAAAACTTCATGAAGTTCATTGCACAGGAACTCCGCGAAATCATGGCAAAACTTGGTTTCCACAGCGTTGAAGAAATGTGTGGCCACACAGAAATGCTTAAAGTAAAAGAAAAGGGTGCTTTCGAAAGAGCAAACCTTGTAGATATGAGCCGTATTCTTGCCGGTGCACAGGTGGTTGAGCCTGTCGAAACCACTGTAAAGTCACACTTCAATCCTGCTGATGTTTACGACTTCCAGCTTTCAAAGACAGTGGATGAAAAAGAACTTCTCCCGGCCTTTGCAAAAGCCATGAAGAAAAAGGCAGGTTCATTCGATCTGAAAGTTTCTTCAACAGACAGAACTGTTGGTACAATCCTTGGTTCAGAAATCCAGAAGAACTTCGGTAACTCACTTCCTGAAGACAGCTTCACAGTTAATGCTGTTGGTGGCGGCGGACAGAGCTTTGGTGCATTCATTCCTAAGGGACTTACAATGCGCCTTACTGGAGACGCCAACGACGGTCTTGGAAAAGGACTTTCGGGCGGTAAGATTGTTCTTAAGTGTCCTGAAGATGCAGGCTACAAAGCTGAAGAAAACATCATTGCCGGTAACGTTTGCTGTTTCGGTGCAACAAGCGGACAGGCATTCATCAATGGTATTGCCGGTGAACGCTTCTGCGTAAGAAACTCAGGTGCAACAGTTGTTGCTGAAGGATGTGGTGACCACGGTCTTGAATACATGACAGGCGGTATTGCTGTAATCCTTGGTCAGACTGGTAGAAACATTGCAGCCGGTATGTCAGGTGGTGTAGCCTACGTTCTTGATCAGAAACATGACCTTTACCAGAGACTGAACAGCCAGCTTGTAACTATGAGTGAACTTTCAGAAGAACATGATATTGAACTTGTAAGATCACTTGTTGAAAAACATGTAAAAGAAACAGGAAGTGCCCGTGGTAAGGAAATCCTTGCCGACTGGAACACAAGTATAAAGAGCTTCAAGAAGATTATTCCTAATGACTATGCCAAGGTTCTTAAAGAAATGGCAGCAGCTGAAGCAAAGGGACTGAGTCATGATGAAGCTGTACTTGAGGCTTTCAAAAAGGTGACTGCATAAGGAAGGAGGAGAAAACTATGGGACTTTCAAACGGATTTGTAAAATATACAAGAATAGAAAATGACTGGATCGAACCAAAAGTTCGCCTCCAGAACTTTGAAGAAATGCACACATATCTGGACGATGCAAAGCGTCGTGAACAGGCCGCCCGCTGTATGAACTGCGGTGTGCCGATGTGCCAGAGTGCAATCAAACTTGGCGGCATGGTAACTGGTTGTCCGCTTCACAACTTCATTCCTGAATGGAACGATGCTCTGTACAAAGGACAGTATGACATGGCCGCCTGGAGACTTCTGAAGACTTCAAGCTTTCCGGAATTCACAGGACGCGTTTGTCCGGCTCTCTGCGAAAAGGCATGTAACTGTATCAGCCTTCTCAAAGACTTTGAAAACGGAAAGGATATCAAGGATCCTGTAACAATCCACGATAACGAACTCTACATTATCGAAAAAGCTTTTGCTTCCGGATACATGAAACCACAGGTTCCAAAAGTTCGTTCAGGAAAGAAAATCGCTGTTGTAGGTTCAGGTCCTGCAGGCCTTGCCGTAGCTGATCTTCTGAACCGCCGCGGCCACACTGTTACAGTATACGAAAGAGAAGACAGAATCGGTGGGCTTCTTATGTACGGTATTCCAAACATGAAGCTGGACAAAAAGATCGTTGAGCGCCGTGTAAAGCTTATGGAAGCAGAAGGCGTAACTTTCGTAAAGAATGCTGATATCGGCAATAACGTAAAGGCTGAAGACCTGATGAAGGAATACGATGCTGTTGCTCTCTGCTGTGGTGCCAAGAAAGCACGCCGCCTGAATGTGGCTGGCGAAGACGCAAAGGGAATTATTCCGGCTGTTGATTTCCTGAAGGCTGTTACAAAGTCTCTTCTGGATTCCCATGCCGTAACAGACTGCAAAGATGATTCTGCAAAGACATCTGATATTCATCTTTCAGAAGATTTTGATCCTAAAGGAAAGAACGTAATCGTAGTTGGCGGTGGTGACACAGGAAACGACTGTACAGGTACTTGTGTTCGTCTTGGAGCTGCAAGTGTTACAGCTCTTGAAATGATGCCTCAGCCACCTGTAGAACGTGCTGCAAATAATCCTTGGCCACAGTGGCCAAAAGTTCTGAAAACAGACTACGGCCAGGTGGAAGTAATTGCTACAGCAGGTTCAGATCCACGCGTTTACAAGACAACTATCAAAGAAATCTACCAGAAAGACGGCCATGTAACCGGAATCAAGACTGTTCAGGTTGAGTTCCGCATGGTAGACGGCCAGAGAAAACTCTGCGAAATTGAAGGAACAGAAAAAGAACTTCCTGCAGATATGGTTCTCATTGCAGCCGGATTCCTTGGTGCAGAAGAATATACTGCAAAAGCCTTTGGAACTGACATGACACCTCGTGGTGTTGTTGCAGCAGATGAAGGTCTCTACGTTACAAATGTAGAAAAAGTATTTGCATGCGGAGATATGCGCCGCGGACAGTCACTGGTTGTCTGGGCAATTGCCGAAGGCCGTGAATGTGCCAGAGAAATCGATAAATTCCTGATGGGTTACACAAATCTCTAGGTAAATAACTGATATTTTTTGAAATAATCAAATCCCCCTGTATAATAGAAGTAATACAGGGGGATTTTTTTTATGCAGTACAGAAAAGACAGATATGGGAATGATGTTTCAGTACTTGGCTACGGATGCATGCGTTTCAGCCAGACAATTACTGGTCCTGATTTCAAAAAGGCAGAATCAGAAGTAATGTCGGCAATCAATCAGGGAATCAATTATTTTGATACAGCCTATATTTATCCGGGTAGTGAAGCAACTCTTGGAAAAATCCTCGAAAAAAACAATGTCCGTGACAAAGTAAATATTGCCACAAAGCTTCCTCACTATCTTCTTAAGAAAGAAGGGGATTGTGAAAAGCTTTTCAATGAAGAACTTTCCCGCCTCAGAACAGACCATGTGGATTATTACCTTATGCACATGCTTTCTGATGCTGTTACATGGAACCGTCTTGTTGAACTTGGTGTAAAAGACTGGCTTGAACAGAAAAAGAAGGAAGGTGTAATCCGCCAGATTGGTTTTTCTTATCACGGAAACTCAGAATCTTTCATGAAACTTATTGACGCTTACGACTGGGACTTCTGTATGATCCAGTACAACTACATGGATGAAACTTCTCAGGCAGGTGTTACAGGCGTAAAATATGCCGCCTCTAAAGGCATTCCGATCATGATTATGGAACCTCTCCGCGGCGGCAAGCTTGCCACAAAGCTTCCAAAAGACGCAGTAAAAATCTTCAAGAATTTTAATTCTGAACGTGAACCTGCAGAATGGTCTTTCCGCTGGCTCTGGAATCAACCGGAAATTACCTGTGTTCTTTCAGGCATGAACTCTCTTGAAATGGTAGCAGAAAATATCAGCTCGGCTTCTGAAGCAGAAGCCGGATATCTTAGTGATGCCGAAAAGGCTGTAATTTCTGATGTTGTAAAAGAAATCCGCAGTAAGGAAAAAGTCGGATGTACAGGATGCCGTTACTGCATGCCTTGTCCTAAGGGAGTAGATATTCCGGGCATTTTTGCAGCATATAACCGCCGCTATTCTGACAGCAAATTCGACGGTCTCAAAGACTACGTTATGGGTACTCTTCTCAGAAAGAATTCAACAGGAGCCAGTCAGTGCATTAAATGCGGTAAGTGTGAACAGCACTGCCCTCAGGCAATTCACATCCGTGAAGAACTGGAAAATGCAAGAAAGGCATTTGAAGGCCCTGTTTACCAGGCCGCAAAACTTGTTGTTCCTCTTATCATGAAGCACTAGGAAAGGGAAGACCGTTCTTCAATCAGTTTCAGGATTCTGTTCTGTTCGTCTTCGTTCAGAACGTCATTCATGATTATGTCAGCATACTGCTTGGTCGGTTCAATATAAAGTTCGTGCATTGGCTTTACTGTTTCAAGATACTGCTTTGTTACGCTTTCTATTGACCGGCCGCGTTCCTGAACGTCGCGGATTATACGGCGAATGATTCTTACGTCTGCATCAACATCTACGAAGATCTTTATATCACTCAATTTTCTGATTTCTTCATCGTAAAGAGAAAGAATTCCGTCAAGAATGATGATCCGCTTTGCCTCAATGACCTGGGTTTTATCGGAACGGTTGTGGATTGAAAAATTGTACACCGGGATTGTTACAGAGTTTCCGGCTTTCAGTTCAGTAAGTTTTTCACGGAGGAGTTCATTGTCATAAGAATCGGGATGGTCGTAATTAACTCTGGCCCGTTCTTCGTAAGTACAGTTGAACTGTTCTTTGTAAAAGTCGTCGCAGTGAACAAGTGCCACTTCGTTCGGGAATTCCTTAATGATTCTGTTTGTGAGTGTGGTCTTTCCCGATCCTGAACCACCGGCAATGGTAATAAGCATGTCTTGATTTTACCATAGATTTGTGATAAATTTAAATTCCGTAAACGACAAAGAGGTCGCAAACAAAGTTTCCTGAAACTCAGGGAGTTTTGTCTGCGACCTCTTTTTTTTTCAAATGGTCCCTGAGCCTGTCGAAGGGCCCATTTGATTGTTTAGGGGTAAGAATATGAAACAGACAAAGTACATTTTTGTAACAGGTGGTGTTGTAAGCGGACTTGGAAAGGGTATTACAGCCGCTTCTCTTGGACGTCTTTTGAAAAGCCGCGGACTTAAGGTTGCTTCACAGAAACTGGATCCGTACATCAACGTTGACCCGGGAACAATGAGCCCTTACCAGCACGGTGAAGTTTATGTTACAGAAGATGGTGCTGAAACAGACCTTGACCTTGGTCACTATGAACGTTTCATTGATGAAGATCTTAATAAATATTCAAACCTGACATCGGGAAAAGTTTACTGGAATGTTCTGAACAAAGAACGCCGCGGTGAATACCTTGGAGAAACAGTTCAGGTTATCCCTCATATTACAAACGAAATCAAAGAATTCATTTACAACGTTGGTAAGCAGTCTGAAGCCGATGTAGTTATTACTGAAGTTGGAGGAACAACCGGTGACATCGAAAGCCAGCCGTTCCTTGAAGCTATCCGCCAGGTAGGACTTGAAGTTGGAAAAGAAAACGCCATCTACATTCACGTTACTCTGCTTCCGTTCCTCAGCGGTTCCGACGAACATAAAACAAAACCAACCCAGCATTCTGTAAAGGAACTACAGGGAATGGGTATCCATCCGGATATCATCGTTCTTCGCTGTGACGAAAAACTGGAGCCAAACATCTTCAAGAAAGTTGCCATGTTCTGTAACGTTTCTGAAGACTGTGTAATCGAAAACCTTACAATTCCTGTTCTTTATCAGGCACCACTTATGCTTGAACAGCAGAAGATGAGCGACACAGTCTGCCGCCTTCTGAATCTGAATGTTGCTCCTTGTGATCTTACTGAATGGAACAACATGCTTACAAAAATCAAGAACAGAACAAAGCGTGTAACAATCGGGCTTGTAGGAAAATACGTTCAGCTTCATGATGCATATCTTTCAGTTGCAGAAGCCCTGCGCCACGCCGGTTATGATCTGGGAGCAGATGTTCAGATCAAATGGATTGATTCAGAAACAATCAACGATTCAACTATTATTGATACGCTCCGTGATGTAAACGGCGTAATCGTTCCTGGCGGTTTTGGAAGCCGTGGAATTGAAGGAATGATTCTCACAGCCAACTACTGCCGCAAGAACAACGTTCCGTATCTTGGAATCTGTCTTGGTATGCAGATTGCAGTAATCAGTTTTGCCCGTTACGTAGCAGGACTTACAAATGCAAACTCCGGAGAATTCGATCCTGACAATCAGTACAAAGTTATTGACTTCCTTCCTGACCAGAACGACAGCGTAAACAAGGGCGGAACTCTCCGTCTTGGTGCTTACCCTTGCAAAATCAAGGCTGGAACAAAAATGGCGGAATGTTATGGAATGGAAAAGATTTCGGAACGCCACCGTCACCGCTATGAATTCAACAACGATTTCCGTGACAGGCTTGAAGATGCCGGTCTTACAATCAGCGGTACAAGTCCGGATAATTATATTGTGGAAACTGTGGAAATTGCAGAAAACGATTTCTATGTTGGCGTTCAGTTCCATCCTGAATTCAAGTCACGTCCTAACAAACCCCATCCTCTTTTCGTGGGTCTTGTGAAGGCAGCTTTAAAGTAGGTTTTTATGTTACACGAAGAATGCGGAGTTTTTGGAATCTGGGCTCAGGAAAAAGAGAGTCTTGCCGGCCAGGTATATCTTGGACTTTTTGCCCTTCAGCATCGCGGACAGGAAAGCTGTGGTATTGTTATAAATAACGAAGGGGACTTCAAGTCGTGCAAGGATCTTGGTCTTGTAAGCGATGTATTCACAGCTCAGAGCCTTTCAGAACTTGGCGAAGGAAATATGGCTCTTGGCCACGTTCGCTACGGAACAACCGGTGCAAATATCCGTGCCAATGTTCAGCCTATAGAAGTTCACCGCCTGAACGGAAACCTTGCCGTAGCTCACAACGGAAACCTTACAAACTCAGGTCAGCTCCGCCAGCAGCTGGAACTGCAGGGTTCTATTTTCCACTCAACAAGCGATACAGAAACAATAGCATACCTTCTTACAAAGGAACGCCTTACCTGTCCTTCAATCGAAAGTGCAGTAAGTTCTACAATGGAAAAAATTGAAGGGGCTTATTCACTTGTAATAATGACAGCCGAAAAAATGGTGGCCGTCCGTGATCCAAACGGATACCGCCCTTTGTGTTACGGCCGCATTCCTGATCCTTCAGGAAATGCAGAAAAAGACCTTTATGTAATTGCCAGTGAAACCTGTGCACTGGATGTTGTAGGTGCAGATTTTGTGCGCGATATTGAACCGGGCGAAATCGTATCCTTCAGTAAAGACGGAATAAAATCCATAAAGACACACTGCCATAAAGCAAAGAAATCTTTATGCGTGTTCGAATACATTTACTTTGCCCGTCCTGATTCAGTAATCGACGGAGTTTCAGTTCATTCTTCAAGAATCAAAGCCGGAAGAATCATTGCCCGTGAACATCCTGTAGAAGCCGATGTTGTAATCGGAGTTCCTGATTCAGGCCTTGATGCAGCCCTTGGTTACAGCCAGGAAAGCGGAATTCCTTACGGCATTGGATTCGTAAAGAACAAATACATCGGGCGTACCTTTATCAACCCTGGGCAGACTGAACGTCAGAACAAGGTAAAAATCAAGCTGAATCCGATTTCTGAAACTGTAAAAGGAAAACGCGTAATTCTTATAGATGACTCAATCGTTCGCGGAACTACCAGCGGCCACATTGTTCAGCTGGTTCGTGATGCAGGTGCAACTGAAGTTCACGTAAGAATTTCTTCGCCTCCATTTGTTGCACCGTGTTTTTACGGAACAGACGTGCCTGACTGTAAGCATCTTATTGCCTGCAATCACAGTCTTGAAGAAATTGCAAAGATTATCGGAGCCGACTCCCTTGGTTACCTTAGTATGGAAGGGGCTATGTCCTTAGGCGCCGATGAAGGTCTTTGCTGCAAATGTTTCAGTCCGGAAAAATAAGTTCATTGCTGCTTTCCTGACTTGCCCAAAGATTTCTGAAGTAATAATCTGAATCTCATGGAAAACAGAAACTTTGAACTGAGTATTCGTGCTGCCGTTCCTGAAGATGCAGCACGTCTTCTTGAAATCTATTCGTATTATATAGAAAAAACAGCGGTTACCTTTGAATGGGATGCTCTTTCGGTAGAAGAATTCCGTGCCCGTATAGAAAATATTTCTGCGGCACATCCTTATTTCGTCTGCGAAGTGAAGGATTCTGCTTCCGGAAAGAACGTCATTGCCGGTTATGCCTATGCCCATTCATTCAGTGAACGTAAAGCCTATAACTGGACCGTTGAGCCTTCCATTTATGTAGACCGAGACTTCCGCGGAATGGGAATCGGAACAAGACTTTACTCAGCCCTTGAAGAACAGCTTAAGCGTGAAGGCATAAAGGTAATGATTGGAAAGATTGCCTATGTTGAAAAGGAAGACGAATATCTGACTCACGCAAGCGTTAAATTTCATGAAAAATGCGGTTACAGAACCGTAGGACGCCTTGAGAAGGTAGGACTGAAATTTGACCGCTGGTATGACATCTTTATGATGCAGAAAAATCTGTAAAACCACTTTTTTTAGATATCGGGGTTATTGACCATAGACAGTTGTTTCTGTCAGATGTAAAATTCTAGTATATCAAAAAGATATGGACTTTCTTCATTGGGGGGAATTATGAACGAAGGCCAGGTTTACGCTCTTATTGCGGGTATCAGTTTTTTTCAGCTTTTTCTCATTCTTAACCGTGCTGTCGTAACAAAATACAAGGAAACTCTTGATCATCGTTTTACAGGCCTGATTGTCTGCTTCATGCTTTTCTGTCTGGTGGATGCATTGTGGGGTATATTTGATGCCGGTTATTCTTTTGTGAACAGACCCATGTTTTCTGCCATAACCTATGCTTACAATATCTTTGTTGCTTTTACGGCATACATGTGGTTCAGTTATGTTTTCAGTTATATGAATCCGAAGCATGAGGTTACCCGGCCGGCTGCAATATTCAGTACATCGCTTCTTTTTATTCAGCTTTCAATGATTGTAGTGAACTTTTTTACAAAGGGCGGATTTTACATTACTGAAAATCTTACTTATATCGCAGGCTGGATGCGCCTTCCTATGTATGCAGCACAGTTCCTTTATTACGTTGTGATTCTTGTGTATACCGCTGTGAATTATCTTCTGGCATCAGAGGAAGACCAGAAAACCTACCGGAATGTTTTTATTTTTACAATGGTTCCGCTGCTTTTTGGAATCGGACAGTTCATATTCTATAACGTAGCCCTCTATTCCATGGGCTTTATGCTTTCCGCTTTTATTATTTACGCCTTTAATATTACAGATATCAGGGAAAAGCATCTGGCAAAAATGGCGGAAGAATCCAACCGCTATGCTATGGTTGACGTCCTTACAGACCTTCTGAACCGCCGTGCCTATGAAGAGGACATGTCCCATTTTTCGGATAAGGAACTGGATGTGGACTTTGTTTATGTCTCAATGGATCTGAATGAACTTAAAAAGACAAATGATGAATGCGGTCATGAGGCAGGAGATGAACTTCTTCAGGGGGCTGCAGGCTGTATGAAACGCTGCTTCGGAAGTTTCGGACGTGTTTACCGTACAGGCGGCGATGAATTTGCTGCCATCATTACTGCTGCCCCCGACAAGCTTGAAACCATAAAAAAAGATTTTGAGGAAACTCTTGCTTCATGGAGAGGCGTAAGGGTTTCGGAAATTCATATTTCCAAGGGAATTGTAGCAAGGCGAGAAACTCCGGGAAAAACACTCGCAGAGATGACACACCTTGCCGATGACCGTATGTACCGCGACAAAGCTTTGTATTATTCAACCAAAGGAATTGACCGCCGCGGTCAGGCAGAAGCTTTCTCAGCTCTCTGCAGCCTTTACAAGAAAATCCTCAAGATCAATCTCCAGAAAGACATATTCCAGATTATTACCATGGACCTTTCAGAAAAGAACGAAGAATTCGGTTTTTCCGACACTATTTCTGCCTGGTTCAAGAATTTTGCTCTTTCTGGAAATGTCCATAAAGATGATATTGAATCTTTCCTTAATCTGACAAATCTTGACTTCCTGAAAGAATATTTCCGTTCAGGAAAATCAATTCTGAGTATTCCTTACCGTCGTAAAGAAGGCAGCATATACCGTAAGACCGTAATGGAAATGATTCCGGCAAGCAGTTATACCGATAAAAGCCAGACAATTTATCTTTACGTAAAATTCCAGGATTAATAGAAAGGAGAAAACTTTATGACTTATGATGAAGTTCTTGAAAATGCACGCAAGGTGATGGCTCCAAAGTGCAGAGTCTGCAAGGAATGTAATGGTCTTGCCTGCCGCGGTGAAATTCCCGGTGTTGGGGGGAAGGGAGCGGGCCGTTCTTTTACTGTCTGCCGTGAATACCTTGGTTCCGTAAAGATCAATATGGATACGGTTCATGAATGCTTTGAACCTGATATGTCGGTTTCGCTTTTCGGGAAAACTTTTGACGTTCCTTTCTGTGCCGCTCCAATCGGAGGTATGTCCTTCAATTATTCGAATTATCTTACAGAGGAAGAATATTCCGACGCCATTGTGAACGGCTGCCGTGACTGCAATGCTCTTCCGTTTACCGGTGATGGCCCTAAAGATGACTATTTCCCGTCAACACTTCCGTATATCAAACAGGCTCAGGGAATTGCAATTTCTACAATCAAACCTTGGGCAAAAGAAAAGGTTATCCGCCAGATTCACATGCTTGAAGAAACCGGAGCTATTGGATTTGCAATGGACATAGATTCAGCTTTCCATGCAAACCTTAAGCTTATGGGAAAGCCTGTAGATCCGAAATCAGTGGAGGAACTCAGAGAATTTGCCGGATGCACAAAAATGCCTTTCCTTGTGAAAGGAGTCATGACAGTAAAAGGTGCCCTTAAGTGTAAGGAAGCCGGAGCTTATGGAATTGTAGTTTCTTCGCACGGCGGACGCGTTATGGAAGATAATCCTTGTCCTGCTTCAATGGTGGAAGAAATCCGCAAGGCAGTGGGGCCTGACTTTGTGATTATGGTAGACGGCGGAATCCGTACCGGAGCCGACGTTTTTAAATGTCTTGCTCTTGGTGCCGACGCAGTTCTTATCGGCCGCCCTTATGCGGTGGCAGCTCACGGCGGAAGACGGGAAGGGGTAAAACTCTATACCGAAAGAATCCGGGAAGAACTTAAGGAAGTTATGGTCATGACCGACTGCCGTACAATCAAAGACATTACAATCGACAAGATCATAAAATAAACAAAACGGGCGCCCTGGCGGGTGCCCGTTATTGTTTGACTATCTTTTACGTCTGTCTCCGTTCTGATTCATGTAATAGGCCCGTTTTTCTATATACATTCGTGTATCAGCTTCTTTTTCAAGTGCACGTATACTGAAGTTTTCAATTTCGTGTGAAGAAACGATACCTTTCGAAAAGCTCAATTTTTCACAAAGCTTTCCTTTCCAGGCTTTCCGGTTTTCTTCAATGCCCATAAGAATACTGAAGACTTCCTGGTCGGTACCTTCAAGAATCAGACTGAATTCATCGCCTCCGGTACGGAAAAGTTTTCCAAAAGTTCCGATTTCCTTTGTTACACAATCTGCCAGTCCTATAATCAGTTCATCGCCCGCTGCATGCCCCAGAGTATCGTTTGCTTTTTTCAGCCCGTTGATATCAATTCCTATGAACCACAGATTGTGAACAGAACCTTTTCTTTCAAGTTCCCTGATGTAAGTTTCGTAAGCATAACGGTTATAACAGTGAGTAAGCTCATCGGTTGTAGACCGTTGAACCAGGGTTTCCTGTTCTCTCTTCATGTCGTTGATGTTTCGGGTTACGAATACACATTTTGTGAAAGGTTCGCCTTCCGGAGAGATTCTTATGAATTCAAGATTAAACCAGCGGTTATCGGAATCAACGGCATCCATGGAAATGTATGTTTTTCCTGCAAGGCGTTCTTCCAGTGTAGAAAAGTCTGTAAAGTTCCGAACAGACTGGAAGTATTCCGGGGAAGAAAAACGATTTTTCATAACAGCCCACATGGTTTCCTGAATTGTTTTTCCTCGGTTCAGATTTATGATATTGTCCACAACCGAAAGGGAACTGTATTCTTCGATAATATTTTCCTTAAGGTCAAAAATATGAAGGGTGTCATAAATAGACGCAATTGAAACGATGGCAGCTCTGTTCTCTTCTCTTAAGGCAAGAGCTTCTTCCAGGCGTTTCTGTTTTCGGATAGATTCCTTCTTTTCAGTATCGATATGTTCTGAAAGAAACAGACAGCGCAGAACGTTTCCATTCTGATCTTTTCCGGAAGAAAGGAAAGTCAGTCTGAACCAGCCCTCAGAAATACTTTCAACTTCAATAGAAATGGAATCGATTTTTGAAAGCTCTCTGGAAAGAAAATCCGGATTTGTGTATTTTTTGTAGGAATCAATTGTCTCTTCAGAAAACAAATAAAAGAATGGGGAAAAATCAAAAGGAATGATTCCAGCTTCAGAGATATAATCTTTAAAGACGTTTTCAGAATCCCAGAGAAGTTTTCCCTGTTTTGTAACAAAATCCAGAGAAATTACAGTGTAGTATCGTTTCTGGATTGCATTCAGAATTTCCATCTGCCTCTGAATCTGTTCGTTGAAAATGGAAATATCCTGGTGGTATCCGCGGATATAACTTCCAGGGCCTTTTCTGTTCACTTCCTTAACGCCGCCGAAACGGATGCTTATTTTTCCGAGAGAAGGGTGGTGGTATAAATAAAGCGTTTCCGCAGGTTTTCCTTCACAGACTTTCTGAATTTCTTTTTTGATCTGGTCTTTATATTCCGGATCTATGCGGTCAAAAAGAAAGTTATAGTTTTCTTCCGGAGAAAGGTTTTCCCGGATACCGAGAATAGAGGCTGTTGTGGTGTCTATGTATAAACGCGGCTCTCCGTCATTCAGCTCCATGCTCCAGAGTCCCATGCGGGCACCGGAAAGAACACTGTACACTTTGTTGTATTCATCCTGGATTTTCTGTTTATTGGCCTCGCGTTCGTCAAGAATATCCTGAATGTCGCGCAGGGTAATGTAAGCATTATTAATGGAGCCGTCTGCTTCAAATGCCGGGGTTACAACACACTGAAGAATATGGTATTTCCCCTTTACGAACAGTTTGCTTTCAAAGGTGGTACTGCGTTTTAGCGACCGGATATAGTCCGGGGCCAGGGTTCTGGCCATACCTGCAATAAAATCCGGGTGCGTTGTATCTTTCAGGTGCTTAATGAAATCATCAAGAGGAAATATTTTTCCGTTCATTTCGGGCGTAAGTCTGTCGTGCATGATTGAAACAGACCGGGTTTCAATGTTTACGGCAAGAACAGAGTCAGCAAAGAAAGCCATGTTCTCAAAAAGTGCATGGTTGTATGCCTGAAGGTGATGAGATTTTTCTTCTTCCGAAAGTTCTGAAATGTCCATAATCTCCATTATATGACAAAATCGATGATATTAAAAATCTTTTATGAAAATAAAAAACTGTTATAATACTTGTAAAACGATTAATTAAAACGGAAAATTTTATAAAAAACTGCAGGAACTGATTATGGAACAGGATTTTGAAGGATATCTTTTCGGACATTTTATTGGGGAAGAAAACGAATCTGGAGAACAGATTTATTTTGCCGTAAGCGGAGACGGACTTCATTTTAAGGATATGAACGGCGGTAAACCGGTTCTTGTAAGCGGAGTGGGCGAAAAGGGCGTACGGGACCCATTCCTTTACCGTTCCAAGGACGGGAACAGATTTTTCCTGGTAGCAACCGACCTCAGCATTTTCCACCGCGGAGGCTGGAAGAAGAATGAACAGGGGTATTATGACGCAAGTACTACGGGAAGCCCGTATCTTGTTTTCTGGCAGAGCAGTGACCTTGTAAACTGGTCGGAACCAAAGCTCATAAAAGCTGCTCCTGAAAATGCCGGAATGGCCTGGGCACCTGAAATGATTTACCACGAAGAAACAGGTCAGTACATCATTTTCTTTGCTTCCAGCATTATGGATCCAGCTACAAAGATGAAGGCAAAACCAAATGCCATTTATTATGTTGCTACAAAGGACTTCGAAAACTTTTCGGAAACCAGGCTCTTCATTGACTGTCAGGAAGGCCGTGAAATAATCGATACCACAGTTCTCAAAGTTGGGGACTGGTATTACAGTGCCTCAAAAGACGGTGACAACGCAGAAAAGAACGGCGGTATTCTTATAATGAAGACAAAGAATCTTCTGGACTATACTTCCTGGCAGAAAGTTCTGTATCTCCACGAGCTTGGCCTTGATACTTCCGCGCTCAACGTAGACTGTCTGGATAATTCTTCACTGGAAGGCCCTGAACTGTTTGTTTACAACCGGAAAGACTGGGAAAATCCGGAGGTTCCGGAATACGGTCTTATTGCCGACCAGTACATGGCCGGAACAGGTTACCTGCCGCTTAAGACTACGGATCTTGAAGACTGTGACAACTCAAAAGGTTCCTGGAAAATACTTTCAGGCGCTGAATATTCTTTTGACCGCCTCAAGAAACGTCATGGAACAATCCTTCGTATTTCCGGAGAAGAACTACGGCGGCTTGAAAAGGCCCTTGGAGAGTAGCAGCTCTTCTTTTTGAATAAATGATATGTTATAGTATATAAATAAGAAAAAAAGTTCCGGATGAGATAATTTTTTGGGAGTACTTATGAAAAAGACTTTTGTTTTGTTCGTCCTTACTGCAGCCCTTTTAGGATTTGCATCATGTTCTTTCGGTCCTAAGTCCGAAGTTCAGGAATCTCAGGTTTCTTTTGGACTTTCAAACCAGACTGTAGCAGCATTCCGTTCTGCAGTTCCTGCCACTGAAGAAGATAATCTTTATATGATTTTCAGGGTTTGCGAAGAAGGCAATGAAATTCCTTTACTTGAAAATCATTCTGTTACACTTTCTCTTGAAAGCGGACTTCCTGAAAAACAGAATGTTAGCCTTGGAAACTTTGAAGTAGGGAAAAAGCTTAAGATAGAATTCGTAGTAGTTGGCGAGCGCCATAATTATTCTTATTTTTCCGGCGGAACCGAAGAATATTTTGAAGTAAAAGAAGGCGCCAATAAGGTAACCCTGAACGCCAGATCTTCTTCTGTAGAAAAAATGAAGGAAGCACTTTCTGAAACAGGTTCTTATACTCTTTCCAGCGACATAAGAATTTCTGAGCCTGTTGTGCTTTCTATAAATGGAGAAACTGAAAACAGTTTCAATGTTCTGCATATTGACTGTAACGGATTTACAGTTTTCTGCGATATTGAAGATCCTGAATCTTCAGCAATCATTTTTGAAAACAAGGTAAATAACGGAACTCTTCAGATTGAAAACGGAGTTTTCAGAAGCACTTCCTTTGACGGTGAAAGAGAAGGATACAGCCTTGCAGTAAAATGTATTGCTACAAAAGAAGGTGTTCCTGACAGCAACATTGAAATAGCAAATACTGAATTCTATGATTTTACAAACGGTGCACTTTTGGGAAAAGGTGAAAAAGACGGCGAAAGCACATACAACGTTCATTTCGATCTTTATAAAGTCTGGATGGAAAGATGTGGAACAGAAAATGAAGAAGCATTCGCCGTTTCAGCTACAGGGGCAGCTTCTGTAAACATTGAAAAATGTGAATTCTACGAATGTGGTCAGACCCTTCATTTTGAAGATCATTATGCAGTAATCAGGGAAACAAGAATCTATGATCCTGTAGAAATGGGTGAAAATGCTAAGGCATGGGCTCTCTACACAAGAAACGGAACAACAGTCATTGCTTCCTATGAAGATTTCGAACAGGTAGAAAGTATTTCATCTTTCGGTGTTCATAACAATTTGTGCTTTTCAGAACTTCCTGTAGTTTATGCGGGAAAAGATTCAAATGTTGTTCTTTGTGGAGCTGAAATCTTCGGTCTTGGAAACGAAAATCCTGTAGTCTTTGTAGACCGCGAAAATGCCGTTGTTGCCATGCTTAACGAATATATCTACGAACACAAAGATCTTGGAAGAGGTCTTGTAGAACGCTACAGCACAGGAATCGGAAACAGAATCTGGTCTATCGCTGAAGAAGAAGGAACTGCCATGTTCCTTGATGCAGATGATGAAAAAACTTACAGAGCCGGAAAGCTTGCTCTGAACGGAAAGGCCGAAATTCTTGGAACCATTATCCTTAAGAATAACGGAGATACAAAAGGCCTTATCAATATGACCGGTGAAACTGATTTTTCAGAAGGAACAAGATTTGATATAGCTCTGGATTGCGAAGTAGAAATTGGAATGGGATATCAGATATTTCAGCTGTCTTCTGATGCAGGTTCAGGTCTTGTTGGCGGATCAATACCAGTTCGCGATGTAAAAGAAGAAGAACTTCAGTATTTCAACCTTCTTGAAAATAACGGATGTGACCTTGTTTTTGCAGAATATCCTGGATATGACGAAGAAACGGGCACTCTGTTAAGACTTTGGTACGCCCAGATTATTCCTGAAATGACTGCGGTTTTTGATTAGAGAAAACCGATATTTCTTCTTTCCCATGCATAACGCGTTCCTCACAGGGGCGTCAGCCCCGTTGCGTTAGCATGGATATCCTTTACAAAAAAAATCGGTGTGATAATTTCTGGTTTGGAGAAGAAATCCTACCAGTTCTTTATGGCATCACTCAGCTGTTCTGCCATCTTTCTGTGGGTTTCAGCACTCGGGTGCCAGTCGGCTGCGATGCCGTCTTTTTCGTCCTGAACCGGGAACCTTAAAGTCTTTACGTCTGCCGCAGGAAATTCAGCCCGGAACTTTTCTACGGCCGCTTCCACTGCAGGACAAAGGTCCTGCCCCATAACTCCAAGACAGCACATAATTCTGGCGCCAGGTGTCCGGCGGTGAACTTCCTCCAGAAGAATACGGTATACGTTGATGAAAGAACGGATTCTGGTTTCCTTTCCTCTTGTGTAGCTCTGATCGTTGGTTCCCAGGTTAATCACCACAAGATCCGGAACATATTTTGATGAATCCCAAGCTTCAGGATCTTTCTTCAGTCTTTTACAGGCAGATTTGTCGGTGTAAGGCCAGGTACGGGCCATGGTCCACTCACTGTCAGGAAGGTCTACGGCAGGGTCAACGTATGCCGAAGTAAGCCCGATTCCGCTCCAGGAAATCATGTGGTACTCAGCGTTCAGTTTTTTAGCAGTCAGGAAGGCGTAGCCTTTGTCGGCACGTTCAATTTCAGTTCTGAAAACATCCTTTTCCCATACTCCGTCAATTCCGTAACCGCAGGTAATGGAATCTCCGATGTATTCAATCTTAAGGTCTTTTTTCTGAACCGGAAGCTTTTTCTTTTTTCCTTCCACTTCCAGGCATTTCAGGCCGGCCATTCCGAAGGCATCTTCCGAAGTCTTCATGACTCTGATTTTTACAGTTTCAGGTTTTGTATTTTCAAAAAGAACACAGGTGTTGCTGTCGGATGCCAGTTCAATTCTAAGGGAAGGTTCATCCGGGTAATCCTGGTCTAATGGGGCAGTAAATACCGAAAGCCACCCAAAGTTGTCTTTTCCCCAGGATGAAGCATCGCTGATGATTGTGGCTGTAGCTTTTGTTCCTGTAAAGGCAAATTCAAAGCCTGAACAGGTCCAGTTAAAAAATCTGACGCCGTCTGAGTCCAGACAGCGTCCATACCATTTGAGCTGGTCGTTAGAAATGATCATATTATTTTTCTTCTGTGAAGATTGCCTTGAAGTTGATGAGGTAGTCCACGAATGAAATATAGCTGAGAACAAGACAAAGAGTGAAAAGGCCGTATCCAACATTTTTGAGTACGGTCATCATATTGAATGTTACAACGAATCCTGTTCTTACCATGAGTTCCATAAGGAGTCCGTAGAAACCGGATGCAATGTATACAACTGTTTTGAGTTTTCCGCCTTTACGGGCAGCAATTGCTGTTCCTTTCTGTGCGGCAACCATTCTTAAGAATGTCATTGTCAGTTCGCGGTAGAAAAGCAGAACAAAAATCAAGGCAGGCATGTATCCTGAAATTTCTTTGCTGTAAGAAGACATCAGACAGATAAATGTAGTCATGTGAAGGATAACGTCTGCAAAAGGATCAAAAACTTTTCCGAAGTCACTTACTTCGTTATGCTTACGGGCAAAATGTCCGTCCAGATAATCTGTAAATTCAGCAAAAACAAGGAAAGGAAGCAGAATGAAAAGCGATGCTGCAGCAAAATGGCCTGTCCAGACTGGAATGAAATAAAGCAGGAAAGTAACAGGAGCTGCAAATACGCGCACTAAAGTAAATTTATTCGAAGTTTTCATATATATAAAGTATCACCAAAATCTCAAAAATAGTCAAATAGAAAAGCTAAAAGGATTTACTGCGTACAGTGAAAATAATGAGAATGACCGGAACCCACATTCTGTTCCTTCGCGTCATTTGCAAAGGTATCTTGAAATCTGTGTTCCGGTCATTCTCACAGAGTCTCCTGAGTTCTTTGAACGGACTCAGGATTCGCTTTTTGAAAGTTCAAGTGTTTTAACTTCTGTCGTAGAAGACGGAACTCAGGTAGGCGGTGATGAGGCCTATGAAGATTGAAAGACCTATCAGATGGACCGGCTTGAAGGTACTCAGGGAAAGAGCACCGAAAGAAATAACCGTAGTCACAAAGGAAAGCATGATAGCATAAGGTTCCAGAATTGAATTTTCGGTACCTTTGTGTTTTTCGTTTTCCATCATGTAGATGATATAGTCCAGTCCAAGTCCAAGAACCAGAATCATTCCTACTATAGAGAAGAATTCCAGGTGGATTTTTGCAGCTCCGAATACGGCGCCTACTACAATCATGATCAGAACCGGAATGGAAATGATTTTCAGTGACTGTTTTGTTGTGTAGAAGAATCTGAGGATTACAAAAATTACAACGTAAGCGGCCAGGAAGAATATAAGAATCATTTTTGTAAGCTTGTCCAGGTCGTGGCTGATGTCTTCCATCTTGCTTACAAAGAATGTGTCGTTGTCGGTAAACTGGCGGAAAGAGTCAGAATCTGTTGTAAGGGCAGGAAGGAGCACTGTGTAATATGTTCCGCCGATATTTCCGAGCCAGGCAGAAGAAATTGAATCTGCCAGGAATGCAGGAACGTTCCCTTTCTCAAGAGAAATGAAATCCTTTTCGGAATTTGCAAAATCTTCACGGAGTTCGTCTGCCAGTTCAGGTTCAAATCCCAGAGCTTCGAACTGGAAGTCTGCCAGCTCCAGAAGTTTTTCACATGCCTTACGTGACTTTCTCTGCATGTCTTCTGAAGGAACAAAAAGAGTTGTTCCAAGGTAACCCGAAGGCTGTCCGTTTGCCTTACAGAAAGCGTTGAGTTTTCCGGCAAGTGCTTCTTCACGGGCAAGAACATCATTTTCGTCTGTTCCGCGTACAATGTACCATCCTGTAGGATTGTACTGAAGCACTTTTGCGGCTTCAATTTCATCTTCCAGCTGGCGGCCTTCCATAGTGTAAAGGGTTGTAAGGTCGTTATGGATTTTTACATTGTTGTGGAAAATCAGAATCATAAGAAGCGGAACGGCAAAGATTGCAGTAATGAAGATACGTCCTACAACTTTCTTGCTGTACCAGTCAGGAGTCTTCATAAGCTTCATTGTGCGGATAACACGTGTTTCCTGTTTTGGTACCGGAATGAACGGATACAGACAGATTGTAGTCATGTATGAACTGATGAGTCCTGAAAGGGAGAACAGAGCCATCTGCTTCAGGAGAGTGTACGGAGCAAGGGTCAGGATTGCAAAACAGAGAACTGTAGAAACAAGAGAAAGAGAAAGGCCCTTCATCATGTGTGTACGGATTTCTTTTCCTTTTGTAAGTTCAATATTTGCTTTCCAGTTAATGAAGTAGTGCAGGCTGTAGTCGATGCAGGAACCGATAAGTGAAGTTCCGAATACCAGAGCCAGAACGTGAACTTTTCCGAATGCCGCAATTGTGGCAAGCAGGGCAGTTGCAATTGAAACGAAAATTGATCCCACGGATGCTGCAATAGGAACAGGATTCTTGAATACGCTGAAAAGAATGATGATTACTGCAAGCATTGAAATAATGGAAATCAGCATGATTTCCTTTGAGGCTTCAGTAGAACTTTTGTAGCTGTGGAATGGAGTTCCCTGATAAACAAAACGTGTGCCGTCTTTTTCGTAAGGGTTACATACATTGTAGATCTGAACGATGGCGTTTTCCTTGCTTGCAAGGGCAGCGCCTTCTTTGCTGAGAAGTCCCGAAATCATTACGTACCAGCGGCCTTCGTAGAAGCTAGCAAGAACGCCGTCTTTAGGACTCATGGCTGTTCCTGAATTCTGCAGGGCAGAAAGATATTTCTGAAGACCGGCTTCAGTGAGCATGAAAGGGTCTGTGTCCAGGTTATCAAGGCTTGCCATTGTAAATGCACCGTATGCTTTTGCGAGTGCATTTTCAGCAAAGACTTCGGCACCGCCTTCAGAATTGATCAGGTCTATGTCGTTCTGGCTAAGAAGATTCCAGCGGTACTGATAGATAAAATCCATGACTTCATCAGCAGCAGACATTCCGGCGTAAAGTGAAACGTTCAGGAACTTAGGACTGTCCTTAAGCTTGGAGTATACTTCTTCGGCAACAGACTTTGCTTTTTTGAAGTCTTCATTGGAAACGAGGATGAATACATTGTTTGTTCTTTCCGATGTAAGTTTTTCGTCTGCAGCTTTTACAGCTTCCTGTGCATAGGAAGCCGGCAGCATGTTCATAAGGTCTGCATCAAGCCCGATTGCGCCGCGGTGCAGAAAAAGTCCTGCAATAAAAAAGAGTGCAACTGCTCCGTGGAAAATCAGCCACAGGGCAAGAAAGTTTCTGTCAGTCAGTTTATTCAGCTTCGAAGAAAGCTTTTTCAGCATCAGTCAGCTCCTTTGGGTATTTCTGGTCAAAGAACGAATATGTGATTGTATTTCCCGAAGCTTCTTCAAGGATGATTGCGTCCATTGAATATTCAGCTCCAGAAGAACCTTCAAGTGTAAGTGTGTTCAGAACAGCTGTAATTGTCTGGTCTTTTGGAGTAAGAACCAGAGTCCAGGCTCCTCCTTCTTTTTCAGAAAAATCTGTTGTGAAATTTTCTTTAAGAAGTGTAAGGTCGTTTGAGAACACTGCAGTAAGAGTTCCTGCAATGCTTCCGAAAACAGGATTTCCTTCAGCTTCAATTACAGTACGGCTTCCGTCGGCGGCAGTCTGGATAATACGTGTTTTGCCAACTGCGAGAGTAGAAGGGAAAGGCTTTACTGTATTCCACATGATTCCATCCAGCCCGAAAATAAAGTTTCCGGAACTTTTGATGGATCTTCCGTTAGCCTTAAGTTTCTTTACCTGTGTAAAGTTTCCTGTTGTGTGAGGGTGGGCTGCAAGCCCTGAGCATACAGTTTCAAGTGAAACTGCAGATACAGAAGAAACTGCAAGAACAGCAGCAGCAATAATTCCTGTGATTTTTTTCAGATTCATTGGTCACGTCCTTTTATTTGTTATTCAGTATTTTTTCAACTTTGTCAGTAAAAACTTTAGGACATACAAATTCCGATTCGTTTGTGGCCATGTTCAGAGCCATCTGTGTACTTTCGGCTTTTGTTGTCAGTTCACCTTTTTCGTTGTAAATCTCGTATTTGATGCGGATACGGTTTTCGTACTCAATCAGGGTCGACCTGATGGTTGCTGTTTCGCGGAATTTCAGGGAACGGATGTACTTAAGGTTTATCCCGATTACAGGGAAAGAATAACCTGTTTCCACCATCTGCAGGTATCCGTAGCCGATGCTGTCCAGAAGGTCGCAGCGCCCCAGTTCCATGTATTTTACATAGTTTCCGTGCCACACAATGTTCATGGCATCTACATCGTAAAATTCAACTTTGAATTTTGTTTCCTTAGTAATAAGTCCTGTTTCCATAATAAGTTACTCATTTCCTTTTGATTCCGGCAACTGTTTCATCCAGAAATTAAAAAAGTTATACCACTGGTACGGGAAGCGGATGCAGTAGTGTTCAAGACGGTCAACAAATTCCTGGCAGAGCATGCTGATTCTTTCTTCCCGTTCACTTCTAGGACAGTCAGTTTCTGTCTTAGCTTTTTCTACTATCATATGATTCTTCGGGCGCAGTGTGGCTGTTCTGCTTCTGAGCCCGAACATAAAGTAAACCGGAGTCTTAAGAAGCATTGCCATAAGATAAACGCCGTAAGGAAAATCAGCTTCCTCCCCAAGGAAAGGCTTTCTGATAAAACGTTCCTTTGAAGTGGCAGACGTTCTGTCGCCGGCGCATACAACCAGTTCTCCGCGTTCAAGACATTCCTGAAGGTGTACAATGGTATCAGGCCCGATGTTTCTTGTGTCTATTGCGTTCATTGAAAAACCGGGATTCACTTCCTTCAGCGTCTTGAAGAAGATTGCAGTTGCATTTACTTCCATAAGAACGTTTACAGGAACATCTCTTGAAACTCCGGTTCTGTGGAATGAAGAAAGGCTTCTTAAAAGCTCAATGTTTCCCAGGTGCGAACAGAAAACTACGGCACCTTTTCCTTCTTCAAGTCTCTGAATCAGATCCTGGCAGTCGTCGTCATGAAGAATAAGGTCTGTATACTTTACTTTTCCAAGCCAGCCTGAAAGTTTTTCTACAAGGCAGATTGAAAAAGAAAGAATCTGACGGTAAGCCGAAATAATTTTCGGGGATTCCCCGTTTGAAAAGCTTTTAAGCTTTTTCTGGTAAATAACCGCTTCTTTTCGGGCACGGGGTACAAACAGTGTGTAGAAAAAAGCCACCGGAAAACAGATAGCAAAGGTAAATCCTGAAGGCAGGATTTTCAGAAGAGAAAGCAGCAGTTTAATTGGAATGGAACTGTGAACTTCTTCCTTGTGCTCAGACCAGTGCAGGGAAGCCTCATCTTTTTTTCGGCTCATGACTTATAAAGACCTCCTGATTTTTCTGCCAAGCAGAACAGGGAGTCTCAGAATCATGCCGATGCAGAGACGTGCGAAAGTGAGCGAAATATGAAGATTGTCACGAACCATGCGGAAAGTAGAAATTCCGTCTTCAGGGTATCTGATTTTTACAGGCTGAGAAATAATCTGTACGCCCTTCCATGAATAGTGTACAAGAATATCTGTGTCGTAACCCATGTGTGTATCAATGATTGTGTGACGGCGGATCATGCGGTAATAAGGTTCAACCGGATATACTCTGAAGCCGATCAGTGCGTCTTTGATTTCAGTAGAAAGCGTTACTATGTGGATCCAGGCGTTGGCAATCCGGCGGCCGTTCAGGCGGTGCTTTGGTACAGATTCATCGTATTCCGGGTAGCCGCAGATTAAAGCTTCCGGATGCTTTTCTGATTCAGAAAGGAAGAAATCTGTTCGCCCGATATCATGCTGCCCGTCTGAATCCACCTGCAGAATGTGTGTAAGTCCAAGTTCATGGGCGCGGATAATTCCGTCTGTCATGGCACGGCCTTTTCCGCCATTCTTCTGTCTTGTAACAAGAGAAACAGATTCATATTTTTCTGCCACAGCATTAATAAGCTTTCTGTTTTCTTCATCGTTTCCGTCATCAATGACAATGAGAGGGTAGTTGTAATGCAGAAGCTGCTTTACAACGTTTTCAAGAGTAGAACCGTGTCTGTAAACGGGAATTACAAAACCGAATTTATTCATCAGTGAAACTATTCCTGGTTTCCCGCTGTGGTGAAAGAACCTGAAGAATAAACGATTTCAGGTTTGTCGGCGTTTGACAGTGTGTAAGAAACAGAATTTTTTTCTTTTTTGTAAGAAGCTTCAAGTTTTACTTTTGTGTCAGGTCTGATAGGAGCCGAAAATTTGATTCTTCTGATAGAAGGAACCCAGCGTTCTGTTCCAAAATATTTCCTGCAGAAACGTGTTACCACTTCGAACTGTGCAACAGCAGGAAGCAGCTTGTATTCAGGAAAGTGACCGTCAAAAAAATCAGCACTTTCAGGAATTACAACTTCCATAACAAGTGTAGTTTCATTCTGTTCAATTACGTTTTCGTTGATAATATCGTGCATATTTGCCATAAATGTTTCCTCTTCAGTATTAAGCATTTTCAAACATCGCTTTGATTTCCTGAACGTGTTTCTTTCCCTGAACGTCTACAGGAATCTTTTCCACATAGCGCCATTTTTTAGGAAGAACAACATTTTCAAAGTATTTCATCAGGAAGTTGTGGAAGTACTTATTTATATCAAACTTTTCCATTTCTTTAAACTGAGCCTGTCCTTTTTCATTCAGGACGATTACTGCAGCCAGGTACTGGCGGATTTCATTGCTCAGGGCTACAACCTTTACGTCATTTACAAGACCTGTTTCAAGAATGCGGTTTTCAACTTCTGTCATGGAAATGCGCTTTTCTTCTATTTTTACGATTGAATCTGAGCGTCCTTTCATTATGAACTTCTGGCCTTCGCCTGTGAATTCAACCAGGTCGGCAGTTGCAAAACCTTCAGGATTCTTGATGTAAGGAGAAATGATTCTGAGACAACCATCGTCACCTTTCCAGACTTTTGCGTTGTCAAAAGGAGTCCATACAAGTCCGTCTTTTTTCTGCTGGCGGTAAGCAATTCCTGAAGTTTCAGTTGAACCGTACACTTCAAGAGGACAGAAGCCGAATACTCTTTCAGTTGAGACTGCAAGTTCAGGACTTACAGCTCCGCCCGATGTAAAGATCCATGTGTCTTTGAGCGGGAGGGAATCTTCCACTTCTACAGTTCTCTTAAGGAATGCAGGTGTTGCAATAATGATGTATTTTTCATCATCCAGTTTTTCAAATTCTTCAGGGAATTCAATTCTTGTTCTGCGGAAAGGAACTCCAAGAGTGAACGGCAGACAGATGCCGAAAAGGAATCCGTAAATGTGGTGCTGGCTTACAGTAGTTACAAGTTTTCTTTCGGTGAATACGTCGCCCCATTTTGAAATGATGAAGGCGTTGTCTTCTTCGAATTCCTTCATGCGCTGAGGAACGGCCTTTGGCTTTCCTGTTGAGCCTGAAGTGAACATGAGGATGCGTGTTTCTTCGGGATTGATTTCAGGACAGGTTCTGATTTCTTCATTTGATGGAGCTGCAGCTTTTTCGAGAACTTCAGGAATGGAAGTAGGACGGCTTGATTCATCGGCTTTCTGGTCTGTAAGGAATTCGTTTGAATCGTTGCGGACTTCAGACATAAAGTTTTCTGCAATATTCTGTGTAAGGGCAACCTGCTTGCCGCACTGGAGAAGTGCCACAAAAGTTACCAGAAAGTACCAGTAATCTTCTGCGTGGAGAATCCACTGGTCAGCGTTCTTTGAATTGATGTAGGCACGCATTTTTGCAGTGTCTGTAAGGAAATCTTTCCAGGTCTTGAAATTTCTTGAAGACCATTTGTCTTCGTAACACATTACGTGTTCAGGTTTTCTTGAGTCAGCATTGAATTTTGAAACAGGCCATGCTTTGATCATTTTTTTATCCACCATTTTTCGAACAAGGAATTCTACGGCAAAAAGAAGTCCCATAAGGACGTAGGAAATGCCGCCAGTATATGTATAGCATATTACTGCAGATTTTTCTTCCGATATGGAAGGGAAGATGTTGTGCAGGAATGTCAGAAAGAGAGCGGTGCCCCCGTTCAGAACAAAGAAGCAGCACCAGATTACAGTTACTTTTTTGCAGTATGCTTCCACTTTGCCGGAATAGGATGATCCTTTTATGGATTTGTCTCCCAGAAGGGCAAAACGGAAAATAATGTTTGGAGGGGCAATCAGGGAAGAACCGAATACAAAGAGGAATACGATGCTGATTGCTACGGGGTAAAGTTTAATGAAGATGTCTTTGTTTGTAACAATGCAGAGAATTCCGGTACACAGAAGAAGAACTGATGTAACAATGGGCTTCCAGTCGAATTTCTTTCCTGAAGCACTCAGAAAATATGCAGCACCCATTACGATGATAAAGAGCGAAACGATGCGCGGGCTTACATGAAAAACTACCAGAAATGAAAAAACGATAACCGGGTATAAGGCAGCCAGAATCGGTATCAGAATCTTAAGAAATGTCTTCAATATAATGCTTCTCCAATGCAAAAAAAATGACGAGTTTCAGAAGAAACCCGTCAGTCATTCTTTGAATCTGTTTTGTCAGATTAAGCCATGTAAGGAACCAGAGCGTCTACAACGTCCTGGAGTGTTTTTACAGACTTGAAGATTGAAGGATCAACGTTGCCTTTGTCTGCAGGCATGAATTCCTTCATCTTAACGATCAGGTCGATAGAATCGATAGAATCAAGGTCAAGGTCGTCGCCAAGGAGGGCTTCAGGTTTTACATCAGCTTCATCGATTTCGAATTCGTCTACGAGAATGTTCTTTACTTTGTCGAAAATTTCGTCTTTTGACATGTGTGTCTCCTATTTTGCCTGTTCGGCAGAAATGTATTCAGCTAAGGCATCAACCGATGCGAAATGCTTTTTTGTTTCAGCGCTTTCAGAAGAAAATTTTACTCCGAATTTCTTCTTCAGTGCCACACCGAGTTCAAGAGCGTCAATTGAATCAAGTCCAAGACCATCTCCGAACAGTGGTTCAGAATCAACAATGTTTTCCGGTTTTACATCTTCAAGCTGAAGAGCGGAAATAATTGTTTCTTTAATCTGTAATTTCAGTTCGTCCATTTACGCCTCTAATATCAAGGTATTTCAGAGTATGTTATAATATTAGTGTAAAAAGTTCAATAACTTGCAAAATATGTCAATATAAGTTAGATTTTTCTAAGTATTTCTTAAGGAGGTGTCTGAAATTATGGATTCGGCACGTTTTTCAACTGATAAATACAAACAGGATAATATCCGTGCTATTGATGCACGTTTCGAAGCCCAGAAAATCGCTTTTGCACCACTTTCTTTCCAGGCCATCCGTGCAATGATTGAGCTGGGAATCCTGAATCTTATTGAAGATGCCGGAGACGAGGGAATATCAAGAAAAGAACTTTCAGAAAAAACAGGAATCTCTGAATACGGAGTAGGGGTTCTCTGCGAAATGGCTCTTGGAATGTACGTAATCAAGATGAATCCTGAAAGTCAGGAAGAAAAGTTCACTTTGGGAAAAGTAGGCTGGTTCCTTCTGAATGACAATCTTACAAGAGTAAACTTCAACTTCAACAATGATATCTGTTACAAGGGTGCCTTCAAAATGAAGGAATCAGTACAGAACGGAAAGCCGGAAGGGCTCAAAGAATTCTCCGACAAATGGACAGTAATTTATGAAGGGCTTTCGCAGCTTGATGAACGTTCCAAAAAGTCATGGTTCGAATTCGACCACTTCTATTCAGACATCGCTTTCCCTGAAGCTCTGCCAATCGTATTCGGAAAAAATCCGAAAACTATCGTAGACATCGGCGGAAATACAGCAAAATGGTCAATCGCCTGCTGCAAGTATAATCCTGACGTTCACATGACAATCGTTGACCTTCCGGGTCAGACTGCTGTTGCTGAACAGAATGCAGCAAAAGAAGGTTTTGCAGACCGCATTCATACTTACGCTACAAACGTGCTCAGCGAAACTACACAGCTTCCTGAAAAACCGGATGCAGTGTGGATGAGTCAGTTCCTGGACTGCTTCAGCCTTCATCAGGTAACAAAGATCCTTAAGAAGGTTCACGCTGTGGCAACAGAAGATACAAACGTTTACGTTCTGGAACCTCTGTGGGACAAGCAGCAGTTCGAAGGTAATACTTATTCCCTTATGGGAACTTCCCTTTACTTTACATGTATGGCAAACGGAAACAGCAAAATGTACCGTTACCAGGAACTGGTAGACGCCATTGAAGAAGCCGGATTCAAACTGGACTGTGCACACCACAATCTGGGAAGCCAGGCTTACTCACTTCTCTGCTTCAAAAAGAAATAAGGAATATGAAGAGTCTTTATCTGAGCGATATTGTAAGTTTTGTTCCGGAAAATCCTTCTGAAGCTCCGAAACTTGAATTCACCGATCCTCTTTTCCGCCGCCGCCTCAGCCAGATTTCAAAAATGACTGTACAGGTGGTGCATGACCTAGTTGAAAAGAATCCGGTGGATGATGATACAAAACTTGTTTTTGTTTCTCTCCGCGGAGAAATAAAACGGGAATTCACAATCAACGAACTTTTAATAGAAGACGGATCGATTCTTCCTGCAAGTTTTTCACTTTCTGTCTTCAATACACCGGTAGCCCTTGCAACCCTTGCCCTTAAACTTCACGGTGGCTATTCTGTAATCTATCCTTCAAAGAATGATTTTTCTGATGCCTTTAAAATGGCAGTAAGTCCTGTTCTTGCAGGAACTGAAAAGGAAATAATTCTTGTGTATGCCGACGAACTGGTTCCTGAAGAATATGGAGATAAACGTCCTTCAGAAAATGTTCCGCTGGCTTTTGCGTGTCGTGTCTCTCTTGAAAAGAAAGACAATTCAGTTTTAATAGAAGATCTTGATGGAGTTTCCTCTTCTCCTGTTGAATTCCACAAATTTCTGACTATGTAGTCATTGCTTAAGGGTAAGACAATGTCAAAAAAGAAAGACGAACTTTACGAAAAATACAATCACGACGAGCTTCCAAAGATTAAGAATTTCCTGACTTACCAGTATTTCAGTTTCATGAAACTTTTCTGCTACCTTTTCTTTGGTACCGGAGCTGTTCTTCTGGCCGTTCTGGTTTTTCCGTTTTTCCACCTCTTTGTGCACGACAAGACAAAATTCGGAATTCTTGCACGCTCTTACGTTTCTCATACATTCCGCGGTTTCATAAACATGATGCGTGCCACAGGTGTTGTACGTGTAAAAAACGATGATGCCGAAAAAATGAAGAATCTCCGGGGCAAGGTGATTGTAGCAAATCATCCTTCAATCCTGGACTTTGTGTTCATTATGTCTTATGTTCCTACCGCTACATGTATTGTACGCGGAAGTCTTCTCAGAACACCTCTTGGCGGTGTAATCCGCCAGGCTTACATTACAAACTCTACAGACTTTGATGTTCTCTGCGAAAGATGTAAGGAACTTCTGGATCAGGGCTGTAACGTAATCATCTTCCCGGAAGGTACAAGAACTCCACGCCATGGAAGAAACCAGTACAAAAAAGGGGCTGCCCGTATAGCACTTAAAGCCGGTGCCGATGTTCAGCCTGTATTTATTGGCGGAAGCGATAAATACTGTCTTGGAAAACATGATCCTGTATGGAGCTACAATCACGTGGAACGCCTTCTGTATCATTTCCAGCTTCTGGAACCTCTTTCAGTGGCTGAATACAAGGATCTTTCAGAACCGGCTGCAGCAAAACGCCTTACCGAAAAAATGGAAGAAACTATTCTTGCTGCCGGGGAAGCATACGCAAAGAATCACCCTCTCTGTAAGACACTCAATAATATCTAAACTTTTTAACAATAATCAAAGAGGATTGATATTTTGTATACATCCCTTGCTGTAATATTGTAAGGGTATGAAAGTATCTAAAGTAAGACTTACTCCAGCCTCTACAGCGCTGGATATGGGTGACGGCAGTGAACGCGGTCTTTATGTGAATCAGGATTATATTCTGCAGAAAATGCGGAAAAATCACCGCGGCATCAGCCTTATGTACACATATTATCCTTTGGATAAGGAATGGCCTCAGCGTGTAAGTGTAGCGCTCCCTGAAAACAAGGCGGGCGGTGCATGGAATTTCCCTTATGAAGATTATTTCCCGTATCAGGGTGGCCTGAACGGAAACCGTAACGGCGAACCTTTCAATTTTATGAAAGATATCCGTGCCCACGGAATGGACGTAGTTCTTACTCTTACTGCAGATCCTCACCTCACAGACGAATATCTGATTGCCGTTGCAAAAGATCTCCGTTCATATGGAAGAGTCCTGCTTCGTGTAAACCACGAATGTACAGGAACCTGGTTCTGTTTTAACAAGCGCGCTTCTTACCAGGAACTTGCAGACTTCTTTGTACGCTTTGCAAACATCGTACACCAGTATGCACCGAACGTAAAAATGATTCTTTGTGCCGGTATGTTCATCAAGGAAGAAGGCAAAGTAGAAATGGAAGATATCTTCCTTGAAGCTCACAAAGTTGCCGACATCTGGTCAGGAGACCAGTACCTTTCCCTCCACTGGGGATGGCCTAATGACATTGCCGAAAAATCAAATCTGGATGTAACACACCGCTGCTACGACGTAGACGAAGTTTACGAAAAGGCAAAGGCCACACTTCATCGCCTCCGTGAAATTACAGGACAGGACAAGCCTTTTGTTCTTTCTGAACTTAATGGCGACGGAGACGTAACAGGTGCATACGAACAGGCAAACATGATGCGTCATTTTATGGAAAGACTTCAGGAAGATGACGAAAAATGGCTGTCTGCCTTCACAATGTACCAGTTCCGTGATGACGGACGCCTGGGATGTGAAGTAACAGATCCGAATAATCCGGAAGTTGGAATTGAACAGCCGCTTCTTGGTGCATACCGCAAAGAAGCTCATAAACCTTTCTTCAGTTCAAAAGCCGTTTCTGACGGAGAAATCGAGCTTCCTGCAAAACTCCGCTGGGGCGGGGCAGAAGATGCCGAAGGTGTTGAAATCCCTCTGAAATTCGAAAAGAACCCTGTTTTCTGTGAGCTTTATTTCAAGGATGAGCTTAAGGATGTAAATGCTGCCATTGAATTCGGCGGATACTGGTTCTACAAAAAGCCTGGAGTAGATTTTGTGGATCTTATGACTTACTTCTTTGAAAATCCGCTTAAAGCCGGTGCAGAGATCCCTGTTCACATTTATCTGCCTCCTGCAGACGGAATGAATCATCCTGAAAGTGGAGATCCTGATACAACCGACGGTGACTGGCTTACAAACTCTTATTCAGTGCTGCCAAAGCTTCCTGAAGTGCGCGTAAGATTCGAAGAACCGCATCTTGTAAAAAGATACTAGAAAGAAGAGAAATATAACCTGAAAGGCCGGATTTTTCCGGCCTTTTTTTATGGAGATTTTTGACTTTTTTATAAATTCCTAATATACTTTCCGAAACAGTGTTTT
>JAZLIM010000120.1:0-18274 GCA_045617385.1 Treponema sp.
AGAATGGCTCAAACAGAACACAAATGTTGCTGTTGGTTCAGATGCTTTCTTCCCGTTCGGAGACAACATCGAACGCGCACGCAAGTCTGGTGTAACTGTAGTAGTTCAGCCAGGCGGATCAGTTCGCGATGACCTGGTAATTGAAGCTGCCGATAACTACAACATGGTTATGGCCTTCAACGGCATCCGTCTGTTCCACCACTAATTTTTGTGAAAGCCGTCTTCGGACGGCTTTTTTTTCTCATATCTGCTTTCCTTCGGCCTCTGGAGAATTAAGAAAGCGATCAATAAAAGACCGTGCAGAGAAAATTAAAAATATAAGTTTTACACACGGATATTGTCACACGGATTCGATTTTGCTAACGCAAAATCTTTGTAAAAAAATCAAAATAAAAAAGGGATGACGTTAGTCATCCCGAATCGGTGTGGCTTTTTTCTTCTATCTTGTAATGAATTTTCCTACGATGTCGCCAAAGCCCACAAAGGTACCTATGGAACTTCCAAGAGATGAAAGCAGAAGAACCAGAAGTACTCTGAGAATTCTGTTTTTATACCAGCCCCTCAGAGACGAAACATCGTCCTGAAGATCTTCCATGTCGCGTACTTTAGGTCTGCAGATAACGGCCTGAAGAATTCCCGAAACAAAACCTACGCCTATAAACGGACAAAGAGATGTAAGCGGTGCTGCCAGCATTGAAACAAGGATTGTAAGCGGGTGGGCGGCGGCAAGAAGAGCGCCGATTCCGGCAGGAATGGCGTTTGCAAGAACCCAGGCCACGAGCATGTCGGAGCCAAGGCGGGTGCCGCCGTAGATGAAGCCTGCTGCAATGAAGCCTACGATCACTGCAGGGATGAGCCAGGTAAAGATCTTTCCGCCAATAGACTTTGCAGGAACCACAGAAATTTCTTCCATGTCTGTTCTGTCAGTCTTTTCGGCAACCGCTTTGAGAGTGGTTTCAATTCCGTCCAGATGGCCGGCGCCAACAACTGCTACGATATTGTTTCCCTGACATTCCCAGATCTTGTTTGCCATGTAATCATTTCTTTCGTCAATAAGAACTTTTTTGATTACAGGCATGTATTCCGAAAGTTCATCCATCATGGAATCCATTTCGTTTCCTTTTTTCAGGCTTTCGATTTCTTCTTCAGAAATTTCTTCGTTGCTGAAGGCACTTGTCAGAAGGGATGCCAGAAGCTTGCATTTTCCCCAGAGAGAATTTTTTGCCCATGCTCTGCGCAGGGTAACCTGAATCGGGCGGTCCACCATCTGGGCGGGAACGTTCAGTTCCTTTGCTGCATTGATGGCAGCCAGCATTTCGTCACCAGGTTTTACACCCACGTTCTGACCCATGCGGCGCTGGAAAGATGCAAGAATCAGATTTGCCAGAAGCAGGAACCCTTCGTTGCGTTTAAGTACTTTTACAATATCCAGCTGTGCGTATTTGTCTGCGTTCTGAATGGAATCAGAACGTTTCTGGTCCAGTTCAACGGCAACGCAGTCAGGCTGAAGTTCTGTAATTGTATTTGTTACTTCATCGATACTGTCTTTTGAAACGTGAGCAGTTCCGATAAGTGTGATTTTTCTTCCGTTAAGTTCAAGTGTTCTGATTGTCTGGCTCATAATGAAAGTCCCCATTCTGCAATTCTGTATTCAAAGAACATTGGTGCCTGCATTGAAACAACCTTTCCGTAGTACTCGGCGCCGGCTTCAGGCCCTGCCATAAGGTCGTGGTACAGGGCAAAGTAGAACCAGAGCTTTCCGCGTTTTGTTGTGTTTTCAACTGAATTGATTTTCTTGGAAAGTGTAGTAGCTCCGTTCTTGCTGTAATTGTCGTAATAGAATTTAACCATCAGGTATTCCGGAGATTCTCTGTCCATTTTTTTCATGATCGGACCAAGGAATTCCTTTGCCTTGAATGCGTTTCCTTCCTTAAAGTATGTGGCAGCAATCATAAGAGCGTAAGACCAGTCTTTTTTGCCGCCCACATTGTAGGCCATCATAAAGTCGTTGCGGGAAGCTTCCCAGTTCTGTGCGTGCCATTCCAGGATTCCTGCAGATTCGTATGCATAGTAGTAGTCCGGATTTGTTTCGATTACTTTGCGGTAGTTATCAAGGGCAACGTCGTAGTTGTTCTTTTCGTCATTGATTCCGGCAAGATAAGCATAAGCCAGGAAGTATGTTGGGTCCAGGTCGCGGGCTTTTTCCCACTGCTCGATTGCCAGAGCAGTTTTGTTCTGGTGGTGGTAGTAGCTTCCAAGATCCATATAGAAGTCATAGTTCTTGTCGTCGTATTTGATTGCTTCCTGGATGTATTTTACAGCGCTCAGGAAGTTTTCGTTGGCTGCAGAGATTTTTCCAAGATAAGCCAGAGCCATGCTGTTTTCAGGGTCTTTTTCAAGAATTTTGTCGAAGGAATCTTTTGCAGCCTTGTCGTCTCCTGCGTAGAAACTTGTCTGGCCGTAACCGAAAAGTGCATCAGGATTTTCAGGTTCGCTTACAAGAGCCTTCTTGTAATTTGCACGGGCCTGCTTCCACTTGCGGTTCATTGCATATTCCTGGGCAACCTGAACGTTGATTGAAGCGTTGTACGGATCCTGTGCCAGAATCTTTCCCGAATATGATTTGTAGCCTGCTGTGTCTCCTGTGGCTTTTGCAATTACAGCGTTAAGTTCAAGAATTTCCAGGTCGTCAGGGTAGACTTCTGCCAGTTCTGAAGCGACTGCTTTTGCATCGTCATAGCGGCCTGCAGAAATAAACAGGGATGCATGAAGGAAAACCATGTCTCTGTCGGCGGCAATTTCTTCAGGAATTGTCTTGAACAGTTCCAGGGCTCCGTTTATGTCGTTTTTATTCAGTTTTGCGCGGAGTTTTTTTGCAAATGCTACTTCCGGTGTATCTTCAGGTTCCCGAACAGGCTCTGGAACAGGTTCTTCCTTCTGTTTTTCTACAGTTTTTGGAGCTTCAGGAGTTTCTGTAGCAGTATTTTCCGGTGTTCCGGCACAACCTGCAAGTAAAAGGGCTGCAGCCATGATGTACAGGATTTTGCGGGATAATTTCATTGATTCGTCCTTTTTTCTATATATTTATATCTGATTGTTTATTATTTTCACTTAGGTTAAAATAATAAAACTATGTTTGCCCGAACAATTAAAAAAGCGCTTGGATTTTTCATTGTCGATATCCTTATAATAATCGGCATTTTCGTTCTTCAATTTAGTAATGATTCCATTATAACAGAAAAAAACGGTGGTCTTCAGATTACCCTTTCGGAAACTAAAGACAGCAACAATATTTCCGTTCTCAAGAACCGTATGCAGCTGGCTTTTGGCGGAGTTACACTTACCTGTGATGATTCAAAACCTGTTTATGCAGTTACAAAAGACCCTGCCGCCCGCCGCGACCTGAAACTAACAGACTGGAATAAAACTTCGGACAATTCATACGACTTTATTTTCACAGAAGATGTAGTTCTTCATATTGAACTTACGGGAACAGCCGAAAAGCCTGGATTCTCGGTTATGGCCGAAATTCCTTCCGGTTACAAAGAAGTTGCCATTCCTTATTCAATTGCTTCAAATCTTGAAAGCTCTTCAGAAACAAAAGGACGCAGACTCCTTTCTTCAAAGAAACAGATCTGGGAATTCCTGGTTCCTGAATTCGAAGGTCAGTACATCCGTTTCAACACCGGAATGTCGGTTGCTTCTTATTCTCCTTACGAAAAGACTGTTGAATTCAAGTTTGCAGGCCTTGTTGATTCTGTTCTTGCAGGAGGCTACCCTCAGGCTGTGCGCACATTCCGCGACAGTGTAGTTTCTACCTTCAAGTCTAACTCTGAAGCAGCAATGCACGAACCTTCAGTTGTGGCATACATTGCTGAACAGGGTTCACGTGGAAAATACACTTCAGCCCTGGACGAAATTCCTCAGAGCTTCAAGCGCAGCGATTCAAGAACTTATCTTTCTGCACCGTTCTTCAACACACTGTCAGAAATGAACGAAAATCTTGAAAAAGACATTAAGTCTAAGGCTTCAATGCTCCGTAAGGCTGCCGCAGATTACTCGCTTTCTCCATTTACACAGCGCAATATTGCAGGACACATGTATATCTACCCTGATTCATCTGTAATCAAGAAGCTTACGGAAATTGCAGGTGAAGTAAACGTTGAAAACTGTTCTCTGGCAGAAGCAGCCGGTATCCTCCGCACATACGTGGAAATGATGCCTCTTTCAAAGAATTACGCTTCCCACATGGTTGATTCTCTCAAAGCATGTACAGAAAAGATTGAAAAAGCCTGCAAAATGGAAGGGAACGCCCTTACAATTTCAGAAAACGGAACATTCCTTTCGGTTGTTCAGGCCGTTGAAATTGGTGATGCTCTTATTCGTTACGGTCAGTTTGTTAATGACGATTCTCTCGTGGCCGGCGGTAAGGCTATCATCGCTTCTTACCTGGCAGAAGCAGGATCGTTCGATATCAAGACACTCAGCGAACTTTACCCGGTTGTTGTTACAGACAATCACTTCTATCCTCACTTCCAGAAAATCCTTACAGAAGGAAACAACGTTATCTGGGCTTGGACTGTTGCTGAAAACATCAGCTTTGAAAGAGGAGAAGGCGGTTCAGGAGTATTCACTATCGAATATCCTCTTGAATACACACACTACGTTATTATCCGCGGTGTTTCTTCATTCAGAACAATCTACATCTACGATATTCCGTTCAGAACTGACCCTAGATTCGAAACATACAATTCTTCCGGTTACGTTTACAAGAACGGAACAAAAGCTCTGCTTCTTAAACAGCGCCACAAGGCTGAAAAGGAAATTGTACGGCTTCTTTACGGACCTGATCCTGCCGAAGAAGCTGCACAGGAAGCCAAGAAAGAAGAAGCTCCGGCCGCCGAAACTGAAGTTCAGGCAGAAGTCTCTGCTGAATCAGTTCCAGCCCCGGCAGTTCCTGCTGTTCAGACCCCGGCTCCGGACCAGAGCGTGAACCCGTATAACGTTCAGAGCGGTGCAATGCCTCCGGATGCCCAGAATAACGGGGCACCGGCAAGAAGAATGGGGCCTAACGGTCAGTGGATCAACTAAAAAGCCCGAAATCCTTAGGTTTTGGGCTAAAAATCTCTAAATAATTCTGAATTTTTTCAAAAAATCAAGGGAAAAACCATAATTTTTTAAAAATTTCTCCGAATTTTTGCACGAATTCGGAATAAATGTGGTATACTAGAAATACTATCATTATCATATAAAATAAAGTCTATCAGGAGCTTTTTGTGAGTAAGCACGATTTTCCGAAAATTCACTTCTACGATCAGGATTTTGTAGATATTTATAATAAAACTTGGTCATGGGTATCATCTCTTTGGATAAATCCGGAAACTGGTGCAGAAGATACAGACGGATATTTTGTTTACCCTGAAGACGGAAAATTCATTTTAAACCAGATGGATTCTATTTTCTCTTCATTCTTCCTGGTTTACTCAAACCGCAATTTCGAAGCAGAAAAGAATATTGACTATCTGTACAAACGTCAGGAACCAAACGGAGCAATCCGCTGGAAGTATGACCTTTCAAATGACCAGCCTGTTGTAGAAAAGAAGAATCCTGAAGGAATCGGGCTTCCACTTTTCGCCTGGGCAGAATACAACCTTTACCACAAGTCGGCAAACAAACGCAGAATCAAGGAAGTAATGCCTGTTCTGCAGAAATACATGACATGGATTGACGAAACATTCAAAAAGCCAAACGGACTTTATTCAGTTCCTTTTGTATGTTCCGGCATGTCAAACTCACCTCGCGACGGAGCTTACTATCCGGTAGACTTCAACGCCTGTATGGCTCTCAACGCATCTTACATGTCTGCACTCGGAGATATCCTGAACGACAAGGAACTGAGCTTCCAGTACCGCAAGATGTACTTCTCTATCAAGACACGCGTTAATTCAATGATGTGGGACGACAAAACAGGCTTCTACCACGATCTGGACAAAAACGAACAGAGACTTAAAGAGAAGACAATCGCAGGTTTCTGGCCGCTTCTGGCAGAAATCCCTAATGCCGACAAGGCAGACTGTCTTGTAAATCATATCAATAACCCTAAAACATTCGGAACAGACCATCCGTTCCCGTCTCTTTCAAGAGACAGCGAATCCTTCAACGAAAAAGGAAATGCTTACTGTGGAAGCGTTTATCCTCTGTTCAACTTTATGGTTATCAAAGGCCTGGAAAAATACAATCAGTATGAACTGGCCCGTGAATGTGCAATCCGCCATCTGTACTACGTACTGGAAGGACTTATGCCTAATGATGACAAACCTGGAGATCTTTACGAAGCTTATCTTCCTGAAGGCGAAGGAAAACCGTCATCAAAAGCACGCGGCATTTTCCCTAAACCACGTTACCTGCAGACAGCCGGCTTAAGCACAATCGCCCTGATGATTGAAAACGTGATCGGACTGGCAATCAGTCTTCCACGCAAAACTGTAGACTGGATCATTCCGAACCTGGAAATCATGGGTATTGAAAACCTGTCTCTCAAACGCAACCTGATTACAATTCTGAGCAACAAGAGCAACCGCGGTTGGGAAATCCAGATGGAAAGCGAAAAGCTTTACTACTTCACAATCAACATCATCGACCAGAAAAAGAAGACACTCCCGATTCCGTCGGGCAAGTGTTCTATGCTTATAGACAAACTTTAATAAAAGGGGACGGTTCCAATGGCAACACCTGAAGCAGTAATTGAAATCGGCTCAACAGGGGTTCGCCTTCTGGTGGCCGAAGTCACATCCGAAAAGAAACGCAATGTTCTTGACCGTTCGGAACTTCCGCTTCCCCTTGGTCGCGACGTTTTCACCTCATTCAATATCTCAAGAGAAACACAGTCTCAGTGCATCCAGATCCTGAAGCGTTTCCGCGAACAGCTTACAGGCTGGGGCATTACTCCTGAACAGACAACGGTAGTTGCAGCCTCTGCCTTCCACGAAGCCCGTAACCGCGACTCCGTAATGGACCGCGTTCATGTTCAGACCGGCTTCCGGATCCGCATCATGGACGGTATTGAAGAAAACCGCCTTATGTACCTGGCTGTTGCAGAATGTCTTAAGGAAGAACCGGTTGATATCCGCTCAAAGAACACGATGATTCTTGAAGTAAGCGGCGGTTCTACCGAAGTTATGATGATGCGGCACGGAAAGATGGCCGGCGTTCACAGCCTGAAATTGGGAACCGTCCGCCTGGAACAGCAGCTCAGAAGTTCCCTTTCCAGCTATGACGACATGCGCCGCTATATCCGCGAAGCCATTGTGAACACAAAAGGTTCCCTGGACAACGAACTTGATATTGCCCAGGTTGAGCAGTTCATGGCAGTTGGAATGGACATGACTCTTGCTGCAGTAAACGTAGGGCATCCCCTTACTACCTTCCTGTGGGAAATTGATCTTGGGGCTTTTGACAGATTCGTAAAGGAAATCCAGAACTATTCGATTGAAGAATGTGTTGCCCGCTTCAAAATTTCTTACAACGATGCACAGACTCTTCACGCAAGTCTTCTCATATACAGCATTTTCATTCACCTTACAAAGGTTCAGAAAATCATTGTTCCGGAAACAAATATCCGTGACGGACTTATCATCAGTAAGACTTCAACAGAAAACGAAGAGCTTATGGATGAATTCAACAGCCAGATTACGGCTTCGGCAAGAAACCTTCTGCGCAAATACCATGGAGACGAAGCTCACGCTGAATGCGTACGCAGCAACGCCCTTAAACTCTACGATATTCTTGAAAACGAACTGGGCCTTGAAGAACATTCACGCCTTGTTCTGGAAGTAGCCGCCATCCTCCACGACATTGGAATCTTCATTCATCTGAATCACCATAACGTTCATAGTCACTACATAATCAAGAACTCGGAAATCTTCGGGCTTTCAGAAACAGACCGAACCCTGATTTCGGAAATTGCCCGCTTCCACCGCGGCAAGCTTCTGCCTCAGGATGATGAGCGCTATGCTCTGCTTCCTCGAGTTCACCGCATGGCAATCCTTAAGCTTTCGGCAATTCTCCGCGTAGCTGATGCGCTGGACCGAAGTCACAGTCAGGAATTTGCCGGAGTAACAATGGAAATTTCACAGGACACACTGAACATAAAGACAGAGTCTAAAAAGAATACGGTTCTTGAAAATATTGCACTTTCAGAGAAAGGGGAACTTTTTGAGTCTGTATTCGGGTACAGGTTATTGCTCAGTTAATTCAGGGAGGTTGTTTGAATGAATGACACAGAGATAAAGTTTTTTAACCGCGAACTTTCATGGCTTGAATTTAACAACCGCGTTCTTTGCAAAGGTCTGGATAAGGAACTGCCGCTTCTTGAACGGCTTCAGTTCCTTTCTATTGTAACAAGCAACTTTGATGAATTTTTCCAGGTGCGCGTTGCTGCAGCAAAAAGCCAGTATTACAGCGGCGTAAATATTGAAGACATGGCAGGGTACACTCCAAAAGCTCTTTTGAACAGCATTTCGGAACGCGCCCACGAAATCATACAGAAACAGAATGACTGCCTTATGCTGGATGTTCTTCCGGCTCTGGCAAAAAAAGGACTGGAATACGTCAGTCCTGCAGAATACACACAGCGTCAGAAAGGTTACGCACAGAGCTATTTCCGTAACGAAGTGTATCCGCTTCTTACACCTCTCAGAACGGACACTGAGATTTTTCCGCATATTGCAAACCTGAACGAATACGCCGCTTTCCTTCTTGCTCCTATGAAGGGCGTTCATTCTGCTCAGAGTGAACTTGAAGGCGACGTAACTGCTCCACGCATTGCGCTGGTACAGATTCCTTCGGGGCTGGATCAGGTTATCTGGCTTCCTGGCGAAAAGAACAACCGTCCGTTTGCAATTCTTTCAGATGTCATTACCGAATTCGGCCGCCAGCTGTTTCCGGGCTTTGAAGTTTCAGAAACCCTGGTCTTCAAGGTTGCCCGCGATGCAGACTTTGCAGTAAACGAAGAAGTTCGCAGCATTTCAGACGAAAAGGAAACAGAAGGCTTTATTCAGGAAATGGAAAAGGTCCTGCTCCAGAGAAAGTCTTCTTTCCCGGTTCAGATGACCTGTAATTCTACAAGCGAAAAAATCATGCAGTTCCTTATGGCAAATCTTGAGCTTAAGGAAAAAGACGTTTACCGGGTTTCCGGAATCATTGATCCGGGAGTAATTGAACTCCGCGGTGCCGACGAAAACGGTGAACTGCAGTTTGAAAAATGGGAGCATTTTTACCCTCACGATCTACCGGAGGAAGAACCTTTCTGGGATACACTCAAGCAGCACGACAAGATTCTCCACGTTCCTTACGAAAGCTATCAGCCTGTAATCAAGATGATTAATGATGCGGCCGACGATCCTGAAGTTCTTGCCATCAAGATGACTCTGTACCGCACAGGCCACGATTCACCGATTATTTCGGCACTGGTCAGGGCTGCAGAAAACGGAAAGCAGGTTGTGGTTCTTGTGGAACTGAAGGCCCGTTTTGATGAAGAACGAAATATTGCCTGGGCCAACGTTCTTGAAAACGCAGGCGTAACTGTTATTTATGGCCTCGAAAACCTTAAGGTTCATGCAAAAATCCTTATGGTTATGCGCCGCGAAGACGGTTCCATAAGGCGTTATGTTCACCTGGCCACAGGAAACTATAACCCAAAGACGGCAAAACTTTATTCAGACATTTCGCTGTTTACTGCAAATCCTGAAATCGCAAATGACGCCACATCATTCTTCAATCTGGTAACGGGCTATTCAACATTGCAGAAAATGAACTTCCTTGGAATGGCACCGGTTTCACTTAAGTCCAGACTGCTCACAATGATTGACCGCGAAATTGACCGTTCAACAAAAGAAAATCCGGGGCTGATTATTGCAAAAATGAACAGCCTGACTCATGAAGAAATGATTTCTGCCCTTTACCGCGCAAGCCAGGCGGGAGTAAAGGTCCTTCTTAATATCCGCGGAATCTGTATGCTGGTACCGGGCGTTCCGGGGCTTTCAGAAAATATCCGGGTTGTTTCCATTGTAGACCGCTACCTGGAACATTCCCGTATCTTCTATTTCCAGAACGGGGGCACCGATGAAATCTGGTGTTCTTCTGCCGACTGGATGAGCCGTAACCTGGACCGTCGTATTGAACTCATGTTCCCGATTATGGAAGCTGCCGCATTCAAGGAAGTAAAGGACATTCTTGATACTTATTTTGAAGATACTGAATCGGCTATGGAACTGAACTCAGACGGAACATGGACTAAGGCAGGTTCAAAGAAAAACGGCCAGCGTGCACAGGAAGTCCTGTACAAAAAATACAGAAAGCTTGCTGAAACACATGAACGCAAACTTGAAACAGAATTCAAGGTAAGACGAAAGTAATCAGCAGAAGGAGATGTGAATATGATCCACGAAAAGTTTTATGAAATGCGCCGTAATCAGGATGAATTCTTAAGCCGGAAAAACCATAAGGATGAATCTTTTTATAACGGTGTTTTTGACCGCTGGGAAAATCCTGTTCTCACAAGAGATCATATTCCGCTTACCTGGAAATACGACCTTGATAAAACAACGAATCCTTTTTTCATGGAACGCCTTGGCGTAAATGCGGTTATGAATTCCGGTGCAATTTTCCTGAACGGAAAGTTCTGCCTTGTTGCCCGCATTGAAGGAAATGACAGAAAATCTTTCTTCGGCGTGGCCGAAAGCGAAAACGGTGTAGACGGTTTCCGTTTCCGCGATTACCCGATTCAGCTTCCCGATACCTGTGCCGAAGAAACAAACGTTTACGACATGCGCCTTACACAGCACGAAGACGGATGGATTTACGGAACCTTCTGTTCCGAAAGCAAAGACACTACAAGCAAAGATCTTAGTGCTGCTGTTGCCGCCTGCGGAATCGTACGCACAAAAGATCTTGTAACCTGGGAACGCCTTCCGAACCTTATCACGAAAAAATCTCCACAGCAGAGAAACGTTGTACTTCATCCTGAATTTGTAGACGGAAAGTACGCCTTCTATACACGCCCCATGGACGACTTTATTGATACAGGAAGCGGCGGAGGAATCGGGTTCGGACTCTGTTCTGATATTACGAATGCTGTAATCGAAGAAGAAAAAATCATCAGTCCACGTGTTTACCATACTATTACGGAAGTAAAGAACGGTGCAGGGGCTGTGCCAATCAAAACTCACAAGGGCTGGATCCACATCTCTCACGGGGTGCGGAATACTGCCGCTGGCCTCCGTTATGTTCTTTACGTTTACGCAACAAGTCTTGAAGATCCTGCAAAAGTAATTGCGGAACCGGGCGGATTCTTCCTGGCTCCTCTTGGAAAAGAACGGGTTGGTGACGTTTCAAACGTTGTGTTCAGTAACGGTGCCATCGTAAAAGACGGAAACGTATACATTTATTACGCTTCAAGCGACACCCGCATGCATGTGGCCACAACCACTCTTGCAAAGCTTGTGGACTACACTTTCAACACACCGGAAGATCCTCACCGTTCACCTGACTGCGTGAAGCAGCGCTGCGACCTGATTGCAAAAAATCTGGAACTTCTGAAACGGGAATAGAAAATCGTGTTTGCCCGTACTCTTGCCCTGATTGGAAACGAAGCTTTCGCAAAACTGCAGAACTCCCGCGTTATTGTCTTTGGAGTTGGCGGGGTAGGCGGCTATGTGGTTGAAGCTCTGGTCCGTTCAGGAATCGGGGAAATCACCATTGTAGATAACGATGTTGTTTCTGAATCGAACATCAACCGCCAGATTATTGCCCTTCATTCCACTGTGGGGAAATCTAAAGTTCAGGTTATGAAGGAACGAATTCTGGACATTAACCCTGACTGCAGGGTGAATGCCCTTCAGACATTCTTCCTTCCGGAGAACAGTTCTGACTTTAATTTTAAAGAATACGATTACGTGATTGATGCCATTGATACGGTTACTGCAAAAATTGAACTTATCTGTTCTGCAAAAGAAGCGGGCGTTCCTGTCATAAGTTCCATGGGTACCGGAAACAAAATGGATCCTTCAAAATTCCAGATAACTGACATTTCAAAAACCAGTGTGTGCCCTCTGGCCCGTGTAATGCGCAGGGAACTGAAGGCCCGGGGAATTAAAAACGTGAAGGTGCTCTTCAGTACGGAAGAAAGCGCCGGCGTTGTTACAGATTCTTCTGCCGGCCGCCATGCCCCGGCAAGCATTGCCTTTGTGCCGCCTTCTGCCGGCCTTTTGATTGCTTCAGAAGTGGTGCGGGACCTTATAAAGTAGAGAAAAAAAAGGAGAACCCTATGCCTCATGTAGAAATCAAATGTTATCCGGGCAGAACTGAAGAGCAGAAGAAAGACTGCGCCGAAAAAATTGCTTCTGTTCTGGCAGAAACTTTAGGCTGCAAAACTTCCAGCGTTTCTGTTGTAATCAAGGATGTACCCCAGGATGAATGGAAAGAAAAAGTCTGGGACAGCTCCATTGTGGCCGACAAGGAATTCCTTTTCAAGGAACCAGGCTATACCTGTGAATAAGTTTTCGTACATATCTTCTTGACAAGTTTACTTGGCAACGTTATATTCTTACATGACAAGTATACTTGGCAAATAGTGAATAATTACGGAGATATGTATGAAAAAAATTATTTTTGCTACTGCCATTCTGCTGATGTTTTCAGCACTCAATGCCATGGATTTTTCGCTCGGTATAGAAGGCGCTGCAGGCCTTAATACAATGAAGGTTGAATCCGGAAGTGTTGAATCAGATTTTGATTTTATTCCAGGCTTCAGATTCGGAAGTACCGCAGAACTTTCTTTCAGCGAAGTTACTGCTCTGGAAGCAAAAGTTCTTTTCCATAACGGAAACGGTTATTCCTGTGTTACTGCCGCAGGAAAAGCAAAAACTTCTTTCTGGACTGTTGATGTTCCTCTGGTGGTAAAACTCACATTTGCAGGAATCGATTCAATTCCAGGAAGATTCTCCCTGTTCGCAGGTCCAAGCTTCAATTTCCTTGTTGGATCTGTTGAAGAATCTGTTGCCGGAGTCCGGAAAGACAATTCATCGCTTTCGCTGAATCCTTTTGTTCTGGGGCTTGAAGCAGGCTGTGAATACGCCTTCACACATTCAGACGGTTTCAGAATCGGGCTTTCAGTAAACTGTGACCTTACTGATTTTTCAAAAACAAGTAACGTAAGGGCAAACCGCATAAGCGTCATGCCTTATCTGGGTTACCGGTTCTAAAGGAGCAAGGCTTATGGAAAAGGCAAAACTTCAGAGATTCAGAAAGTTCACACTGATTTTTTCAATGCTCCTGTTTCCACTGACAATCTGGTATTTTTCACCTTACCTGATTATCCACGCGGCTCTGGAACATGTAATAAACGGAAGCTTCATTGTGTTTACACTGATGTTCATTTTCGGAATGTTCTTTGGCCGGTTGTGGTGCGGCTTCTTCTGCCCCACAGGCGGAATGTCGGAATGCTTCTGTGAATTTTCAGACAAGGCACCAAAACAGGGCTGGCGGAATTATATCAAATACGGAATCTGGATTCTCTGGCTTTCCGGAATAATCGTTTGTCATGTACTTGGGAAGGGCGACTATAAAGTTGATCCTTTTTACATGACAGATCACGGCATTTCCATTTCAAACATTTACAGCTATGTGATTTATTACGGAATTGTAATTCTGTTTCTGATTCCGGCTGTAGTTCACGGGAAGCGTGCAAACTGTCACTACATCTGCTGGATGGCCCCTTTCATGATTCTGGGCTACCGCTTCGGCCGTTTGCTTCACCTCCCGCAGCTTAAGATCAAGGCAGAAACTTCAGACTGCACAGGCTGCGGAAAGTGTTCCAGAAACTGCCCTATGAGCCTTGATGTAAAAAAGCTTTCCGAAGACGGATTTGTAAAATCGGCAGAGTGCATAAACTGCGGTGCGTGTATTTCAGCATGTTCGAATAATGTATTAAAATATTGTGTAACAAACAGATAATTGGAGGACAGTATGACAAAAGACGAAATCCTTGAAAAAAGCAGAAACGAAAATCAGAACAAAGATGTGTATGATCTGGAAATCCAGAACAAAGCGGCAAGAGTTGCATATTTTTCTGCCCCGGTTCTTTGTGTTCTTGTTTCGGTTCTTCAGTTCATTTTTACAAAAACAGTAAGCGCCGGAATCTGGACTGTTCTTTTCGGAATGTTCGCCGTAACTTTTCTTGTAAAGTTTCTGGCCATGCACAAAAAGCATGAACTTCTGGTTTTCCTCTGTTACCTGGTGATTTTTGTAATGCTTCTGACAGTTTATGTTTTCCAGCTTACAGGAAGAATTTAAGGCAGGCTAATTATGGAAGAAACACTTGTTCTAAAAAATCACCTTAAGGAACTCCGGTCGGAAAACAAAATCTCCCAGAGCGACCTTGCCCGTATGGTAGGAGTTTCCCGGAATACAATCAGTTCCATAGAAACCGGCCAGTTCTGCCCTACAGCAAAACTGGCGCTGATTATCTGCGTTGCTCTTGAAAAGAAGTTTGAAGAGGTTTTCTACCTGGAATAGGTCGCAACCTTCGGTCCCTAAGCCTGAGGTCCCTGAGCTTGTCGAAGGGCCGAAGGCTCGCCTCTAGTCCTTACTGAATACCTTTGAACCTGCAGGCTTTTCTTTACGCTCAAAGCTCCCAAAGAGTTTTCCCCGTGCATCAGCATGGGGATTTTTTTTGAAAAATTTGACATCTTTTTTGTATTATTGTATTATGCGAATAGTACAATAATACAAAGTCTATGGAGGTATTATGGCCTGGGATTTGGACTCTGACAGACCGATTTTCACACAGATTGTTGAACGTATTCAACTTGATATTGTTTCCGGAATCTATAAACCGGGAGACAAACTGCCTTCTGTCCGGGATCTTGCAGCGGAGGCATCTGTGAATCCAAATACAATGCAGAAAGCCTTTACAGAACTTGAACGGACTGGGCTGGTTTATTCACAGCGCACAGCAGGACGCTTTATTACTGAAGATACAGAGATGATTTCAGATTTAAAGAACAGTCTTGCCAGGGAAAAAGTTGTGGAAGTAATCGGGCATATGAAAAAACTTGGATTTTCAAAAAAAGAAATGGTTTCTCTTTTTGAAAGTTTAATTGAAGAAGAAGGAGGAGAATAATGAGCTCACTTGTTGAAATCAAAAACCTTACAAAAAAGTATGGAACTAAAACGGCTGTTGATGATATCACTTTGAATCTTGAAGGCGGACAGATTATCGGTCTTCTCGGGCCGAACGGAAGCGGAAAAACAACCCTTATCAAAATGCTGAACGGGCTTCTTGTTCCTTCAAAAGGGGAAATTACTGTAGACGGAAATAAAATCGGGCCGGAAACAAAAGCAGTAATTTCCTATCTGCCTGATCAGACATATCTGAACATGAATCAGAAGGTTTCTGAAGTAATCAGTATGTTTGAAACTTTCTATGCAGATTTCGATAAGGAACGTGCTTACAGCATGCTGGAAAAACTGAACATCAAAGCTGATGATAAGCTCAAATCAATGTCAAAGGGAACAAAAGAAAAAGTTCAGCTGATCCTTGTAATGAGCCGCCGCGCAAAGCTTTACGTTCTTGATGAACCTATTGCGGGCGTAGATCCAGCTGCCCGCGATTACATTCTTGATGTAATCCTTTCAAATTATGATCCGGAAAGTAGCATCCTGATTTCCACTCACCTTATTTCGGATATTGAAAAGATTCTGGATCAGGCTGTGTTTATCCGCGATGGAAAAATCATGTTGAATTCTTCGGTTGATGATATTCGTATGAACGAAGGAAAATCAGTTGACGCACTTTTCAGGGAGGTTTTCAAATGTTAGGTAAACTTATTAAAAACGAATTCAAATCTACTTACAAAGTTATGTGTGCAGTTTATGCTGCCTATTTTCTTATTACCGTTCTTGGTTCAATAACTTCTTATCTTATGGGATCCGGCCAGTCTAAGGCAAACTTCCTGACAGTATCAGTTATTGTTTTCTATGTGCTTTCGAGTGTAGCTCTTTTTGTTGCAACATTTGTTTACATCTGTATTCACTATTTCAAGACCATGTACAGCACTCAGGGATATCTTACACATACTCTTCCTGTAAAGGGTATTTCAATTTTCAATGCAAAACTCATTGTCTCTGAAATCTGGATGATTATTTCTGCTGTGCTTCTGACGGTTTCTATATTCTTTTTTGCGAATGCTGCTACCGGTGGTGAAGCCTGGAAAGAAGTAACAAGATATTCATGGGCAGATTTCACAAGAAGATTCTACGAGGAAACAGGCATAAGTTTTGTAGGCATGATGCTCTGGATGAAAACTGGAATTATTCTTGGCATGCTGATTATGAATCTCTGGATTTTTACAAGTTTTGCCATTGGCCAGCTTTTCGATAATCACAAAGTTGCAATGTCGGTAGTTTCCGGAATGGTCCTTTATTTTGTATTTCAGATTGTGGGTTTAGTAGAGCTCTTTTCTGTAGCCGGAGTAAAAAGCGGATTCAATATCACTTCCGGAACACCCGAGTTTGAAACCTTAATGAACAGCACAATGCTGGTTTCTCTTCTTTCTTCTTTAATCTTCAGTGCAATTCTTTACTTCATTTGTGCATTCATCAATAAAAGAAAACTGAACCTGGAATAAGGGGTGTGACATGGGAAGAAGAGTTTTAAGCTTATTAGTTTGTCTGCTAATTTTTACAGGAATGTATGCTGAGGATTTCTTTTCGGAGCTGGATTCTTTCCCGGAAGAGAAAATTGAATTTGTTCCGGAATTTGAAAAGCCTGAAATTGATTTATCACAGGAGAAAATATTTCCTGTGGAATCAATATGCGGAAAGTCATTCTTCAGAAAAGACACTGAAAATAAGGTTAAACTGATTTATACTTTCAAGAAAGACTTTACGTATTCTTTCAGAACTGAATTTGGAATTATGAAAATGACAGTTCTGGGAGATTATGAAGTAACAGGAAGCACAATAGTTTTGCGCCCAAAAGAGTTCGAAGCAAAAGTGTTTGGAATAAAAGCAGAAAACATGGATATCAAAGATTCTGCATATGATCCTGTAATTTTTGATTGTTTTGTAATTAGTAAAGGCGTTTATCTGGGAGGCGATTTTTACAAGCGTAAATAATCAGTTAGTCGCAACCTTCGGTTCCAGAGCTTGCGGTTCCTGAACCTTCGGTCCCTGAGCCTGTCGAAGGGCCGAAGGCTCGCCTCTAGTCTTTACTGAATACTTTTGAACCTGCAGGTATTGATTCAGTCACCCAAGTATTAGTCGCAACCTTCGGTTGCTCTTCGAGTTTTTTCTGGTTCGCAAGAGGCTCACCTTTTTGCTTCGCAAAAATCGAAAAAACTCGACTTTAGTCCTTACTGAATACCTTTGAACCCGCTGGAATTGACTCTGTTACCCAAGTATTTCCGCCGATGGTGGCGCCTTTTCCAATAACAGTGTCGCCGCCAAGAATTGTAGCATTGGCATAGATTGTAACGTCATCCTCGATTGTAGGATGGCGTTTTTTGTCCTGAAGGCTTTTCTTTACGCTCAAAGCTCCCAAAGTTACACCCTGGTAAATCTTTACGTTTTTCCCGATTACACAGGTTTCACCGATTACAATACCGGTTCCGTGGTCAATGAAGAAGCTTTCGCCAATCTGTGCGCCAGGGTGAATATCGATTCCGGTTTTTCCATGAACGTGTTCGCTCATGATGCGCGGAATGATTGGTACTCCGTTCTTGTAAAGGAAGTAAGCAATGCGGTGAACGAGGATTGCTTCAAGGCCCGGGTAAGAAAGAATGATTTCTTCATCGCTTTTTGCGGCAGGGTCTCCTGCAAGAAGAGCCTTTACATCAAGAGAAATCAGTCTGCGGATTTCAGGAATTTCTTCAATCAGGGCAAGGGCAGTTTTTTCTGCCAGCTTAAAACAGTGTGAGTTGGCAACTTTTTCTGCGCTGGTTTTTGTTCCGCTGAGTGTAAAAAGCAGAGCCTTTTCGATTTCTTTTGTAAGGGTTGCAATGATGCTGTTAACCTTAAGCCCTGTTACATAGCGCAGGTTTGACGGACAGATTTCTTCGGCAGTACGGAAGCCAGGGAAAACCAGGCTCTGCAGGTCGGAAAGCACCTGAACCACATTCTGGCGGTTCGGAAAGTTTTCTGTTTCGCTTCTGTTGATGAGTCCGTAAGTGTCGTAGGAATCAAGGATTCCGTTAATAAGTCCGTCAATATTCAT
>JAZLIM010000121.1:0-3584 GCA_045617385.1 Treponema sp.
TATTGACACAATCCGCACATTTTGTTATATTATTTTAACATTACGACGCTGGGTAGAGCAGTTGGCAGCTCGTCGGGCTCATAACCCGGAGGCCGTTGGTTCAAGTCCAACCCCAGCTAAATCTTAAGTACTTGTGTTACAAGGAATTAAGTCACTTCTGACTTATCACTGAATAAGCTCAGCGTGAAACTACTTACTAATGTATCAAAGCAATGTATCATTTGTTTTGAGGCTTGAAGTTAAGGTGGTTTCTATGGCTGAGCTTTTTTATTTATCAACGCGTCGCCATGGCGGAAATTACTATGTAAGATTTAAGTTGGAAGACGGCTCTCTTTCTAATTTCAAATCTACTGGTAAAACAAATTACAATGAGGCTAAGAAAGTAGCCTACAACTGGCTTGCAACAGGAAACATTCCTGCAAGAATCAATTCTAAAATTCCTGATCAGACAACAACTGATTTGGAAAAACTCAATTTCCTGAAAAAATTAAAAACGATTGAATTGGATTATGCTGATGTACAGAAAGTCATCGATATACTCGTAGACCGTAAGCTTCTTGTTTCCGGAATTATCAGAGCCACTCCGGAAAGCAGGGATGCTTTGGAATTCTTCAATGAGTTCTGGGAGTATGATATTTCTCCTTATGCAAAAGAGAATAAGGTTCTTGGTTCAGAATTAAGCCATTCTTATTTTGCGACTGCAAAAGGAAGAATCAAGAATTACTGGACTTCTCATTTTGAAGGAAAGTATCTTGGTGAAATTACACCGGATGATGTCGCCGCAATCTATCAGGACCCGAAGCTTCAGAATCTTGCTCCAAAAACTGTTAAGGGAATTGTTGATGCCGTTACTGTTCCATTACGCTGGGCCTATCAGAAACATCTGACTCAAATGACAGGTTTCGATAATATCCCTCATGTAAAGATTAAGACTCTGAAAGAACGTGAAATAGTTCCATTGAAACAGATACCTGATGTCTTTTCTGCAAAGTGGGAAAATGAAATGGCCCGTCTTGCAAACCTTCTTGCAATGTATACAGGAATGAGAGCAGGTGAAGTCCAGGCCCTCAGACTTGAAGATCTTTTTGAAGACCACGTTCATGTAAGTCATTCCTGGGATAAATATGTCGGATTAAAATCTACAAAGAACGGAGAAGAACGTGACTGTCCTATTTCAAAAGATTTGTATGAAGCATTGCTAAATCAGCTTGAATTCAATCCTTATAAAAATGAAGAAGGAAAGCAGGCTTTTATTTTCTTTGGAGACAAACCGGGACAACCTGTTTCTCAGAGAGGCTTTAACAAATACCTTCACAGAGCATTGGAAGATATTGGTTATGAAAATCCAAATGAAATAACATTCCATTGCTGGAGACATGAATTCTGTACGGAAACATTTTCTATCGTTCATGATGACAGAGTTATTCGTTCAGTTTCAGGTCATAAAACGCAGCAGATGTTTGAGCATTATGCAAAACATATTAAGCATGAAGAGACAATGACTACTATGGGAAATGCAGCAGAACAATTGTTCGGAGATATTGTCACAAATACATTGAAGTCAGAATGTGTAGAAATAGAAACGGAGAATATTTCTGCATAGAACTAAATTTTGCGTAATTGAGCTGACTGCACTTGACTATTGCGTTGTATGTCTGTAGATTGAAAATATACACAATTCCCTGTCTGCCCGAGGGGGAAACAAAAGATATAAGTTATTAATTTTTGAAAATCTGTCTGCCCAAAGACCGGATATCAAAAACTAGTACAGTTATTTTGATTCGCTTAGCTTTTCAACGGTCGAAAGACCATTGCTTTACAACCTGCGGTTCAGGTACAGAACTGCAGAAGGATGAACATGAAAAATAACATTTCTCTGGAAATAGCAGAATTTCCGGAAGAAACACTTTTGACAAGGGCGCAAGTCAAATCAATCCTAAAAATCTCTTACGCACAACTGGATTCACACATTCCGGACAGTGAACTGCCCAGAACACGTATGAACGGTCACACATTCGTCTACCGTGACGACCTGGCTGCCTATATACAGGCCCATAGAGGTATCAGATGATGGACCAGTCAACATACATCTACGGCATTGAAGCCATGGCAAAAAACTGTCCTGAAAACGGAAACGTAACGGTAAGCTTTCTGGTAAACAGCGGAAACATCAGGAAAACAACACTTACAAAGAGTGAAGATGTTTTTACTGAAGGGCCGGAAAAGGAACACAACGAAGAAGCAGAAGTCTTTACTGAAGCACTGAAGGCAAGAATCTTCAGTGACATTGCAGACAAAAGACTCCAGTACGGAACAATCACGGTTTCGATTGAAACGGAACGCGGAGAACTGAAAAGCTATTCCGTAACGACAGCTTCTACACTCAACAGAAACCTGCTTGCATCGGAAATGAAACATCACGAAAACAAGCAGAAAGGAAAGGCCGGAAGGGCCGCATAGGAGAAAATATATGAACTTTCTGTTTCCGAATACGTCATGAACCTTGTAATGAACAGCGTTCAGAAACCCCGGGCTTTTTTTATGTCCGGTGAAAAAAAGATGGGAGGTAACAGAATAAATAAAGAAAAACTAAAGTGCCACGTGGCACCTTGCGTGTGTTCATAACCCCGTATGTGTTGACGCAGACATCAACACCCGTGGCCCCATTATGAACACACACAATCCTTGTATTTAGAAATATTACGTATCACAGAAGTGCCACGTGGCACCTCAAAATAGTCAATTTTTTACATCAGGAGGAATACTATGACTATTATTAACGATGGAAAAACATTAAGAAGAGTTCCGGATGAATCAGAGCATCTGTATGATTCTCACAAACCTTATCATGCAAAAGATGATGTAAAACAACTGCATTATCTTCTGGACAGACTTAAAAAATTAGGCGGAGACTACAACTTTAATGATGATTATGAAACGAATTCCGCTAACCGAATGAGATGTACACTTCATTCCGGAAGAAAAAGAAATCAGAATAACAAGGCATATTCAGCAAAACACAATGACCGTAATTTTGATTCAGAACCTGAACATATTGAAAAGGAACTGAGTCAGAACAACATAACATGGTCCTGGTGTGGAAATGAAATCTCTTTTGACGAAGGAGAACTTAAATACTACGAATATGCTTTTGGTGAAAAGCTTGAACAGACAAATCAGAATTACATAAACAACAGACACAAGGAACGTTGTAAGACAATGGATGAATGGAGAAAAGAAATCCTTCATGCCCCAGAAGAACAAATCCTGCAGATAGGAAAGATGGAACAGTTTCCGGAACCGGAAGTTTCACTTGAATGCTTTAAGGAATATATGGAATGGCTTAACGACTGGAACAATTCACACGGAAACCCATTCTTCATTCTTAACTGGGCAATGCATGTAGACGAAAAAGGAGCTCCTCATTTTCAGCTTAGAAGAACATGGCCTTATGAAGATCCGGAAACAGGTTTAGTTACAACAGACCAGACCAATTCCCTTCTTAAAGCCGGAGTGACACCACCTTATCCAGGCAGAAAATTAAGTCAGAAAAACAATCCCAAAATAACATTCGATAAGTTATG
>JAZLIM010000122.1:0-8113 GCA_045617385.1 Treponema sp.
CAACAATGGTTTCAAGATTCTGTTTTGTGCGGACAAAGCTTGCAAGCTGTTCTGTAAGGCGCAGCTTGTTGAAAGGAGTTTTTATATCTCCCAAATACAGACGCATTATGTAGAAAAATTTTTCATCAGGAAGAGAAGTGATATAATCTGTCCAGTTTTTCATTTCCTGCATATTCTGCATTAGTCCAGGTCTCCCATAAATCCAATGCCCAAAGGCTCGTCTTCAAAATCCAGATCATCTGGTTCTGTGTAGCGGATTATGCGGTAAGCGTACCCCTGCTCTGCCAGAAACTTCTGGCGATTCGAACCAAATTCTTCTTCAACAGTTTTTCGGGTAATCAATGTAAAAAATCTTGCCTTGCGTTCCTTTGGGCGCAAAATACGACCAAGGCGCTGGGCTTCTTCCTGACGGCTTCCAAATGTTCCCGACACCTGAATGGCAAGGCTTGCGTCAGGAAGGTCGATAGCAAAGTTTGCAACTTTTGAAACAACCAGCACGCGGATTACACCGTTTCTGAAATCGGCATAAATTTTATCGCGTTCAGCGTTTGGTGTTTTTCCAGTAATAATAGGAGCGCCAATCATCTGTGAAATTTTTTCCAGCTGATCTATGTACTGACCGATAACCAGAATTTTATCTTCAGGATAACGGTCGATAATTTCTTTTGTGATTTTTATTTTGTCCGGATTTTCACTGGCAATGCGGTGCTTACCACGGGCTTCTGCGCCAAGATATTCAAGCTCGCTGGCTTCCGGTAAATCCAGGCGCACTTCAACACATTCTGCTTCGGCAATCCATCCTGAATGTTCCAGTTCTTTCCACGGCACGTCATAACGCTTTTGACCAACCAGACTGAAAACATATCCTTCGCATCCGTCTTCGCGAACAAGAGTTGCTGTAAGGCCAACACGGCGCACAGCCTGAAGTTCCGCCACAACCCTGAAGACAGGTGCCGGCAGCATGTGAACTTCATCGTAAATAATGAGTCCCCAAGGGCGCTCATGGAAAATGCTGAAATGCGGGTACGGACCTTCCTTGTCGGGTCTCCATGTAAGAACCTGGTATGTGGCAACAGTTACCGGTTTAATCACCTTTGATTCGCCGGAATATTCCGCAATGTCATCTCTGGTAAGATTTGTCTTGTCCAGAAGTTCGTCGATCCACTGGTGAACAGCGCTGATGTTTGTTGTAATGATAAGGGTGGATGTTTTGAGCATATCCATTACGGTCATGCCTACAACGGTCTTTCCGGCTCCGCATGGCAGAACAATTGTTCCGAATCCGGTTCCAGGCCCCTTATCACCAACCAGGGCTTTTGCAGAATTGCGCTGATATTCGCGGATAACAAGAGGTGCACCTTTAAGAGTAGTTTCCCTGAGACTGAAATCCAGGGGCTCGCCGTCTGTAAGCTGAACTTCATCTTTTACAGGCCATGCCAGCTTCAGAAGTGTCTGCTTTACGGTTCCGCGGTCAGTGAGCTTAAGCACAAAACAGTTCTGCTTTTCTTTTTCTGAAACTTCGATTTTTGTTTCTACGCGGCTTTCGTCATATTCACAGGCACTAAGGATCTTCTGTGCTTCCCGGTTACGCGAAATTTCTTTGTATGCAAAATCGGAACTGCACAAAAGGTACAGATACTGTTCCGTAACTTTCTTTGGTTCCTTTTCGGGATTTTCGTTTTCAAGATCTGCAGGTTTTAATAAAACTTCCACGCTGTAGCCCGGGACAAGACGGATAGCCCCGAAGCGTGAAGCCACTTCCTTCATCCAGCCTACAACACCGGAAGGAACATCATAGCGGGCATATTTTTCCAGAACATGAACAGCATCTTCTGCCGTAAATCCGGCACTGGCTGCGTTCCACAGGGAAAGAGGTGTAAGTCTGTATGTATGAAGATGTTCAGGAGAGCGTTCCAGCTCTGCAAAAGGAATCAGCGCCGTGCGGCATTCATCGGCCAGAGGTGCATGCACATCCAGAAGCAGAGTACGGTCGCCCTGAACAATCAGCGGGTTGTCGTACTGCATCGTAAAGAGTAATTATATCAGAAAACTTTGGTTTTGTTATTCCTTTCCGGCAAAACTTTCAACAATCTTTTTGCTGTCGTCGCCCTGGGAAATAAGGACAATGTGGTCGCCGGCATCAATCTGGGTATTACCCACTGCAATCTGATAGTTTGCGGCGCCGGCCTTTCTGTCCAGAAGAATGAGGTATTTTCCCGGATCAGCAATGTCCTTAAGCAGTTTTCCGGCCATCTTTGATTCGGCAGAAACCTCACATTCGGCAATTTCCAGGTCAGAAACCGTATGGATTTCTTTAACGGCCTTTCCGCGCAGATGACTCATGATTGAATCAACTACTGTATCACGCAGAGGAACAGGAACGTCTATACCAAGCTTTGTGGCAATCACACCGAACTCCGAGCTGTTTACAAGACTGATAGACTGTTTCACGCCCAGGCCTTCCAGGTAAGCCGCCATAATCATGTTCAGCTCATGGTTGTGCGTAGCACTGATCACCAGGTCAAAGTCTGTGATTCCCTCTTCGCGCAGGAAGTTCTCGTCAGTTGCATCAGCACAGAAAACACGTGCTTCAGGGAATCTTTCGGCGGCCTGTTTTGCAAGCACATCATCGGTATCGATGATTACAAAGTCCGACGAAGTTCGTCTGGCCTTTCCGCCAAGAAGCTTTGAAATAACCGAAGCTTTTGCCTGCGGCTGAATGATTTTTTCTGCAATAATAGACCCGATTCTGCCTGCTCCAATCAGAGCCACTTTCCTGAGTTCAGTTTTCTTTGAACCGCAGAGTTCTGAAACTTTAGGCATATCGTTTTTAAGAAGCAGTACGCCAAGCGTGCAGCCTTCTGTGATTTTTGTGTCACCGGTTGGAAGCGAAGTCCTTCCTTCTGTTTCAATGTAGGCAACAAGGAAAGTGGCATCTGTAAGCATACGGATATTCTTAAGAGCAGTGCCGTCCAGTGCGCTTCCTTTTTCTACAGTAATGCGTACCAGTTCCAGATCCGATTCGTCAAAAGTCAGAACGTTTCCGATAGCGCCGTTTTCTACGGCACTTACAATTGCGTCTGCGGCTTCAACGTCCGGATGAATCATGTAGTTGATTCCGTAAAGAGGACGGCGCTTTCCGTCACTGAAAGAATTGGCGTGCTTCTTTTCTGCAGATGTTGTATTTACGTAGTATGCGTAATTTCTTACACGGGCAATTTTCAGAATATCCGGATAGACTGCATCTACCAGAGAACAGGTAATCATATTAACTTCGTCAGAAGAGGTGACACAAACCAGAGCGTCTGCCTTTGCGATTCCTGCTTCTTCCAGAGTTTCCAGATTGTTTCCGTCTGCACAGACAACTGTACAGTCTACCTGATTTCCAATATGGCGGGCATTGTCTTCGTCATTTTCAATAATAGCAACCTGATTCTTTTCGTTTACCAGGTTCTTTGCCAGCTGAACGCCTGTAAATCCACCGCCTACAATTACAATCTTCATATTTATATCCTGTTACTAAAGTGACTGAACGATCTTTAAAAGATCGGCCGGTTTTTCTGCAACGTATTTTGCTCCGTTCTTCAAAAGGAATTCCTTTCCGCGGAATCCCCAGTGACATCCGATAAACTGAACTTCCGAATTCAGTGCAGTCTGAAGGTCTATGTCAGAATCCCCAATGTATATCGTTTTTGACTTATCCACACCGAATTCTTTTTCAATCAGATTAACACCTTCCGGACTTGGCTTCTTTCCAATTTCCGGCCGGCTTCCAAGAACAAAGTCGAAAAGTCCCGGAAAATAATGCTCTGCAAGAACTCCGGCTTCCCTGTCATTTTTGTTTGAATTAACTGCTATCCTGTAGCCTGCATCCTTAAGAGCCTTTACTGCTTCCGGAATTCCTTCATAAGGAGCTGTTGTATCTTCAGCATGTTCCGCATAATACGACAGAAAATCATCAAAGGCTTTCTGATAGGTTTCTTCGTCTGTTCCTTCAGGAAGTGCATGATGAATCAGATAAGGCATTCCCCGGCCCAAAAGCCATTTCATTTCTTCATAAGTTTTCTCAGGAAAACCATGTTTTCTCATGGAAAAATTTACGGCAGCCTGCAGATCTTTAAGCGTATCAAGAATTGTGCCGTCCATATCAAAAATAATCAGTTCGTAGCTCATATATGCATATATTTTACCTTATATAAAAATAATTTCCAAATTCTCCCCGCAGAAGTTATAATTTAAATGATATGATTAGCGATATTGCGGTTATTACCCAGTTTGTTGGAAATGAATACTGCGACGAGATTGTCAGCGGTATAAGAGATTTCCTTAAGGATAAACCAGTCCGTCTCTCTATTCTTGAAGTGCGTATTCCGGAAGCCTATGCTTCCGACTTTGAATACCAGTACTGGGCTGCATCATCCCTGATACAATCCAGAAACTTTAGTGCTGCAATTATCATCTCCGGAACTTTCTGCAGCGAAATGCCGCCGGAACAGATCAAGAAACTGCTTTCCCCTTATCTGCACTGCCCGATTATTTCAGTTTCAGTTCCCCTTCCAATTGAAGACTCATACTACACAAAAGCCGACTGTGAAACGGGAATTAAAGAAATAATTACCCATATGATTAAAGAGCACGGAAAGAAAAAAATCGGAATGATTACCGCCGGCATGACAGACTCACAGGAAGGCATTGACCGTTTTAACGCATATAAAAAAGCCATGGAAGAAAACGGCTGTCCTATAGACGAAAAATGGATCATCGATTCCAACTTCAGCCAGAACGGAACAATCCACCGGATGAAAGAAAGAATCAAAACAAAGGAAGACGTAACCTTTGACGCCCTTTTCTGTGCAAATGACTTTTCGGCTTTCGGCGCCTTTCAGTTTATTCAGGAAATCGGTTTACGCGTTCCTGAAGATGTGGCCATTATCGGATATGACAACTGTTCCATGGCCTCCGAACTGCTGGTTCCTCTTACAACAATAGACCAGCAGGTTACTTTCCAGGGCTACGAAGCTGCCCGTGCAGCTTACGAAATTATAAGCGGAAAAAATTACGACCGTGAAATTCACATTCCATCAAAGCCTGTATACCGTACTTCCTGTGGATGCCGTAACTATTATCCGGATTATAACAGTAAAAATTCTATCCAGTCTCATTCAAATGACATCAAATACTATCTGAATTCCAATCTGCATAACGAACATTTCCAGTCCCTGCTTGATAAGATTCAGTCTTCCCATACTCTTGTAGAAACTTACGCACTTATTCACCGTATTTTCTACGAAGTAGATATCAATGCTTTTGCAATTTGTCTGTACAAAACACCTGTTTTACTGGGAAAAGGCGAAGCTTTTGCTCTTCCTTATGAAGCTGAAGTTACTATGGCATTTTCAAATGATCCTTATGTGTTCCATTCAAACACCAGTTTTTCATTCAACCCGCACGACTCCATTCTTCCGGAAGGAATTCTTGATGAACATCAGTATCAGTTTGTTGTAAATTCCATATTCTTCGGTGAAAAACAGTACGGCTATATGTTATACACACCGGGTAACAGAGCCCTGAATTTCTATGCCGTTTACATGAAGATTGTTGCAAACGAAATAGCCCGTGCATACGAATACACAAAAGATCTTGAAACACATATTAAGCTGGAACAGGAAAACAAGCTCCTTCTGCAGGATAACTCCCTTCTGAGCCAGGCTTCCAAAACTGATGAAATGACCGGTGTATACAACCGCCGCGGTTTCCTTTTCATGGGCCAGCAGTCCATCAACATGTCACTCCAGATGGAATCAAACGGCGCTGTAATTTTCGGCGATATGGACGGGCTGAAAAAAATCAACGACAACTTTGGTCACGACGCCGGAGACAAAGCCATCAAAGCGGAAGCAGAAATTCTTTCTTCCGTATTCCGCTCCAATGATGTAATCGGGCGTCTCGGCGGCGACGAATTTGCAATTGTCTGCCCAGGAATGAAAACAAAAGCTCTCAGCCGAATTAAAGATGAAATCCAGAAAAAATGTGACCTCTGGAATAAAGAAAATAGTGTTGACTACAAGCTTTCAATCAGTCTAGGATGTGTGGAATTTGATAAGGATAATTACATCCTGCAGGATCTTCTGACTGCTGCAGACCATGATCAATATATTGAAAAACGAGCACGTCACGCAAAACAATAAATTCCCGGAGACCTAACATGTACAGCAAAAACGACGCAGCCCCTTTCCCACCTATGGGATGGAACAGCTATGACTATTACAACACAATGGTAAACGAAGACCAGGTTCGTGCAAATGCAGATTATATGGCTGAAAACCTGAAACAGCACGGCTGGGAATATGTAGTAATCGACATCCAGTGGTCTGACCCTGATGCCGGGAAACGAAATGACGAATGGATTCAGTACATTCCGTTCAGCCAGTTCTGTCTGGATGAATATTCACGCCAGATTCCTGCCCCGAACCGCTTTCCTTCCAGCGCAAACGGTGCCGGATTCAAGCCTCTTGCCGATTATATCCACTCACTCGGACTGAAATTCGGTATCCACATCATGCGCGGTATCTCAAGATACGCCGCTCACAACCATCTTCCTATTAAAACTCACGACGGTACAAAAGTCACTGCCGATATGATTGCAAATCCTTATTCCAGCTCAAAATGGAATCCGGATATGTACGGAGTAGATTCAAACCGTCCATACGCCCAGGATTACTGGAATTCTGTTTTCGAACTTTACGCAGAATGGGGCGTAGACTTTGTTAAGGTTGATGATATCTGTAACACCAACATGTATCCTTCAAATCCTTACTCTGCCGAAAAAGAAATTGAAATGATTGCAAATGCCATTGAAAAATGCGGACGTCCTATTGTACTCAGTCTGAGTCCTGGACCAGCTGTAATCGAAAAATCATGGCACTACAAGAAATATGCAAACATGTGGCGCATCACTGATGACTTCTGGGATGACTGGAAGCTCCTCAAAGCCATGTTCGAACGCTGCGAAGTATGGCAGTGCCACACAGGAAACGGAAACTGGCCGGACTGCGACATGCTGCCTATGGGCAAGCTTGGCTGGGGCTGGGGGCACGGTGAATGGGACTGCAAGTTCACTCCTGATGAAACACAGACAATGATTTCGCTCTGGTCAATTTTCCGTTCGCCTCTCATGATCGGTACAGATCTTCCAAAGCTTTCAAAGGAAAATCTTGAACTTCTGACCAACGACGAAATTCTTGCAATGGAAAAGAACGGCGCCCAGGCAGAACTGGTCTACCGCGATGAAAACAAAATCGTATGGAAAGCTGCCTGCAAAGAAGGCGGTTACTATACTGCTCTGTTCAACATCAGCGATGAAGAACTGGAAGTTGGCGTAAGTGCCCGCGACATTTTCTGCACCGACGATGCTGCCATAAAAACCGTTCGTGACCTGTGGAACCACTGCGACCTTCCTTCAGAAAAGTCAGAAGTAAAAACAAAACTCCAGGGCCATGCATCTGCAGTCTTCCGTATTCAATAAATACGTAATCTGATAAAATCAGACCACACTCAAACCAGAAGATTTCAGAAGGCATCCATGTTTCAGTTAGCAGCAGTTTTTTCACCGGGATTCGAAAAGGTAATTCCAAACGTTCTCAAAAAAGATATCCCGGATGCATACAAAGTGACTGTTTCAAGCGGTTTTGTACGCTTTTGTACAGACAAAAACCCGTTCAGAGCAGTAAATGCTGACTATTTCAACAACAGCTTTCTGGTCTTGAGGGAATGGAATGCCGGTCGTACCCCGCAGGGTGGAAGTGTCTTGCAGGGTGGACGGGCCCCGCAGGGTGGCGGTTCCCCAAAAACTGCAGGTGCCCCGCAGGTGGGCGGCGCCAAAGCTCCAGCCTTTGAAGTAATGGCCAACAAGATCCGCATACCGGATGCAATGATTCCCGAAATCACAAAGCAGCACTACAAAACCTTCCGTCTCCGCTTTTCTGCTGCAAATGTCTTTACATCCGTAAACAAAAACCTGATGGCAAATGTTGAACACCAGATTTCCGCCCAGACAGGTCTTAAACCCGACCGCCTTGGAGGAGACACAGAATTCTGGTTTCTCACCCGTTCC
>JAZLIM010000123.1:0-13819 GCA_045617385.1 Treponema sp.
TGTTCTGTAGCGGAGGAGAGGGAAGGCTTCTTTATCAAGGGAAGTGAATACCAGTTCTCCAACTTCTCCTTCAGGAAGAACGTCACCTGTTTCTGGATCGATGATTTCTGCATAGAAGTGGTCTTCGTTGATGTGCATACCTGTCTGTTCTTCACATTCAAAAGAAACACCAGGACCAGAAGTTTCTGTAAGACCGTAAATGTCGTAAGCCTTGATTCCAAGACCTTTTTCGATGCTGCGGCGCATTTCTTCTGTCCAAGGTTCAGCACCAAAGATACCGGCTTTAAGTTTGTTGTCTTCCGGTTTGTATCCTTTTTCTTTAAGAGTTTCTGCAATGTATGCGGCATAAGATGGAGTACAGCAGATGATTGTTGAACCAAGGTCCATCATGAACTGGATCTGGCGTTCTGTGTTTCCTGACGACATCGGAAGTGTAAGACATCCGACTTTGTGTGAACCACCGTTAAGTCCAGGGCCACCTGTGAAAAGTCCGTATCCGTAACAAACCTGACAAACATCTTCGTTTGTACCGCCTGCAGCTACGATTGCACGTGCACAGCATTCTTCCCAGAGTTCAATATCGTTCTGTGTGTAGAAAGCAACAACGCGTTTTCCTGTTGTTCCTGAAGTAGACTGGATGCGTACACAGTTCTTAAGGTCTGTTCCCAAAAGTCCGTATGGATATGCATCGCGCAGGTCATTCTTTGTTAAAAATGGCAGTTTTTTAATATCATCAATAGTCTGGATGTCTTCCGGTTTTACACCTTTTGCATCCATTAAGTCGCGGTAATATTTAACGTTTTCATAAACGTGTTTTACCTGCTTTCTGATTTTTTCATTCTGAATCTCGATGATTTTTTCACGAGGTGCAGTTTCAATTTCCGGCTGATAGTAATTTGCCATTTTTTTGTTCTCCTGTTTTTAAGCTAAATTGTGTTTTTTTTGCTTGTTATTATTGATAGAAATAATTATAGCATAGCTTTTTATATTCGCTATTTATTTCTTTAATATGGCTAAAGTTTTTAAATAAAATTTAATGTTATTTCTGGGGGAGGAGAGTGAATTTGACTTAATCCCGCTTCTGGCATATTTTATTTTCAGGACTTTAAGTATGTATTACGAAAACGAAACTTTTGAAAACCTGAACATTTCGGATGATATTATTGAAGGAATCGAATTCTACTATTGTACTTTCATAAACTGTACGGTTGAAGATTCAAAGATTCTGGAATGTGAATTTACGGAATGTAATTTCAAAAACTGCGTGATCAGAAATCCGGATCCGGTAAATTCCTTTGCTTTTTCCTGCGGCTTTGAGGAGTGCAATCTGCTTGGAATAGACTGGGCTGCGGTTACCGACGAAACCAAGGTTTCACTTCCGTTTTCTTCGTTTACGGACTGCCTTTTCAGATATAATTCCTTTTTCAAACTTCCCCTTGCCAGGGCTGATTTTTCCAGCTGCAAGGTTCTGAGAAGCGACTTTACCGAATGTAACCTTACTTCTGCAGATTTTGGCGGGGCTGATCTTTCAGATACAACTTTTTCAAAATGCAATCTTTCCAAGGCTGATTTTTCTAATGCCGAAGGTTATCTGGTAGATGCAAAAACCTGCACTCTTAAGGATGCGAAGTTTTCGCTCCCTGATGCCGTTGTGATTCTGAATTCCCTTGGTGTGAAAATCGTTTGATTTAATGGAAGAAAGGGCTTCTTTGTTCCGCTTCCGCTGGTGTACCTTCTGCATTGTTACGCTTCCGCAGGGGGTTCTTCCTTTAAAAATACTAAAGTTTTTTAATAATATTTAATTTTTTGTGTTGTTTTAAAACTTTTTCTCCATTAAGATTATATTGAAAACAACTTCACTTTTAGAATGGAGAAGAAATATATGGCACAGATGAACGGTTCACAGATTGTTATTGAATGTCTGATTGAACAGGGTGTAAAAACAATTTTCGGATATCCGGGAGGAGCAATCCTGAATATCTATGATGAGCTTTACAAAAATCAGGACAGAATTGAACATATTCTGACAGCTCATGAACAGGCCGCAGCTCACGCTGCAGACGGTTATGCACGTTCAACAGGAAAGGTTGGTGTTTGTATGGCAACTTCAGGTCCTGGTGCTACAAACCTTGTTACTGGTATTGCAACAGCTTACATGGATTCTATTCCTATGGTTGCCATTACATGTAACGTTCCACAGAATCAGCTTGGTAAAGACTCTTTCCAGGAAATCGACATCTGCGGTGTAACAATGCCAATCACAAAGCACAACTTCATGGTTCGTGATGTAACAAAACTGGCTGATACAATCCGCGAAGCTTTCCTTATTGCAAGAAGCGGTCGCCCGGGTCCTGTTCTTATTGATATTCCAAAAGACATTACTGCAGCCGTAACAGAATATACATTCGTTGAAGGCGGAAAACTTGATCCTTCAAAGCTTGGTGACAAATCTGTTGCAAGCAAGCTTCTTGAAACTTCAAGACCTGGTGATGAAGAAATTGCAAAGCTCGCAGATATGATCAACGCTTCTGAACGTCCTTTTATTTATGCAGGTGGCGGTGTAACAATTGCAGACGCCTGTCCTGAACTTAAGGAACTGGCAGAAAAAGCACGCATTCCTGTTGCTCTTTCACTTATGGGTAAAGCAGCTTTCCCTAACAGTCACGAACTTTGTACAGGTATGATCGGTATGCACGGAACAAAAGCTTCTAACGTTGCAGCCGATGAATCTGACCTTCTCCTCTGTATCGGAACACGTTTCTCTGACCGTGTTATCGGAGACGCAAAAGAATTCTGCAAGCGCTCAAAGATCGTTCAGATCGACATTGACCCATGTGAAGTAAACAAAATGGTTGAAGTTGATTCAGCTATGCTTGGAAACGTAAAAGAAATTCTGGCACGCGTTCTTCCACTTGTAAAAGCAAAACAGAACGGCGACTGGCAGGCAAAAGTAGCACAGTGGAAAACAGAAGTTCCTGAATGCTACAACAAAAAAGAAGACCTGAATCCAAAACGCATTTACGAAATCGTTCGTGAAGTTGCAGGCGAAGATACAATCTGTACAACTGAAGTTGGACAGCACCAGATGTGGACAGCTCAGTTCTACAACTTTGAAAAACCAAGAACATTCCTTTCATCAGGCGGACTTGGAACAATGGGTTACGGAACAGGTGCTGCTATGGGTGCTCAGTTCGGAAATCCAGACAAGCGCGTTGTTGCCTTTGCAGGTGACGGTTCGTTCCGCATGAACTGTAACGAACTTGCAACAGTAGGGCACTACCAGCTCCCGATTGTATTTGTTGTTGTAAACAACGGTGCTCTTGGAAACGTTCGCATGTGGCAGACTCTGTTCTACGGAAAACGCTACTCGAATACAACTCTGGACTTCGGACCGGACTTTGTAAAGCTTGCTGATGCTTACGGCATTGCAGGTTACCGTGCAACAACAGAAGCAGAATTCCAGAAAGTATTTGAAGAAGCTTTCAAATCTGGAAAACCTGCAGTAATTGATGCACAGATCTACATCGACGAAATGGTATTCCCTATGATTCCACCTGGAAAACCAATCAGCAATATGATGATGAGTCTTGGTGAATAAGGCTTAATCGAAAAGGAGTGCAATTGCACTCCTTTTTTTTATTTATCAATGATCCCTGTGTCTGTGGTCCCTGAGCCTGTCGAAGGGGTGAAGGGGCGAAAGATCGAAGGGGAAAGTGTCGATTTGATAAACAAAAAAGGCCAGGTAATGCGCCACCTGCGGTGTCGCTTGCATATAGGAAATTGATATTAATGTAATTTCTCGAGCTGCGCTCTGCGAAATTACTGAGCATACCGTTGCTGGATTTGTAAATAAAAAAGGCCAGGTAATCTCTGCACAGCCCACTACTCATACCGTTGCTTCCTTCCGGATCTGGCGGGGTTTTGAGTAGGTGACTTGCAAAGCACCTGACCAATGAAAGAATAGTAGCATTTTTTACGGATGTTGTCTATTTTCCGGGCTGAAAGAAAGTGTAAAAAAAAGTTAAAATTATTGATGAAGCTGTTGACAAGTTTTCTGAAATAGCATATATTATCTTTACTGTTTGGAGCGGTACCAAAGCGGTCGTACTGGGGCGGTCTTGAAAACCGTTTACTCGCAAGAGTACGGGGGTTCGAATCCCTCCCGCTCCGCTTTTTTTTTGGAGAAGTGGCCGAACGGTAAGGCAACAGATTGCTAATCTGTCGGTTGCGCAAGCGCCTAGCAAGTTCAACTCTTGTCTTCTCCGTTCTCACTAACCAAAAGTGAAAATGAGATTGTAGCTCAGCTGGATTAGAGCGCCACCCTGCGGAGGTGGAGGTCGCACGTTCGACTCGTGTCAGTCTCACATTAAGTCTGTCGTTTGACAGACTTTTTTTTTGCCCGTTCCCCCAAATCCCGTCTGTTTTTTGATTAACGTTTCCTGAGCCTGCGGTCCCTGAGCTTGTCGAAGGGTCCGTTTGATTGTCCTTTTGATTTTTATAAGAAACTTTCGAATTTTATCCCGATATTGGTTTTGTTAAAAAAAAGGGATGACGTTAGTCATCCCGAATCGGCGTGGCAAAATCCGTCGCAGAAAGCTAAAAAGTTTGCAGCTGATCTGGACGGATTTTATATTTTCTGAATCCCTATCTGTTCTGTTCGTTGATAAGGGCTTCGTAAGAGTTCTTTGTTACTTCGTAACCTTCCTGTGGAGTGTAGTATCCAGGGTATACGTTCCAGATGTAATCACCAAGCTGGTTGATACCTGCGATCATGTGGATAAGGTTAGGTTCTCCGTTATCGAACATGATCTGGAGAGTTTCATCTACAGCGCGTGAATCACGGAAGCGAGGATACCATTCTTCTTTCCATGCGTCTGTTCCATAGCCTGGAGTTTCATCAGACCAGAGGTCAAAAGCCTTGATGATTTTTGCAGCTGTGTCTTTGTCGTAGCATGCTGGGAGAACAATGTAGTTGTCGTTGAAGAGAGTTTTGTATTTTCCGTCAGAGTTTGGTCCCAGAGGGAAGGCAACAAAACCATAGTCGTCTGAAATACTTTCAAGTTCCTTTGCAAAATATGCCTGGTGGCAGCAGAATGCTGTTTCGCCGTTTTTGAAGCAGGCGTACATCCAGTCCCAGTTGGCTCCTTCCGGCATAGGTTTTTCGTAGTTCTGAACCATTTTCTGAACCCATGTCATGGCTTCTGTTGTTTTGTCATCACCTACGCGTGAAAAATATTTTCCGTTGTCATCTTTATCAATAAAGCAGGAACCGTTTGACTGAACTGCCAGGTGGCTGAAGTCAGTTGAGCCTGAAGCCATACCGTATACGTCAACAAGACCGTCATTGTCCAGGTCGCGTGTAGTGGCTTTCAGCATCTGTTCGAATGTTTCCCATGTCCATGTTCCGTTCAGCTGCATGTCGTAGATTGAATCAGGATCAATATTTGCTTCTCTAAGAAGACGTTTGTTGAAGTAGAGTCCTCCGCGTGGCTCCGGCGGAATGTGACGGCAGGCATAAATCTTTCCCTGTTTTCCGCACAGGTCAAATGTTGACTTTGCCCATTTTGGTTTTGACCAGTCAATGATGTCATCGAATTCATGAAGGTCATAAAAGAGATTTGCTTTAAGACCTGACCCGATTGAGCGGTTGTCTACAAAGAAAACGTAGTTTTCATCACCACCTACAAAACAGAAGTTTGCAACTGTCTGTGGATGGCTGTCCCAGTTTCCAACTCCGTACTGGTCAATGTCTACGTTGTAAGTGTTGCAGATGAACTGACGGAATTTTTTTGTATCTTCTTCCATCGGGTTATGAGACTTTGTGTTCTGCTCACCTTTGGTTGAAGACCAGTAGTCAGCTACCATGATCTTCATTCCGCCAAAGTCATAAGGTTTTCCTGTTTTTGGATCTTTCTGGACTTTGTAATCCTTGAACTGTTTTTCAAGAAGTTTTGCCTGGGCTTTTTCGTCCTTTGACATTTTCTTCTTTCCGGCTGCTGATGCAGTTCCTGCTACAAAAAGAAGGGCAAGTCCTGCAACCAATACTTTTTTTGAAGTTTTAAGCATTAATAATCCTCCTGCAATGCTTTCCTGAAGGGTGTGCTTTCCCTTTAGTTTAGTTAAAGTATAGCATGGAAAAGAAAATTAACAAGAAAAAATTAGCCGTTATTACTTAAAAAGATATCAAGTTTAAGCAAATATTTAAGTAATAACGGCCTGGAAATTAGGCGGGAAAAGACCTAGAGTTCAACAGGTCCTTTATAGCTTTCGAATGGTCCCTGAACAGGATTGATTCCTCTGGCGTTGTCAAAGTAGTCAATGTTGAATGTAATAGGAGATCCGTCCGGATTTTCATATTTCATTTCAGGTTCAAAGGCCATGCCAAGAGTGTCTGTGCAGATTGTTGCAGCCTTTGAAGGTGGCATAAGGTCGTATACATTTGTTGTGAATGTATATTTTCCGTCTTTTTCTGTAAGGCTGAAAGTTGCTTTTCCGTCTACCTTGATAGCGTCAGTTTCTTTTTTCATTGGAACGGCACCATTGAAGTAAACGTTTCCGCCGGCCTGAACTGGAAGAGGCATATAGTAGCGGTCGCTTGGTTCAGAACCCATTCCGCAATAGCCTTCAAACTGTGCTTCCCATTCTTCACGGGTCGGACAGAAGTCGAAAGTGTATGTTCCGGCAATGATGTTTCCGTCAGTCCATTCTGCAGTACGGTTTCCGTCATGGATTTCCTGCATTCCAGGTCTGATATCTTTCTGTACGAAGATATTGTTGTAGAAACGGCAGTCACCGTGGAGAACTGTCATGAAGCCGGCGATTTCTGTTCTGTGGTGGTAGTGGTACGGTGTATAACGTGGAGACTGCATTGTTTTTGCACCGTTGTTTACGCCGCGGCCAACTGCTGTAAAGGAACCTGCAATATAGTTGTGGACAATTGCAACACCTTGAGTCGGCAGTTTAAGGGCATGGTCAGAAAGCAGGATGTTGTTGTCTACCAGAGTAGGGCCGTGGGAGATTTCAATGAAGATATCTTCACCAAGGGCGTCCATGTTCTTCATGTTTGCAACGTGGTCAAAAGGCAGACAGTTGTCGTGGAAGAGGTTCTGTGTAACGCGTGTTCCCTGAGCCTGCCAGTCAAGCCACAGTCCGCGTGTACAGTTGTGGAAATGATTGCGGCGGATGATTACGTCGATTGCGGCGTGCATCTTGATTCCGCCGATTTCGGCACCTGCCAGGTTCTGCTTGTTGTTGATGTGGTGGATGTGGTTGTCTTCAATAATACTGAAAACGCCGCCAAGGTGACCTACAATACCAGTCTGTCCGCAGTCATGAATGTTACAGCGGCGTACAATATGAGAACCGATGTTTTCCTTTGTCCAGCCTTCGACTACAGCCTGACAGATGTTGTCGCGTTCTGTCTGTGTTCCGTCCTTGAACTTCCATTTGAGCCATTTGTTGTCATTATTAGGCTGCTTGTATTTTCCAAGGGAGATTCCAGAGCACTTTGAATGACTTACTTCACAGTCTTCAATAATCCAGCCTTTTGACCAGTGTGGACCGATCATTCCTTCCTGGTAAGCTGTTGGTGGAGCCCACTGTGTAGCGGCTTTTGTTACATTGAAACCGGAAAGGGTAATGTAGCCTTTTCCTTCTTCGCTAGGGTAGAAACAGTTTTCGCGTACTGTAATTTCTACGTTTTCCTTGTTAGGATCTTTTCCCTGGAAGTTTGCATAGATTACTGTTTCGTTTGCTTTTTCATCCTGTTCTGCATACCAGGTGTAGAGTGTAAAATCAGGATCCCATGATTTTTCGTAAACTACAGGGTTCTTTACACCATCAAGGGAAGTTACTTCATAAAGTGATTTGTCGTTAAGGAATACATCGCCAGTGTGGGCAATGTAGAATGCGATGAACCAGTCACCGGCAACGAGAGTAGTGTAAGGGTTGTAGTCTCCGAAGATTCCGTTTGAAATACGGGCAACCCAGACGTTCTTTGCACCGTCAAGGGGCTTCCAGTTCTTAACCGGTTCTGCACCTGTAATTACGGCACCAAGAGGTTTTTCACTTCTGTAAGTAATGCGGGCATTTTCTGTACCAGCATTCTTTGGATTTACATATTCGCGGTAAATTCCCGGGGCAACGATAACTTCATCTCCCGGCTTTGCAACCTGAGCTGCATCATTGATTCTTTTGAACGGGCTTTCTTTTGTTCCGTGCCCGGCACGTTTTGCGTTTACATCAACATAAATTGTCATCAGTAAAATCTCCTCATAATCAAGTATAAGTCATAAAAACCCAAAATACATGGATAAAATCACCCAAAAAGTGTACAAAACTCACAGCTTTCTTATGACAAGTCCGAAATTTACTGAGGATGAGCCTTTTCCGTACAGAGAAAAAGTGCCCGAAACAAGGTCACATCTCCAGGCTTTTTCCGGAAACTTTTCGGAGGTGTTTGAAGTCCAGATATAAAGCGGTTTTTCCGAAGAAAACAGGCTGAGTCCCATAGAATTCAGTGTTTCTTCAATATATATACGGTTTTCCAGAAGGATTTCCGTTTCATACACGGTAGGAATGTACCAGCCTTCAGAAAAGATTCCGAGGGTGTTTTTTGAGTCATAGTTTTCTGCCCAGTCAAAAACGGGAAAAACTTTTGAGTCTGCTTCCGGGCAGTACTTCAGAAGCGTTTCCAGATTGTCGCTTCCGTCTCTGTCTCCGGATTCTGTTGTGATTTCACTGATTTTCATAGAAAAGGAGGAAAGTTCCTGACCGCCTGAAGTTTTTGTGGCCCAGGCTTTTCGGGTGGCACTTTTGGAAAGTCCTACGGCATAACGGGTTCCGTTTTCTGCTTCAAAAACAACGCCTGCGGGAGTTTTTTCCTCCATCGGGCCGGGGCCGGCAGTACCGTCTGAAAAGAGGAGGAAGCCCGGAAGGATATCAGGCTCTTCCTCCTGAATAATCGGGCTTTCTTCCGGGGCGGTTTCGTCCTCCGGAATGTCAGGGCTTTCTTCGGGTATGGTTTCGTCCTCCGGGGCGGCCGGGGTGTTCTCTTCCGGCACGGGTTCTTCCGCGGGAGCTTCCGGGGTACTTTCCTCAAGGTCAGGCTCTTCCTCCGGTGTGGTTTCTTCTTCCCGGGCTACAGGGCCTTCTTCCGGGGGTGTTTCGTCCTCCGGGGCGGCCGGACTTTCTTCCTGAACCGGAAGAGGTTCTTCATTTTCTTCCGGCTCTTCCATTTCTGGTTCCGTAATATCTTCTTCCGTTTCCTCCGGATCATAGTCTTCGGCTTCTTCCGCCGGAGCTTCCGGGGCACTTTCCTCAAGGGGAGTTTCTTCCTCCGGAATATCAGGGCTTTCTTCCGGTGTGGTTTCGTCAGTCGGTTCAGCCGGGGATTCCTCTTCGAGCTCAGAATTATCAGGTTCTTCTGGTTCTTTCCGCTCTCTTTTTGGGAATTCCAGGTCCTCAAAGCCTGAAAAATCAGGCAGATTTTCAGTTTCCTTACTGCAGCCGGCAAGAAATGCGGCCGCAAGCAGGATAAAAAGTACTTTTTTCATGTATCTGCTCCTTTTTTTACACCCTTATATTTGCCCGGAATGAAAAAAAGTGACAAAATCACCCAAAAAAAGTATGAACGTTGAAAACAGCAGAAATTTTCAGTATATTTAAGTTAAGGCTCTCAGCCTGTATTTTTTACGTTTTTTTATGGAGACATGATGAAACCAATTTATTTTGATGAAGAAGAAGAACAGAAAGCAAAAGCTCCAGAAATGCCTGATCCTCTTACAGAAAAATTCATGAAAACACGCCAGATCATTCTTTCCGGCGAAATCAATAAAGACCTTGCAGAAAAAATCGTACGCCAGCTTCTGGTTCTTGAAGCTGATGATGCTGACAAGACAATCTACATGTACATTGATTCACCTGGCGGTGACGTTGATGCCGGATTCGCAATCTTTGATACAATCCGTTTCATTAAATCACCGGTTGTTCTTGTAGGAATGGGACTTATTGCTTCTGCAGCTACTCTGGTTCTTCTTGCTGTTCCAAAGAATATGCGTGTCGGGCTTCCAAACAGCCGTTACCTTATCCATCAGCCGATGAGCGGAATGCGCGGTGTTGCAACAGATATCGAAATCCACGCAAAAGAACTGGAAAAGACTCGTGCAAAGCTTAACAAAATCATTGCCGACGAAACAGGAACTCCAATCGATCAGGTTGCAAAAGATACTGACCGCGACTACTGGCTTGATTCTGAAGAAGCCGTTAAATACGGACTTATCAGCAAAGTGGTGGCTAACCGTACAGAACTGCCGGAATAAACGGCTCTATTCTTTATGACATTTGATCTTTCCGACAGCCTGAAAACTGATCTGCTCAACGCCCTGGAAAATCAGGAACAGTCCTTTGTGATTGATGCTGAAAAGGGTGAACTTGTGGAAGCGGGCAGTATCCAGGCTGACGAAGAAAAATATTACAGCATACCGGAATGGACTTCGGAAAACGGGTTCCGTCTGCGAAAAGATTTTGCAGAAAGTCTCCGTTCTCCTCTGGTTCATGATGAACTTATGGAAGTGCTTCATTCCGGAAGAGGGGTGTTCAGAAATTTCAGAAACGTTTTAAAATCGTACCAGGAAGCCGACAAACTCTGGCACAGATACAAAAACAGAAAACTGCTTGAGTTCATTTCGGAATGGTACAATTCACTGCGTGAAGTCTGGGGACTAGAAACTCTGGATCAGATACCGGAATCAGATGATATGCTGGTTCATGACGATTTCTCTTTCGAAAAATACGATCAGAGATTCAATGGTGAAATCAGACAGAATATAAACGCAATTTTAGACGGAAGTAACAATGAAATGCCGGCTGATGTAACTTCAGCTTTTCAGAACATGTGGCAGAAACGCTTTGAGGAAGACTGTAAAAACGAACAGAGCGGTTTTGTATGTCATTCACTGTCTGATGATTTTGCCGGCTGCATACTGGTTAAACCCGTTTGTGACGATCGGAAAAATGTCATTTTAGTAACAAATTTTTTTGTTTCCGAGCGTTTTCGGGGACTTGGCATAGGAACAGAATTACTTTCAATGTGTGTTTCTTCCATGAAGTCCGACGAAGAAAAATGGCTTGTAATGCCGAACATTATTATTCCCGAAACCATAAAACCTTTGTTAATAAGAACAGGTTTTGTTCAGATTGATTTCGGATTTTTATTAAAAATTTAAACAGACTTTTAAGAGGTAAATTTTTTATGTACAACAACAAGAGAACTTATGAAGTTAATCCAGATCACACAGCTGCTTTCCTTGAAAATGCAGTAGAAAATGTAAGAGCAGATTATGATGTGGATTCACTGGCAGAACTGAATAAACTTTTCAAAAAGAACGTTCCGCTGACTCTCAGAAAGTACGTGGTAGCTTATCTTATCCGTGAAGCCCTTAAACATGATCACTCTTACCGCGGAAACCGCTTTGAAAACAAACGCAACAAGAAGAATGAAGCACGTGAAAATCCACGTGAAGAAAATAAAAAAGCAGCAAAACGTCAGGAAGTTGAGGAAACTCCGGCCAGCGCAGAAGAACGCCAGCCACGTCCACGCGTAGAAATTCCAGAAGATCAGGCAACTACAATCTTCATCAGCATCGGACGTAACCGCCGTGTATTCCCAAGAGACCTGGTCAGCCTTCTTATCAATGTAGGCGGACTCGACCGCGAAAGAATCGGTAACATCAAGGTTCTTGCAAATTATTCTTTCGTTCAGCTTTTTACAGAAGATACAGAAAAGGCAATCGCAGCCCTCAATGACTATGAATACCGCGGACGCAAGCTCGTAGTTAATCTTTCACGCCAGAAGGGTGAAGGTGCAGACGAAGCTGCAGTTTCTGAAAATGCTGAAGCAAAAGCAGAAGATGCAATGTCAGCAGAAGACGCAGCCGCTTATGCAGCTGCAGAAAAAGCTGCAAACAACGAACCATTCGGAAACTAAAACCGTAATCTGCAATTGAATATTGCAGATTAAAAATTGAAAACAATGCTGCAGGGAAGATGTTCTTTTCTGCAGCTTTTTTTATGGAGGACTGAAGATGGAAATCAAATGTATTCAGACAGGTGTTTTCAGAGTAAATACATATATCGTTCCGGTGGACGAAAAACGGGTCTTTGTGGTGGATCCTGCTTCCTGTGCGTTTTCCGGCGATGAAAACAAGATAACTCTGTATCTGGAAAAGAATCATCTGGAATGTGCCGCAGTCCTCTTAACTCACTGTCATTTTGATCATATTGCCGGAATCCTCCCCATAAAAGAAAAATTCCCGGAATCAAAGATTGCTTCTTCGGCAATTGATGCGCCTGAGGTTGGGTACGGTGTGGTCAACAAGACCTGTCTGCGTGGAATGGACCTGGAAGATCTTGCAGAAACTTTAATGAACCAGCCAAAGCCGGATCTTCTTCTTCATGAAGGGGATGATTTTTTCGGATGGAAGGTGATGATTACTCCGGGGCATACCGCAGGCAGTCTGTGTCTTTTCAACGAAAAGGAAAATAAACTGATTTCGGGCGACACTCTTTTCTATAACGGTTATGGTCGTACGGACCTGCCTACAGGAAGCGATTCTGAGATGGCAAAAAGTCTTCAGCGGCTGGGCCGGGAAATACCGTCTTCTGTAGATCTGTATCCCGGGCACTAACCGTTCAGAAGCATATCAAGTCTTGAAAGTCTTTCCTTGTCGGGAGTAATGCAGAGATTCTTTTCCTGGGTTGGAAGAACAAGTCCTTTTGGACCGTTCTTTGCACGGCGCAGATATTTTACTTTCGTGTAGTAAAGATCTGTTTTTCCTGTATTGCGGGCCTTTGAATAATAAACTGCAAGATTTGCCGCATCCAGAAGAATGTCCAGCGGAATGGTTTTGTCTTTTCTGTGCTTTATGAAAACGTATCCGCCAGGGAAGTCGCGCACGTGGAGCCACATGTCTTCTCCTCGGACATGACGGCGCAGAAGTTCATCATTTTCGTTTGCGTCACGTCCAACAAGGATGTACCAGCCGTTTACCGTGTAGTCCAGTCCAGGGTGTGTTTTCTTCTGCTGCTGTACGGGCTTTGAATCGTGACGCAGCATCTGTTCAATCTTTACAGGGTTCTGTTCGTGAAGCATGTCTTCGTACTGCTTCTTCAGTTTTTCAATCTGCCGTTTTGCAATGTCTATGTCGTGTTCCAGCTGTTCAGAACCGCTTACTGCTTTCTTGTACTGTGTGTAGTATTTTTCGGCGTTTTCATGGGCACTGAGTTTCGGGTCAATCATGATGCTTACGGTCTTCCCGGTTTCGTAGTCTTCACATTCCAGATGACGTGAAGAACCGTCAATCATGTGCCCGTAAGCCAGAATCAGATCTCCGAAGTGTTTCATCTGCTCAGCATTCTGGAAAGAAGCAAGCTTGTTTTCAAGGTTCTGCAGGGCAGCTTCGCGTTTGCTTAAATTTGTGTTGTACCACTTTTCAGCTTTTTCAAGCAGGGCTTCGCGTGAAAGGGAAGCGCCGTGTTCACTGTAGTAGGCATCAATAAATTCGTTGAATGATCTGTATGTCTTTTCATCCGGAGAATTTTCCCCGTCAGCATTAAGCGGGAACTGGCGTACAGGCCATTTATCTTTGATTTCGAATTTGCTTTCATCTGCAACCGGTTCCAGAAAAGTCTCACCGGTCATTTCATCTTTGTTAGGGCGGCGGTACATGGAATCAAGAATCAAATTGTTTCTGTCGCAGAGAATCACGTTTGCCGCATTGTTCCAGAGTCTGATGTAAAGAAAGAATTCTTCGTCAGAGTT
>JAZLIM010000124.1:0-4573 GCA_045617385.1 Treponema sp.
TCCGTCAACTTTCTTTTCTTTGATCCAGTTCTTTGAAAGGTTCTGGTATTCTGTTGCGATTGTTACAGGCTTCTTAAGAAGTGCATCAAAATCAACTGTTTCAGGAACTGCAGCAACAATGCGTACAGGATCGAATCCCAGATCCATGATTTCTACAACTTTATTCTGAACTCCGTTTTCGTAAACCCAGTCTTTTCCGCTGAATCCAACGTCAGCTTTATTCTGAGCAAGGAGTGCACTTGTAATCTGTGGTTTAACTACCTGGAAAGCCAGGTCTTTCTGGTTTGTTGTCGGAAAGTAAGTTCTGTCAGGAAGATGGATTGTAATACCTACGTCATTCAAAAGTTCGTAAACTGATTCGTAGATGCGGCCTTTAGCCAGCAGAATTTTTAACTGGTCCATTTTTGTCTCCTTATAGTGTTACCAATTTTTAATAGTAAATTAAGTATAATGGAAAGATGTTTCTTTTGATAGTATAATAAGGGCTATGAAAATTAATGAATTGAAAAAGAAAATTTCTGGAGGACTGGGACCTTATGCCACAGTAATCCAGGAAGTTCTTAAAGTAAAAAAAGACGAAAAAGTTCTGATTATTGCCAATCCGGCTACCAGTGAAATTGCTCAGGGGTTCTTTACAGCCGCAAACGAAGTAAACGCAAAGCCTACTCTCATATTCCAGAATGACAAGACATCCTTTGATAATGCAGAAGAAACTGTTCTTGCAGCTATTGCTTCGAACCCTGATGTTGCACTTTCCATTTCAAATATAAAGCTTGGAAAAGATCCAAAGGCTACAGCTGAACCATACAAGACTGAAGACGGGCAGGAGTTCACTCATATTTTTGATTACCTTCTGGACGGAAAGAAAACCATGCGTTCTGTATGGACTCCGGGAATTACCGAAGACATGATGAACCGCACAGCCTGTATTGATTACGGGGAACTGAAGAACCGCTGCAAGAAACTTGGAAAGATTTTTGAAGGCGCTGTAAGCGTTCATATTACAGCACCGGCAGGAACAGATGTGGTGATTCCTGTTAAGGGGCGTACTCTTCTTTCTGATGACGGTGATTTTTCTAAGCCGGGAACCGGAGGAAATATTCCGGCCGGTGAAGTTTTTATAAGTCCGCTTGTTCCGGGAACTCCTGCAGCAGGAGACTCAAAGGGCACCGAAGGGGTGATCGTTTATGACGGTTCCATGACCTTCTACGACGGAGACGCAATCCTGAATACTCCTATTACCTGTACAGTGAAGGACGGATTCATAACAGACATTCAGGGCGGTGCAGAAGCAGAACGCCTTCTGAATACAATTACCGAAGCAGAAAAGAGAAGTCTTGCCTACGAAAAAGAAGGAAAGCTTCCTGAAGGCATGGGCGAAGTTTACAGGAAAAACGCCCGTAACATCGGGGAACTGGGAATAGGGCTGAACCCGGCTGCTACAATTACCGGAAACATGCTTGAAGATGAAAAAGCTTTCAGAACCTGCCATTTTGCAATCGGCGAGAATTTTGATAACGACGGACACAGCCTTATTCATCTGGACGGGGTAGTAAGAAATCCTACTATTGTTGTTGAATACGGAAACGGTGAAAAAAATACAATCCTCTTAAATGGAGAACTGAAATGTTAAAAAAGATTATTCCATCATTTATCTGTTCGATTCTTGCCGCAGTAATGGCAGCTGTGTTCCTTTTCTGGTTCCAGTCTGTTCCTGGGGTTCCGGGGCTTCTGGTATGGCACCCGGATATCGGAATGATTACTACAGCATTCTCAATTCTTCTGATGCTGTGTCCTATGCTTTTCATCGTTGTGCTTATTGCAGCAAGAGTTTCAAAAAGCAGCATTCCGCGCATTGTAATTTCTGTAATCGATATTGTTCTCAGTTCCATTACAGTAATTGCTGCCGCAGGCCTTATGATTTACTGCATCTCAAACGGAAACCGTATGACTCCCGACTATACAAGCCTTAAGAATCCGTTCTGGAGTGCCGACATCAAAACAATCAGCAAGGTAGCCGTTTCAAGTGACCCTCACTGGAATAATGAAAATTCCAGCGGTGCTGAACGCCTGAAGATTCTTGACCGCGTAGAAACTCTGAAGAATGATGCCTTTTTCTGTCTTGGAGATCTGAGTGACTGGGGCGATACAAAAGACGGTTACGAAGAACCGGTTAAGGCAATCAACCAGAGACTTAAGGAAACTCCGTTCCTTTCAATCATGGGAAATCATGATGCACTTATTGCTGCATCGAATATCTTCCAGACTATTTTTGCCGGCGATAAGAATGCACCTCTGTATTACAGAATGGATTATGACAACGTACACTTCATCGTTCTTGATCTGCTCTGGGGTGTTGAAGAACTTGATAAAAAACAGATGGACTGGCTTATTGAAACTCTTGAATCAATTCCACAGGAAGACAAGGTTGTGGTTATGTCCCATGCCTTTACTCTTTCAAGCGGATACATTGATCCTGACTACAAGATGAAGTGGTACGACAATGAAGACGCCATGGAAAAGCTGTGTCCTGTATTTGAAAAATACAAGGTAGACCTGGTTCTTGCCGGGCACAACCATCTTATGGAACTTCTGGAAAAAGACGGTGTAACTTACGTTGTAATCGGAGCAATGGGTGGAAAACTGGATCCTGTGGAATACAAGTCGCCTTATTCTCTCTGGTGCAACAACACAAGTTTCGGCTTCCTTGACCTGAACTTTACCGGAAAAGACAGAATCGAAATGGCCTTTGTTGATTCTGACGGAAAAGTTCTGAAGGTTCATGAAATCAGAACAAATTAAAAGACAGACAAATAAATTATTGTTTTTCGAAATATTATGAAATGAAATTCCCGGGAAGTGTGAAATAATATAAGCATGAGAAATTTATATTTATTCTGTTTGATTTTAGTAATGATTTCTTTTGGAGCTTGTACCATGGGAAAGATGGAAAAAGAACCTGTGAGCCGTGACAGTTATGATCTTGCAGACTACGAAGTAGTTTTTGAAGATGATTTTGACGGTGAAGATCTGGATATGAGAAAGTGGTCACGCTGTCCGGAATGGCAGCGTCAGGACCATGGCGGATTCTGGGAGAATGACTGTGTTTACCTGAAAGACGGAAATCTGGTTCTTGAATCACGCCGCGGAAAAGAACATCTGGAAAGCGGAGCTGTAAGAACAAAAACAAAGTTCCAGCAGGTTGGGGGAGCCTACCAGATCAGATTCAAGGCTGAAAAGAAAAGCGGAGTCTGGTCGGCATTCTGGCTTATGTATTCGGGAAAACCGGTAATTGACGGTACTGCCGAAACTGACGGGGAAATCGATATTTTCGAAATCATTTCAAACGACCGCGGACAGAAATATCTGAACTCTGCCGTTCACTGGGACGGATACGGAAAGGAACACAGATCAAAGGGCGCCAAGGCACCTATTACAGATGATTTCTACGACCAGTGGCACACCTGTACTTTCTTCTGGGGAGAGGACTATTACGTAGCCTTTCTTGACGATTCAGAAACTCCATACTGGAAGGGAAAGGTTTCTGAATACGGCGGACCGGCTGTAACTCCACACTATATCAAGGTTACTTCTGAATTCGGAAAGTGGAACGGACCTGTAGTAGACGAACAGCTGCCTTCTTACTTTCTTGTAGACTGGGTAAAAGCTTATAAGCGAAAGTAGTTGATTTTGTTTCTATAATGTTATAAAGTAAGCCAACTGACGGGGAATTAGCTCAGTTGGCTAGAGCACCGGCTTTGCAAGCCGGGTGTCAGGGGTTCAAATCCCCTATTCTCCATATAAGTCCTGAAACTTTATGTTTTCAGGACTTTTTTTTTTGAGGTCTATATGTTGCTGAGTGTTGCCCTGATTTTAGTGTGCGGAATGTTCGCAGGTTTCCTGTGTAAAAAAATCCGTTTTCCGTCACTTTTCGGAATGATTCTTGCAGGAATTGTTCTTGGCCCTTACGTTCTGAATCTCCTTGATGATTCAATTCTGAACATTTCAATCCAGCTCAGAAAGATTGCACTGATTATTATTCTGCTCAGGGCCGGACTCAAGCTAGATCTTTCCGATCTGAAAAAAAACGGACGATCTGCATTTCTTATGTGCTTCCTTCCGGCAACTCTTGAAATGATCGGCATGGTCATTGTGGCTCCGTTTATTCTTGGTATTTCGCGCCTGGATGCCGCAATTATGGGCGCGGTTGTTGCCGCGGTTTCTCCGGCCGTTGTGGTTCCGAAGATGATCAGGTGCATCGATGAAAGGCGGGGAACGGGGAAGGGTATTCCCCAGATGATTCTTGCCGGCGCAAGCGTTGACGATGTTTTTGTTATCGTAATGTTTGCAACTTTTACTTCTCTTGCAAAAGGGGAAGGAGTTTCTTTCTGGAAGCTTGCGGGAGTTCCTGTTTCCATTGTTACAGGAATTGCCGTTGGTTTCCTTTTGGGAATAATCCTGAACATTTTCTGGAAAAAGATTCATATCCGCGATTCTGCAAAAGTGATTGTTCTTCTTTCAGTTTCACTTTTCATGGTTGTGGCAGAAGACAGATTTCCAATGGTGCCTTTTG
>JAZLIM010000125.1:0-19149 GCA_045617385.1 Treponema sp.
GACTCAGAATACGTTGTACTGAACATGGACATCATGACACGTGCAGGTACAAAAGTTCTGGACCTCCTGGGAACAGACGGTGAATTCGTTCCATGTCTCCACTCAGTTGGTAAACCACTGAACAACGGTGAAAAAGACAACGGAATCTGGCCTTGTGCAGACGTTGAACACAAATACATTTCTCAGTTCCCTGATGAAGGACTCATCTGGTCTTACGGTTCAGGATACGGCGGAAACGCTCTCCTCGGAAAGAAATGTTTCGCTCTCCGTATTGCTACAGTGCTTGCTCGCAAAGAAGGCTGGCTCGCAGAACACATGCTTATCCTTAAGCTCACAAACCCACAGGGTGAAGTTAAATACGTTACAGGTGCTTTCCCATCAGCATGTGGAAAAACAAACCTGGCTATGCTTATCCCAACAATTCCTGGTTGGAAAGTTGAAACAATCGGTGATGACATCGCTTGGATGAAATTCGGTGATGATGGACGTCTTTACGCTATCAACCCAGAAGCAGGATTCTTCGGAGTTGCTCCAGGAACATCTGCTGAATCTAACAAAAACGCTCTTATCTCTGCAGAAAAGAACACAATTTACACAAACTGTGCTCTTACAGAAGACGGAGACGTTTGGTGGGAAGGAATCGGATACCCTGCAACTGGTAAACTGGTTGACTGGAAAGGAAACACACGCGACGCTCTTCCAAAAGACAAAGCTCCTAAGGGAGAAGAAATGGCACATCCAAACGCACGCTTCACAGCACCAGCTGGACAGTGTCCATGTATCGCAAAAGAATGGGAAGATCCAAAAGGTGTACCTATCAGTGCTATCCTCTTCGGTGGACGCCGTCCATCAACTGTACCTCTCGTACACCAGAGCCGCAACTGGAACCACGGTGTATTCCTCGGTTCTATCGTAGGTTCAGAAATCACAGCTGCTTCTACAATCAATGCAGACGAAGTTGGTAAGATCCGCCGTGACCCATTCGCTATTCTTCCATTCTGTGGATACAACATGGGTGACTACTTCCAGCACTGGGTAAACGTAGGTGCTTCTGCAAAAGATCAGGACAAACTTCCTAAGATCTTCTACGTTAACTGGTTCCGCAAGGACGAAAACAATGCTGACCTTCCAGGTGGATTCATGTGGCCAGGATACGGTGACAACTCACGTGTTCTCGCTTGGATCTTCGACCGCTGTGACGGAAAAGACAACTGTGTTGAAACACCAATCGGATACATGCCAAAAGAAGGTGCAATCAATACAGACGGTCTCGCAGACTACTACAAGAAGACACTTCCAGAAATCCTCAAGGTTGACGTTGAAGGATGGAAGAAAGAACTTAAAGATGTACGTGAAAACCACTACACAAAATTCGGTTCACACCTTCCAAAGGAACTTTCAGCAATCCTCGACGATATCGAAGCTCGCCTGAACGCATAGTTCTATAGCAAGCCGTAAGGCTTGCTACTAAAAAGAAACAGCCCGCCTGATTTTCTGGCGGGCTGTTTTATTTATCTTCCTCTTTCTACAGAAGTTCAAAACCGGCAGCGTTTTCGGTGTTGCTGTCAGGTCCTATGAAGATCTGGAAGGCTCCCGGTTCGCTTGTGTATTCCATGTTTATGTTCCAGAAACGGAGCAGTTCGTCGGAAATCTCAAAGTTTACGTCGCGGCTTTCTCCAGACTGCAGAGTCACTTTGCAGAAGCCTTTAAGTTCTTTTACCGGGCGGATAACGCTTCCATAACAGTCGGAAATGTACATCTGCACGGTTTCTGTTCCTGCACGGCTTCCTGTGTTTTTTACTGTAACGCTTGCTGTAATGACTGAGTCTTTTGTAAGTTTCTGGCAGCTTAAGTTTACAGGGCTGTACTCAAAGCTTGTATATGTGAGCCCGTATCCGAACGGATACAGCATGCGGTCAATCTGATCGATGTAACCCATTACAAAGCTCTGTTCCAGAGTTCCGTTATTCGGATGGCCTGTTCTGAAACGGTTGTAATAACATGGTTCCTGGCCTGTTCTGTACGGGAAGCTCATTGGAACGCGTCCTCCAGGCTCCTGTGTTCCAAAAAGAACGTCAGAAACTGCATTGCCCGCTTCACAGCCCGGCCACCAGACGTACATTACCGCTTTTGAAAGCTTTGAGACTTCTTCCAGTTCCAGAGGACGTCCTGCAAATACCAGGGTAATGATGTTCCTGTTGACCTTGGCAACTTCACGGAACAGATCCATCTGTTCCGGTGGAATTACAAGCTGGGTACGGCTGGCGGCTTCGCCCGACATCTGCTGGTGTTCACCAATACACATAACAACTGTGTCGGCTTTTTTTGCCGCCTTTACAGCTTCTTTAAGGAGCGGCTTTTTCTTTCCGGCATCGTACTTAAAGCGAACGCCGTTCTTGAATCTGAAGTCGTGGCCAAGGAACTGGCTTCCTTCTGCAAAGCATGCAGAAACAGGATGATCTTTTGAGAAAGCAGAAATTCCTTCTTCAATGGAAACCATCTTTGAGATGTCAGTAGGGAATGACCAGGAACCGAAAACCTCGTGGCTTTTTGCCATAGGACCAATGAATGCAATCTTCTGTTTTTGGGAAGGATCCAGAGGAAGTACGCTGTTTTCGTTCTTCAGGAGGATAAAGCTTTCTGCTGCAGCTTTTCTTGCAAGAGCACGGTGTTCATCGCACAAGCAGAGTCTTTTCTGTTCTTCAGGATCAGCATCTTTATATGGGTTTTCAAAAAGCCCAAGGTCATTTTTCAGCGAAAGGATATTCCATACCGATTCATCAACCTGCTGTTCTGTAAGCTTGCCTTCATCTATGAGTGTCTTGATGTTTCTTATATAGCACAGGCTCATCATGTCGATGTCGATTCCCGCTTTTACACCAAGTTCAGTTGCTTCCTTCTGGTCTTTTGCAATTCCGTGTGTAGGAAGATGATTAATGGCACCATAGTCTGCAATTACAGTTCCTTTGAAGCCCATTTCACCGCGCAGAATGTCTTTCATGAGCCATTTGTTTGCATGACACGGAATATGGTTCATGGTGTTGAATGCAGCCATAACCATCTTGGCGTTCTGATCAATGCATTCCTTGTAGGCCGGAAGATAACTCTGGCGCAGTGTGCGTTCTGAAAGTTCAATTGTATCGTAATCGCGGCCGGCTTCCGGTGCACTGTAAGCTGCAAAATGCTTTACGCAGGAAGCAAGCTGGCCTTTATCTTTAATGTCTTTTCCCTGATACCCGCGAACCATGGCAGCGTTCATCTTTCCGTTCAGGAAAGGATCTTCGCCTGTGCTTTCCATTACACGGCCCCAGCGGGCGTCGCGGCACAGGTCAGCCATAGGACTGAATGTAAGATGAACACCGGCAGCGGCACCTTCACGGGCTGCCGCTCTGGCGCATTTTTCTGCCATGTCAGGATTAAACGAAGCTCCCTGTGCCAGAGGAATAGGGAAGATAGTTTCGTATCCGTTGATAATGTCCAGCATGAAAAGCTGAGGAATGTGGTGAGCCTGTTTTTCCATGAGGCGGTCCTGAATCTTCTTAAGCTTTTCAGCACCACTGATACTCAGGATGGAACCGGCCCGGAAGAGTTCTTCTTCGGTAGCGGTGAAGTATTCAAGGCCACCGGTTGTAAGGGCGGCATCGTCTCCGTAAAAAAGTCCGGAAACCTGCATCATCTGGCCGATTTTTTCTTCCAGACTCATGTCATTCAAAAGTTCTTTCAGTTTTTCCTGTGTCATTATGTTTTCCTTTGGCACCAGAGTTGGGATTATTTTTCGTCTCTATAGGTTGTATAGAACACAGCAGTTGTTGTACCGTCTGTGATTGTAAGAGTATACCCTGAAACTTCCCAATTTTCAGCAGTAGCAAGAAGATGAATCAGTGTATCTTCGAATTCCATGTCTTCAGGACTTCCCATCATTTTTGTAGAACCCATAGATTCTCCCATTGGGAATCCTTCAGATACTTTTACTGAACCGAAGAACTGGTTTACTCCTGAGAAACCTGTTACCGAAAGAACCTTTCCGGCATCAATATCATCTACCAGACTGTTGTTCATGTAGGCTTCAGGTAAACTTTCAGAATCAAAACCTGTAAGCGACTGGATGAGCCATTCACCTGCCATACGTGTTACAGCTTTTCCGCTTGGAACCTGTACCTTTGTAGTTTTGCATCCGGCAAAAGCAATTACAGACAGAGCTGCAAGAATAAGTAAAGATTTTTTCATAGAAATCTCCTTTTGTTGTAATTTACTCATATCTCCAATACCTCTAGTAATATACACAAATAATAAACAATTTGCAAAAAGAAAGTTACGGAAAATGTGGTATAATAAACGTACGAAATGAATTACCCTCAGTTACAATACTGAATGAAAGGTGTGGGCCGACTCTCAAAAAAAGCTCCCGGTCGCAAAACGGCCGGCAGAACCGCTCGCTAGCTCGCTACATGTGAAGCCACGATAGGAAACTATCGAACATGGCTTCAGATGTTTCTGCCGGCACGTTTTGCTCCCTCGCGCTTTTTTTTGGGGGGTATACAACGTACAGTCTGTCCAAAACTACGCGTAATTCATTTCGGGCTGCATAAACTATCAGATAAAAACGTACGTTTTATTCAAAGGGAAAAAAACTCACGACTGGTCTCTGCAGCTACCGGAAGAAACGTTCGCGAGTCATTTCAGGAAGCCGGGAAAGTCTGCAGCTCGGGTCAATAGTTGCTTTGCCGAGCTGCAACTTAGCGACGCTAGCTAGCGTTCCCGGTCTTCCTAGCAAATGACGGGAGAACGTTTCTTAAAAGCCCTTTCCGAGACCTGTGGTTAGGTTTCTGAGATTAAAAATAAAACTGTACGTTTTAAGGAGTCTATATGAGTAAAGTGGTGGAAAAACTTAACAGTTGTTATGAAAGTATCAAGGACAAAATTCCTTTCAAGCCAAAGGTAGCCCTTATTCTGGGTTCCGGGCTGGGAGACTATGCCGACGGAATCAATATTGAGGCAGCCCTGGATTATCACGATATTGAAGGGTTCCCGGTTTCTACCGTTCCAGGACACAAAGGACGTTTTGTGTTCGGTCATGTAGAAGGAGTTCCTGTTGTTATTATGCAGGGGCGCGTTCATTATTATGAAGGTTACCCGATGAGCGATGTTGTTCTTCCTGTCCGCCTTATGAAAATGATGGGCGCTGAAATTCTGTTCATGACAAACGCAGCTGGCGGTGCAAACTTCAACTTCCGCCCGGGCGATTTCATGCTCATTACCGATCATATTTCAAGCTTTGTTCCTTCACCTCTCATCGGGCTTGAAGGCGACGAACTTGGCCCTCGTTTCCCGGATATGAGTGAAGTTTACAAGAAGGACCTGCGGGACAAAATTGTGGCCTGCGCAGTTGAACAGGGAATCCACATGAAAGAAGGTGTATACATCCAGCTTACCGGCCCTGCTTATGAAACACCTCAGGAAATCCGCATGTGCAGAACTCTGGGTGCCGATGCAGTTGGAATGAGTACTGTCTGTGAAGCTGTTGCGGCAAATCACATGGGTATGAAAGTCTGTGCCATTTCATGCATTACAAACATGGCCTGTGGAATGAGCAATACTCCTCTTTCTCATGAAGAAGTAAAGGAAACTGCAAACCGTGTGGCAAAGCAGTTCAAAGTTCTTGTAACTGCAGCCATTAAAGAAATGGGAAAATAATCAGTTCTAAACGGGATGTAAGCACGTCCCGTTTTCTTTTGACTTTTTATGATAGTTGGACTATCATTTTATTATGAGTATCTATACTGAAATCAATCGTTTAACAGGTTATGCCCTGAATACCGGGCTCATTGAAAACGACGACATTATCTATACACAGAACAGACTTCTTGAACTTTTCGGTCTGGATGGTTTTGAAACCAGCGCTCAGGCAGAAATAATTCCCCAGAGCGAAGTTTCAGAACTTGAAGATATTCTGAAGAACATGCTGGACTATGCTGCAGAAAAAGGACTCCTTGAAAATAACAGCGTAGTTTACCGGGATCTTTTTGATACAAAGATTATGGGCTGTCTTGTGGCCCGTCCTTCGGAAATTCAGAAACGGTTCGGAGAAAAATACGACATCTCTCCAAAAGAGGCCACTGACTGGTATTACAGATTCAGCCAGGACACAGACTACATAAGACGCTACAGAGTTTCAAAAGACGTAAAGTGGAAGGCAGAAACTGAATACGGATGTCTTGATATTACAATCAACCTTTCAAAGCCCGAAAAAGATCCGAAGGCAATTGCGGCAGCTCTGAATGCACCGCATGGCGGATATCCTGAATGTCTTCTGTGCAAAGAAAACGAAGGCTATGCGGGCCGTGTGAATCATGCGGCAAGGCAGAATCACAGAATCATTCCAGTTGTTCTTGACCGTAAGCAGTGGGGGCTTCAGTATTCACCATACGTTTATTACAACGAACACTGTATTGTTTTCAGTTATGAACATACGCCGATGAAAATAAACGGAGGAACTTTCAGGGCACTCTATGATTTTGTAAGTCAGTTCCCTCATTATACGGTTGGAAGCAATGCTGACCTTCCGATTGTTGGCGGTTCAATTCTTACTCACAATCATTTTCAGGGCGGAAACTATACCTTTGCCATGGCTGAGGCTCCGGTGGAAGAATCTTTCAGAATTAAGGGATTCGGGGAAGTTTCCTGTGGAATCGTAAAGTGGCCGATGAGCGTAATCAGGCTTAGCGGAAAGAAGCCCGAAAAAGTGATCGCTCTTGCAGAAAAGATTCTTGAAGCCTGGCGTTCATATTCTGACGAAGAAGTTTTCATTTATGCCGAAACCGAAGGGGAGAAGCACAATACAATTACGCCGATTGCCAGAATGAACGGAAAACTTTTTGAGCTGGATCTGGTACTCAGAAATAACATTACAACGGAAGAACATCCGCTTGGAGTTTTCCATCCTCATGCCGATCTTCACCATATCAAGAAGGAAAACATCGGACTTATAGAAGTGCTGGGGCTGGCAATTCTTCCGGCCCGCCTTAAACAGGAACTGGCAGATCTTGGAAAAGCTATGGTTAGCGGAAAAGATCTGGAAACTGACCCGGTTCTTGCAAAGCATGCTCCTTGGGTAAAGGAATTCAGTAAAAACTACAGGATGATTACAGACCAGAATGTAGACGAGATTCTCCGCCAGGAGACCGGAAAAGTTTTTGTACGGGTTCTTGAAGATGCGGGAGTGTTCAAGCGGGACGAAGCCGGAAAGAATGCATTCCGGAAGTTCATGGAAACACTTTAAAAAAGAAAAGGACGGCAGAAAGAAGTGCCGCCCTTTTTTTATTAGACCTGAAACCCGGCCTGATAAAAACTACTGGAGTTTTGGAACTCTGTTGAAGTAGTCTTTTGTCATCTTGCTTACAACACCTGAAAGAACGATGAGTGAAACACAGTTAGGAATTGCCATAAGACCGTTGAAGATATCAGCGATTGTGAATACAGCATTAACTGTGAAGTAAGGTCCGATTGCAACTGCTACGATGTAGAGCCAGCGGAATCCCTTAACAACTTTCATGTTTCCTTTTGAAAGGTATTCAAGACATTTTTCTGAGTAGTAGTCCCAACCAAGGATTGTTGTGAAAGCAAAGAATGCCAGACAAAGCATAAGCAGGAACTGAACTGAACGACCGTCACCACCAAGAACTTTGTTGAAAGAGTAAGCTGTAAGAGCAACACCCTTAAGTCCTTCAGGATTTGACCAGAGACCATTGTCCATACCACCGATTACGATAGCAAGACCTGTCATTGTACAGATGATGAGTGTATCAATAACTGTACCAGTCATGTTTACGAGACCCTGTTCTACAGGTTCGTCTGTTTTTACTGGAGCTGCAGCAATTGGTGCAGAACCGAGACCAGCTTCGTTAGAGAAGATACCACGTGCAATACCTTTCTGCATTGCATCTGTAACCTGCTTCATAACGAAACCAGCAGCACCACCGGCGATAGCCTGGAATCCGAAAGCGCCTTTGAAGATAAGTGCAAAAGCAGCTGGGATCTTTGTAGCATTCATGATGATGATTGAAAGACCAAGGAATACGTAGATAACAGCCATTGCAGGAACAACTTTTTCTGCAACTTTAGAAATACGTTTAAGACCACCAAGAACAACCAGAGCAACACATACTGTTACGATGATACCAGAAACAACTGTTGCCCATGTGTAATCAGCACCTGCAATAGAGAATGCAATGTGAGCGTTGTTTGGATCGAATGCTGTGTTAGCAGCTGATGTGATACCGTTGATCTGTGTCATTGTACCGATACCCATAAGACCGGCGAGGGCTCCGAAGAGAGCGAAGAGAACAGCGAGCCACTTCCATTTTGGCCCCATACCTTTTTCGATTGTGTAGAAAGGTCCACCAAGAACTGAACCGTCATCTTTTACTTCGCGGTATTTGATAGCCAGCATACATTCTGCATATTTTGTTGCTGTACCAAGGATAGCAGCAAGCCACATCCAGAAAAGAGCACCAGGTCCACCGGCAGCAATAGCTGTTGCAACACCGACGATGTTACCAGTACCGATTGTTGCAGACAGGGCTGTACAGAGAGCAGCGAAACCTGAAAGTTCACCTTCACCTTCATTTTTCTTGAAGATTGATTTGAAAGCGCGTCCCAGCTTTGAGAACTGGATTCCGCGAGCGGCAATTGTCAGGATAAGACCTGTTGCCAGGATAAGAACGATTGTAGGGATTCCCCAAACAATGTCATCAATTGTTCCAAGGATTGATTCAAACATACGTTTTTTCCTCTTTGGGTTTAAAAAAAATAAGAGCCGGGCTTATTCCTTTGTGTTTCTCGGCATTGAGAAACGAAACTTACCGGCTCTCTGAAAAGTATTGTGTCAGAACAGTTTTGTTTTTTCTTCTGTCCTTTTTGCCTGAGATATTTGCGGTAATCGCATTAACCCTTCGGCGCTTCACAAGGCTTTGTGAAGACTCTCCAGAGAATCACATGAACAAAACACGTTGCTCAAATGATTCTCTCATTATATCACAGTCTTTATGTTTCGGCAAATAGAAACACGGAAGGCTTATTCCTTTGAAGCTTCAAGAAGCTGGCGGTAAGCACCGCCTTTTTCGTAAAGTTCTGCAGGGGTTCCGCTTTCAACAATTCCTTTTCTGTCTACAACAAAGATGCGGTCAGCATTGGCAATTGTTGAAAGGCGGTGTGCAATTACGAAGCTTGTTCTTCCTTTAAGCATTTCCGAAATTCCCTGCTGAACAAGTTTTTCGGTTTTTGTATCGATGCTGGAAGTAGCTTCATCAAGAATCAGAATCTTTGGCTGCGACAGCATGGTACGGGCAAAAGCAATGAGCTGACGCTGCCCGTTACTCAGTTCACCGCCGCGGGCAGTGAGTTTTGTGTCGTAGCCGTCTTTCAGGTTCATGATGAAGTCATGAGCATGAACAGCTTTGCTTGCTGCCAGCATTTCTTCCTCTGTTGCGTTCAGGTTTCCATACATAATGTTTGAGCGGATGGTGCCCGAAAAAATGTAGTTGTCCTGAGTCATGATCCCCATGTTCTTTCTGAGTGAAGAAAGGCTGATGCTTCTGATTTCCTTTCCGTCCAGAAGAATCTGACCTGCCTGAATGTCATAGAATCGGGAAATCAGGTTTACGATCGTTGATTTTCCGGCGCCTGTAGGTCCTACAAGAGCAATTGTTTCTCCCGGTTTTACGTCAAAGCTTACGTTTTCAAGAACATTTATAATCTGTGAGTCTTCCTCAAGAATATTGTTCGGGTTGTTTGGGTTTCCGCTTTTTCCGTAACCGAAAGTAACATTCCGGAATTCAACGCGTCCTTCTATCTCTCCAATGTCTTCAGCATCACTGCTGTCAGTAATTGCCGGCTCTGTATCCAGAATTTCAAAGATACGTTCAGCTTTTGCCAGGCTGGTGATAATCTGGTTGTAGAACTGGCTCAAAGCCTGGATCGGCTGCCAGAACATTCCGATGTAAGTTCCAAAGGCCAGGAAAATACCTACAGATACATTTTCCACTCCAAGAACTTTTATACCTATGAAGTACATTGCAAAGGTACACAGTCCCCATGAAAAATCAATTATGGCAAAGTTAGCATCTGCCCAGGTAACGGCCTTCATGAAGCTGTCACGGTCTTCTTTTACAAGCTGTCTGAAAGTGCTGTCGGTTTCTTCTTCGGCTGCGAAGCTCTGGATAACTTTGATTCCGGAAAGACCTTCGCTGATAAAGGCACTCAGATTCGAACTCTTTTTTGAATTGAGCTGCCAGTATTTATGAGCCTTCTTTGAAATTCCGCCAACACCGAAAATCAGAACAGGAAGTCCGAAAAGAGATGCCAGTGCAAGCTTCGGGTTCTTTGATATCATAATCACGGCGACAGCGATTACGGTAATCAGGTTCGGAATAAGGCTGGTAATGGCATTTTCAAGAACGTCCTTGAGAGAGTTTACGTCTCCGGTAATACGGGCCAGAATCTTTCCGCTTGGACGCGAATCAAAAAATGCCAGGTCCAGTTTCTGGATATGCTCGTAAAGTCCCTGCCTGATTTCTGCAATTACGCGGTTAGTCAGTCTGCTCATTACAAGCATACGGATTTTGATTGCACCAATCATTATCAGATTGGCACAAACTGCAATTATAATAAGCCGGATAAAGCCCGGAACGTCTTTGTTCGCAATGTAGACGTCCACGGCTTTTTCCATAAACAAAGGATTAATCAGAGCTACCGAAGTTCCAACTGCCATAAGAAAGAAAACAAATACGATTTTGGATTTGTACTTTCCAAGGTATGAAAGCAGACGTGTTATGGTCTTCAGTTTGGAAACTTCTTTTATTGTCTCATCCTGGTTGTAAGCGTTCATTTAGTTCCTCGAGTTTCCGTATTGCGTTCTGAAAGTTTCAGCGTAGAGCCCGTCTTCAGCCAGAAGCTGTTCATGGGTTCCGCTTTCCGCAATTTTTCCGTTTTCAAGAACGATGATTTTGTCAGCATTCTTTACGGAGCTGATACGGTGGGCAATGATAATCTTTGTCATGCCCTTCATTCCGTCCAGAGTTTTCTGGATCTGTTTTTCTGTTTCTGCGTCCAGGGCCGAAGTGGAATCGTCAAATACAAGAACCGGAGTTCCGCGGCTCATGGCACGGGCCATTGTAAGGCGCTGTTTCTGTCCGCCGCTTAAGCCGACACCACGTTCACCGATTACAGTTTCCTGTCCGTGTTCCAGTTTTGTAACAAATTCACGGCTGCAGGAATCTGCCATGGCTTTAGCTACGGCTTCATCTGAAAGAACTCCTTTCTGTCCCAGGCGGATATTTCCGTCAATGCTTTCAGAGAACAGGAATACATCCTGCATGACTACAGCAATGTTCTTTCTGAGAGTTGAAACAGGAATGTTTCGAATGTCACGTCCGTCTATTGTTATTGATCCTCCTGTTACGTCGTACATTCGTGTAAGCAGATTGATTATGGTAGTCTTTCCGCTTCCTGTGTCTCCCATGATTCCAAGTGTCTGGCCGTTGCCAAGCTCAAATGAAATGTCCTTAAGAATTTCAGTTCCGTTTTCTGAAGCAAAGAAAACCTTGTCAAACTTCACGTTTCCTTTGATTTCTGTTTCCGCGAAATCCTGTGCGTTTTCGCTGTCGGTAATGGCAGGTACTTCGCTGTAGATTTTGTCGATTCGTTTGATGCTGGCCTTTGCCTGACTGAATCCGCTTGTAAGCCAGCCGAACATTTCGATTGGCCATACAACGTTCATTGAATACTGAACGAAGGCAGTCAATTCACCTGGTGTCAGTTTGTCTCTGATTGTCATAAGTCCACCGGTAAGGAGGACTGCTATCGGAATCAGATGTTTGAAAATCTGCAGGATTGGGTGATACCTTACAAAGACTTTCGAAGTCTCAAAGTTCAGACTGAAGAACTTTTCGTTCCGTTCTGTAAACTTCTGGATTTCAAAGTCTTCCTTTCCAAAGGATTTTACAGTTCTGACACCGTTCAGATTTTCCTGTGCCGTATTGTTCAGAAGCTGGTTTTCTTCACCAATCTGACCCCAGAGAGGTCCCAGTTTCTTTTCCATTGTCAGTGCAATAAAAAAGCATACAACCATGGAAAGGGCAGGAATCAGTGAAAGCTTCCAGTTCATGCGGAACATGCAGAACAGGACAAAAGTAATATGGACAGCTACTTCACAAAGGAGCATTCCTATGTAAGTAAAAAGTCCCCAGATGTTACCAACATCATCTTTTACGCGGGCCATGAGTTCTCCGGGATTGTTGCGGTCAAAAAAGTTTGCACTTAAACCCTGGAGTTTCTGGAAAAAGTCTTTTCGGATTTCACATCCGATTTTACTTCCTCCCCAGTCACAGCTGAATTCTCTGGTGTAACCCAGAACAGCTCTGGCCACCCCGATCAGAAGAATACCAAGAAGCAGAACATTAAGGTGTGTATAATTGTTCCCTATAATAACTTCATCTACCAGTAATCTTGAGATCTGCGGAGAAATCATATCCAGACTAACAAAAATAATGTTGATAAAAACCACAGATACGTAAACGGGCATTACCTGTTTTACAAATCTAAAAAGATGTAGTTTTGTATAGTTGTTTTTCATATTTTTAGAGTAGGGGATTAATTCAAAAAACTCAATGCGAAAAGCCTAAAGTAAATCTTTAATAAAGCAGGGCTTTAATGTTGACATTAATTTCATATTCATATAGGATAAGACTACATTTTCGGAGTGGTACCCAAGCGGTAAGGGATCGGTCTGCAAAACCGTCATTGGTTGGTTCAACTCCAATCCACTCCTTCAAGGACAGCAATTCTGCTGTCCTTTTTTTTATCAAATGGTCCCTGAGCTTGTCGAAGGGTCGAAGGGCCCATTTAATCCTATTGAAACGGGGTTTCCCCGTTTTCCCAGGGCGTTGAAGCAAAGCTCCGCCCTGATAAAATATATCTGCGGGTTTTCCATTCCGGGAAGCCCGCTTTTTTTTATTTTCCTGAAAGTTCCCTCACCAGAGCGGTGGCTCTGGAACATTCATCTTCAGAAGTGAAAGTCATGTTCAGGTTCCCACGGGAGGTTGTGGCAATTACAAGATTTGCGTGATCGTATTTTTCCTGTTCTTCTTCCGGAAAGTTCAGGATAGGGAAGGTAACTATGTCTTTGTAGAATACGCATATACCTCCTGCAATTACGCAGTTTTCGTATACGCCGTAATGCCCTGAAACGCATGCGTCCCGTGAAGTGATTTCAGTTCCCATAACCGAAACCAGGCAGAACATGATGTTGTAGAGCGTAGAAAAATTTCTGAAGATTACTACCAGCGGAAGAAGAAGACATGCAAGATAAATCAGGATGTAGGTAAGTTTAATCTTGTTTTTGAGTGCAAGCTTAAGTTCCCCGGCCTCCTTTAAGATTTTCTTTCCGCGTAATGGAATGGAACAGAATTCAGCCAAGAGTGCGGCGTAGGTAAGAATAACGATCAATGTGCTGGTTGTCATAAAAGTGGTGTCTCCTGTAAATGGCAGCCGGGCTGCCCGTAAAGATTTTGTTCCGTCTTATTTTGCCGGGTTCTGCTTGAGCCAGAGTTTAAGGGCGCCTACTGCCGAAGGGAAAGCCAGGGGCAGGTCGTCCACATCTTTTTCGGAAAGAATCCTGTGGATGCAGATTCCGGCTACTTCAGATTCCTGTGCCCGGATTTTTGAAACCAGGTCAGGAACTTTCTGTCCTTCAGGAAGCTTTACCGAAAAGAAGATGTCGCAGGTTTTGTAAACTATGTTGCGGTATTCGTAGGTGTTCGGATTAGTGCAGAGGAAGCGCACGCTTTCAGGGGGAACTTCAAGTCCGGTTTCTTCCATGCATTCGCGTACTACAGCAGTTTCAGCTTTTTCATTTGCATCAATAAAGCCGCCCGGAATTACAATGTAACCTTTACGGGGTTCCTTTGCGCGGACTTCAAAAAGAACGTTGTTGTCGTCGTCAAAGATGACGGCTCCGCAGGCTGCGGCAACATTGCAGTAAAGGTCAAAGCCGCAGTCAGGACAGGTCCATTTTTTTGTAAAAGGATTCTCTTCAGTGGCGCCGTTTCCGGGATAATGTTTTATGTTTCTGCTTCCACATTCAGGACAGAATTTGAATTCGTTTTTCATAAATCTCCAGGGTACAAAAAAAAGGAGTACCTTCTAAGAGTGTACTCCTTTTTACGAATCTTGTTTACTGCAGCGGGCTAGTTATTGAAGTTGATTTCAACGTCAACGCTTCCCGGTGTTCCGCCTTCTCCAGGGATTGTGATTGTTACATCAGCACCACCTGTTCCGCTTCCACCAGTTCCGTTTCCACCAGTTCCGTTTCCGCCGGACTCACCCGGAATTGTGATTGTAATATCGGCACCGCCTGTTCCTGAAGGTGGAGGATTGTTTCCGCTTTCTTCTCCAGGAGTTACTGTTTCCGGAGCGGCTGGTTCAGAAACTGCAGGGGCCGATTCAGAGGCTTGAGAACCGGCGTCGCTTGCAGGGCTTCCGATTGAAACAGCTTCTTCAGAAACGGCAGTCTTTACCTGAGTTGCTGCTTTTGTAGCTTCCTTTACAGCTGTTGTATATGGTGTTGAAGGCTGTCCGTTTGCACCGAAGTCAGCAGACTGTCCTCCAAGAACTACAACTCCGCCAGGAATTGCGTATGGGTCAATGTCGGATGCGGCTGTTCCTGCGTCGCTTTCGCCTTCTGCAGGATCTGCGATTTCTTCGGCAGAAACGCCTTCTCTCGGGTTTCCGTAAGCAGCAGCCGGTGAAAGAACTACAGCACCTTCAAAACAGCGGGCTGAACCGTTGTCGCAGAGAACAAAGTCTGTGCCGCGTACAGAAGCAACTGCTACAGGACTTCTTACAGTGTAGCTGACCTTTTTGTCAGAAGTATGATTTACCTTTGAGCGGACGGCACCTGTATTAAGGTATACATCTACAACATCTTTGGATTCGCTTGATGCCAGTTTGGAAAGCGTAATTCTTGAAAGTGCTCCAATCTGCATTACTGAATCCTTGTATTTTACTTTGGCTTCCGACTGGAAACCAGTGCTGATCATTTCGTTTTCATTTACTTTATCGCCGGCGTTGAGGGCAACCCAAGCGTCGTGGCGGCTTACTTCAACCTTTCCTTTTACGGAAATGATTTCTGCTTCTGCGGCAAACAGAGAGCCTGCCAGAATAACCGAGGCAGCTAAGGCTGAAAAAAGTTTTTTTGCGTTCATCTTCTGAACCTCCGTTTAATTAGAATGAGAATGCAGCTTTCAGAGTAAGAGAAAGCTTATCCTCGCTGGAATTCTTGTAGCCTTTAAAGGCCGATAAAGTTACAGCAGTCTGAAGATCACTGAATACATTGTAGATTGCATTTACGTCGAACTGAAGACCTTTTGCTTCGAATGATTCATCAGGACATACAAAAACACTTTTTATATTTGCTCCGAGTACTACGGAATTTTCCATTAATGAGATTGAGGCTGAAACCTGTGGAACAACACAGCCTGTAGTCTGTGCATCAACAAGACTTGAATAAGCGTAGCGGGAAGAGAAACCGTTGAATGCCTTAAGCCCGAACTGTTCTCCGGAAGCATATTCAATTCCACCGTTGATATAGATGTTTGATTTCGGGAAGTAAGCAACCGAAACTTTTGAGAAGTTCATGAGTCCGTTGAAGTTCTTTGTTCCGAAGTCTGTAAGAACTGTATAGAAAACTTTTGATGCAATTGGACCTGAAAGATGGAGTGTTCCGTATGCTCTGTTGTCTTCGGTGCCGTCGGCACGGAAGAATCCGCTGGCCTGAACTGAGAGAGTCTGGTTCATGAACAGGGAAGGGAATGAAGCGGAAAGAGTAACCGGAACGAAAGGAGTTGCTGTGGTGTAGAACTGTCCGTCTTTATATTCACCGCCAAGGATTGTAACAGTCTTGCTGTTCAGAAGTCCTGTGTATCCTGCGTAGGCAGAGATTGCGGTTTTCGGCATTGTAAAGTTCACATAGGCTCCGTCTGAAACCTGTGTAAAAATGGCGCCCGAGAAATCAGAAACAAAGAAGCGGCCTGCCGATGCGCTGATTTTTCCGGCAGATGTATCAAAGTCTCCTGCAAATTTCAGAAGATCAATATCGATGATGTTCAGATTCTTTGACCATCCGTCCAGGTTGTTCAGGTGATTGAATTTGAACATTCCTTCACCTTTGAAGTAGATGTTTCCTTCATCGTTCAGTGGAGCTGAAAACCACATGAACAGGGAATCAGACTGGTCCAGAAGTTTTGAGTTTTCTGCAAAAGTGATCTTTGATGTGTTGTCAAAAAGACCGCCCCACTCATAAGCACAAAGAGGAGCCAGGAGAAGAACTGCAGAAAGAACAGATGCTGCGAATTTTTTCATTATGCACCTCCTATAATTCTTCGGTGAACTGGTCTTCACCGTATTTCATGTTGCAGGATGTATAAAGACTCAGGGCTTCGCGGCCCGAAAGAATCTTTGTTGTATCTGAATTGGCAGGAATTACGCCGTCAGTTTTCATCTGTTTGAAAACATAACGTGGAGAACCTTTGGTAATGCGGTACATGAAACCGCCTTTGATGTTGAACATGTGAGAATAAATGTAGGCAAGGTTCACAAGTTTTACAGTATCCCAGGCAGAAACTGATTCAGGAATCTGTTTTGCATTTACAAGAGCGGCAACAGCATCTTCCAGTGAAGCATCGTCAGAGATAAGCCCCTGGGAAGATGCAGAAATATAGCAGGCATGTCCGTAAGTGATGACAGGAGCCTCAAGTATTTCCGAAATGACATCAGCTGACTGTGCATTAAGAACTGCCCCAAGAAAGAGAACAGAGAGTAATGTGATAAATTTCTTCATAATCTCCATTTTACTTCCTTGGGTGAAGTATGACAATCGGTTTTTGTTATTTGTTTGCCAGAAGCATATCCATGCACTGAACGGCAGCGCCGGAAGCTCCTTTTCCAAGATTGTCAAAGCGGGTTGTAATCATGATGCGGTCGTCGTTTCCGTAAACAAATACCTGCATTTCGTTTGTGTTTGCAAGTGTATTTGCCGGGATAAACTGTTCGGTAAGAGTTCCTTCACCCATGAATCCGCATACGTGAACATTCTTTGTCTTGTCATCAGTTGCGTAATGGTCGCGGAACATTTCCCAAACATCTTTTGCCGTAACTTTTTTAGCAAGAAGGCGGGCGTGGAGTCCTACAGTTACTGTCATTCCCTGGAAGTAATCACAAACGTATGGATTGAAAACAGGTTCATAGTCCAGACCTGAAATGATTTTGATTTCAGGAAGGTGCTTGTGTGCCTGTGTCAGAGCGTAGAGACGTGGAGAATCAAGTTCAGGATTGCGGTTCGGGTCTTCGTACTGTGCAATGGCCTTTTTACCTGCTCCTGAATAGCCTGAAACGGCGTGAATTACAACAGGATAATCTTTTGGAAGAATTCCTGATTTTACCAGAGGGTAGAGGATTGCAATTGAACCCGAAGCGTAGCAGCCTGGAACTGCAATCCTTTTTGACTTCAGGATTTTTTCTTCAAATGATTTGTCCAGCTCAGGGAATCCGTAAGCCCAGTCCGGATTTGTACGGTGAGCTGTGGATGCGTCAATAATTACTGTGTCAGGATTTGTACAGAGCTCGGCCGATTCAATGGCAGCTGCGTCAGGCAGACAAAGGAATGTGATGTCAGATGCATTGATAAGCTTCTGTTTTTCAAGTGGATCCTTACGTTTTTCATCATCAATAGTAAGGATTTCAAGGTCGCTGCGGCCTTCAAAACGTTCAAAAATCTTAAGGCCAGTTGTGCCTTCTTTTCCGTCAATAAAGATTTTAGTCATAATAAGCGATTATAGCAAAAATCTGTATCTCTTTATAGTAGCAAGGGTCGTCATAGTAACTTACTCCCAGTCTCAAAATGGGTTATCAGGGCCGCGCCTTTCGGCGCTGCATGTGAAGCGCGTATAGGAAACTATAGAGCCGCGCTTCAGATGCCCCTGAAACCACATTTTGTTCCTTCGCGTAAGTTACTGTGGTTTTCTTAATCTTACAAAAATATTACGGCTTATCATCCCGAAACGCGAGTTATGCTTTTGCAGGCATAACTCGCGTTTCGGGGCCCCATTTTATGAATTAAGAATAAACAGGAATGCGGTGTACGGCTTATTTTCCCGCTGCGGAAATTACACCGTAGTAGGCTGGTTTTGCGTAATATTTGTCTCCTGCTTTATAGAACAGAAGAGGTTTTCCGCTGGCACGCCAAGAGTTTTCGTCATTGATTCCCCAGAGTGTCACGCTTGTAATTCCGTGGCCGTTTTCTCCCTTCTTTGCATATTTCAGGTAAAGATCGAAGTAACCGGCATAAGTACTCTTCAGGGCAGATTCGGATGCAGGGTTGAAGGTTGTGTAAGTCTGGTCTTTTGCTGGTCCGGTAATATCAAGTTCTGTAATATGAACATCAAGCCCCATGCTGATGAACTTCTTGATGGCTCTTTCATAGTCTGAGTAGCTTGGGAAGTTCGGCTGGTTATGGCTCTGCATTCCGGCAATATCAATACGGGTAGGGAGAACAGCATCCTTCTGGTGTGAAATAATTGATTCCAGAACTTTTACATATCCGTCATATTTTGGAGCTGAAGCTTCGTTGTAGTCATTGTAGGCAAGCTTTACGTCTTTTGGTGCATATTTATTTGCAAAACGGAATGCGTTTACAATGAATTCATCATCTCCATAAATTTTGTACCAGTCTGATCCTGTTCTGAGTGAAGATGAGCCGTCTGCAACTGCTTCGTTTACAACGTCCCAGGCGTAGATAATGTGTTCACCTTCCGGCATGTTTGCTTTTTCCCATTCTGCTACGTGTTCAAGAACAGTTTTGATGTACCATTCCTGGCGGGCTGTCATAACATCTTTGTTTACATAAGAACCAGACTGATTGTAGCCTTCGCAGAAGAAAGCTTTTGGTGTCTGAGAGTACCATACCAGAACGTGGCCGCGCATTTTCAGTCCCAGTTCCTTAGTCTTTGCAAGAAGTGAATCTGCGCGTTCAAAGCCTGAAAGATTTTTTGGAACGTCAATTTCAAGACCATTTGAATCTGTAAACTTTTCTTTTGG
>JAZLIM010000126.1:0-4948 GCA_045617385.1 Treponema sp.
CTATAATACATTGTGAATTCAGGAATTCCACACAGATAACAAAACTGTGACAGAAAAATTGAGTTATCCACATCAAAATGTTGATAAACATAACAAGGGTGTTACATGAATGGATAACAAAGGTGTGACATATTTTATTCTGCAGAAAAAGAGGCAGTTTCCGCGTTTGGATAACAAAACTGTTACATATAGTGGCAGCTCTGGACGATATACACCATATTTGGATAACCAAACTGTTACGTATATTTTACGTGGGAAAATCACTTGATAACAAAACTGTGACATAATTTTTTTATGGTTGTATCGTTAAATGAGACATCTTCCCCCCTATACTCATATTGAAAACAGAAAAAACACAGGGAGGTTCATCATGAAGACAGAAGAAATAGAAGAAATCAAAAAGGTCAGTGAAGCTGTCATGAAGGAAAATCCTTCATGGAGAAAAGGCCAGACTCTCTGGAATGTCACTGAATCGTTCGTATATGAAAGAGGTAATGCCCAGATGCAGAATAACTTCGAGGCATTAAGGGCATCTTCAAAAGACTGTTTTTATCAGGATGAAAGATGTGAACTGTTTCTTGAAGCTCTTCTGAATGTATAAGGAGGAACGTATGAAAATTGAAATCCGTTATGACAGAGGTCTGACACCGGTTTATGGTGGTAAAGTTTATGATGACTGTCTCTCATTTGATATTGAACCTTCAGGAAAAGAGAATGTAGAGATTAGTTCTGACGGTCACAAAAAGAAGAAGACTGAATCAAAGAAGGTGAAGGAAATCCTGAACAAGATTCTTGAATGTAATTACCAGAAAGTCTTTTTTGAAATGGGCAGTAATCTCGGGCTGGACGGAACTTCAGTTTCAGTAAAAGCCGGAGACCTTTTTAATAACGTTGAGGTTCACATGTGGCTTCCTTCAGTGGAAAGATTTAAGGAATCCGGATGGAAAGAAAGTGCCAGACTTCTGTCTTATGTTATGGAACTTCTTGTAATCGCAGAAAGCCTTGGTTATCAGATAGATCCTGACCTGAAGTCTTAGCCGTTAAAGAACATCTTTAATGACAGAAGGAAAAAAGAAAATTATATTGTAATTATAATAAATAAGACTTCGGAGCCCACTTCCCGGCTTTCACTGAAAAGCTGCTGGCGTGAAAGGTTCTGATTATAAGAGGGCTGATAACCTTTGGGGAGCCAGACTACCGGATGGAATGACGTACCGTCCCTGGCGTCTCGGATCCTTTCTCCTATTTATTTTATATAGCGTCTTTAATGACAGTTATCTTAATAACGGTTATATTAAAGACATCAGGCAGCAGAAAGGCTGCTTGAAAAAAAGCGTTGAAACGGCGCAGAAGTTGGCTTTTGCCGGCTTACACTTATAAGGAGGTTCAGAGATGAACGCTATGAACAGTAATAATTACAGTCTTAATTTTCTCGAACATAGTTGTGAATGCAGTTCCTGGTCGGAATGCAGATCATCTGAACATTCTTGGTGTGAGAACCATGAAAGCAATTCGTCGAATTGCAGAAAGTCAATTTTTGTAAACGGAGTTTCAGCGTAATCCTTCCTTAAGGCGTTGAGGCTCCAGAACTAAAGGAGTTATCAACGTGAAAACTACATATCTAAAACCTGTGCTGGATCTTCCTGCTACGGGTATCAAAATCAAAACATTAATGAAGCAGAAGGGCGTGACTCCACGTCAGCTTCAGGCAATCCTCGACTTTCCTTACGTGCAGACTGTATACAACTGGTTTGCAGGAAAGAACATGCCTACAATAGACAACCTTGTTGTTCTGGCACAGGTTCTCGGTGTAAGCATGGACAGCCTTATCGTGACTAAAATGGTTGAGGTTGAGATTGATGATGCGGAGGGCGTGGAAGTTCTCAGCGCATGATTTTTAGGCCCTTAGTTCAGTGGCAGAACCTTGGTCTCCAAAACCAATGACGGGGGTTCGATTCCCTCAGGGCCTGCTTATGACCTCGTAGCCAAGTGGTAAGGCAGTAGTCTGCAAAACTATCATCGTTGGTTCGATTCCAACCGAGGTCTCGTTTTATGGTGTTACTGGTGTAAAGGTTAACACATCTGCCTGTGGAGCAGAAATTCTGAGTTCGATTCTCAGGTAATACCCTTCATGGTCGATTAGTGCAAAGGTCAGCACAGTAGATTTTCATTCTACCAATGTTGAGTTCGAGTCTCACATCGACTTTATTTTGGAGAGATGGCAGAGCGGTTGAATGCGGCAGCTTGCTAAGCTGTTTCCGGAGTAATCCAGACGGGGGTTCAAATCCCTCTCTCTCCGCCTTTTCTGGTTGATTAGAATAACGGTCAGTTCACCGGGTTTTCATCCCGGTAACAAGGGTTCAACTCCCTTATCAACCTTTAATATGGAAGTGTAGCCTAATGGTAAGGCACCGGTCCTGAAAACCGGCGGCAGATAGCATCTCCTTGCAGGTTCAAGTCCTGTCGCTTCCGTCATTTTGTGGAATTAGCTCAGTCGGTCAGAGCATCTGCCTGTTAAGCAGAGGGTCGAAGGTTCAAGCCCTTCATTCCACGTATTACTGTTCAGGTACGACTGCAAAGAATATAAGGTCTTTATCACTGTTGTTTATAAGGGAATGTGTATGTCCCTTCGGACAGTAGTGGCAGTCTCCGGCAGTAAGCTTTTCTTCAGTATCATCGAAAATTACTTTTCCGTTTCCTTCAAGAATATAAATAATCTCGCTTGATGTATCGTGTGTGTGAAGTCCGATCGTTCCTCCGGGAACAAGACGGCCGTGCAGTATCCTGTTTTTTTCATCAGAATGCATCTTGGCAAAAAGACTTTTTTCTCCGCCCTTGAAATTAGGAAATTCCTTGGCTTCTTCTTTATTAAGTTCAAACAGCATTGTTATTCTCCAGCACACATCCTTAAACAGAGTGTGACAGAAAAATATTTTAAAAAATTTTCATTTTTTTTCAACTTTTTTTCATTTCAATTGCAATTTTTGTAACATTTGAGGCCATATTATATATAGAAATTAAATTCAAAAAAATCAGGAGATGAATATGAGTGAACTTGAATCAAATGATCAGTGTCCTTACATGGACGAATGCCGCAACGCCTTTAATGACATGAAGTGCAGCCGTTATGAGAACAATCCCTTCAACTATGAAGCAATTGAAAAATACGGAGAAGGGCAGGCACATGCCAGGATGTCAAAAGCCTATTACAACTTCCGCGACAACTACGATCCTTTATGATTCAGAAACAAAAAAGAGGATCTCATAAATTACGAAAATAAATAATTTTACGGAAATATTTTACGAAACTGTTTCGTAATTTTATTTATGAGTTTTATCTTACCCCTTAGTTAAAGGGGTAAGATAAGAGGGTATGTAAGGCCTTGTTAAAAGAAATTTGAAATTCGTATTATAAAACATTGCCGAATTGGCAATGTTCGGTAATGTAATCTGAGTAGTTTAGAATCTCTGGAAGGCTGGCAAGAAAAAAAGGTTGCTTTTTTTATTCAGTCTTTATGAAAAAAATATGATAGAATATAATAGTTATGGAACTTTTTGATTTAGCACAGTTCGACAGTTATAAAGAGGATAATCGCAGAGAAGTAAAAAAAGCAAACGGGGGTCTTCCAAATAATATGTGGGACTCGTATTCAGCTTTTGCAAATACTTCAGGGGGTGTAATCATCCTTGGAGTAAAAGAGAAATCTGATGGTACCTGGGAAACTTCAGGTCTTAAGGATGAAAGAACTCTTTTAAAATCGTTCTGGGATACTATCAATAATCAGAATAAAGTCAGTGAAAATCTTCTTACTGATAGTGATGTTCAGACTTATGAAAAAGATGATGATGTCATTCTTGTTATAAATGTTCCAAAAGCAACCCGCGAGCAGAAACCGATTTATATAAATGGAGATATGTTTAAAGGAACTTATCGCCGAAACCACGAAGGTGATTTTAAATGTTCACCAGCGGCTGTAAAAGCAATGCTCAGAGATGAACCTGAAGCAACTTCTGATATGAAGGTTCTCGAAGAATTTACACTAAAGGATTTGAATCAGGATTCAATTAGATCATATCGAAATTATTTTAATAACGGCAGGATAGGTCATCCTTGGGCAGAACTTCCAGATAATGAGTTTCTTGAAAATCTTGGAGCTGCTGTATGTAAAAAAGATGGAATATATCATCCAACAGCAGCTGGTTTGTTAATGTTCGGGAATGAATATAAGATTGTCAGAGAATATCCTGAATACTTCCTTGACTATAGAGAAGAACTTGATTCATCAATTCGTTGGACAGACAGACTTCAATCCAGTTCTGGAGACTGGTCTGGAAATCTGTATGATTTTTTCTTCCGGGTTTACAATAAAATTGTAATGGATATTAAAAAGCCTTTTAAATTGGAAGGAGTCTTCAGAGTTGATGATACACCGGTTCACAAGGCAATCCGAGAAGCTTTGGCTAACTGTCTCATAAATGCAGATTATTATGAACCAAGAGGCGTTGTAATCAGAAAGGACAATTCAAAGATTTGTTTTGAAAATCCTGGATACATCAGAACTGGGAAACAGCAGATGTTAAAGGGGGGAGTATCAGATCCAAGAAATAAAGCTCTTATGAAGATGTTTAACCTTATCGATGTTGGAGAAAGAGCAGGAAGCGGTGTTCCTGGAATTTTTATGACCTGGAATGATGCAGGTTTTGCTTCTCCTTTAGTTGAAGAGACTTTTGAACCTGATAGAACTCGTATTACATTATTCTTTGAAGAAGCTGATTTTTCCGTAAAGACTACGGAAAAAACTACGGAAAAACTCAAGACTACGGAAAAAATTCTTGAATTGGTAGCTGAAAACCCTGAAATAACAACAGCTGAACTTGCCGAAAAATGTGATGTTGTAATAGATACTATTGATTATCATATCAAGAACTTAAAGAAACAGAATAAACT
>JAZLIM010000127.1:0-10466 GCA_045617385.1 Treponema sp.
TTCCCCATCGCCCTCATTTCTGCCAAACTGGCTTCCGGCCTGACTCTTGATGAGATTCCTTACTGGCGTGACGGTACTCTGGACAAATATACTCCAGGCGGTGCACCGGACGGTGACTACGTTGTACTGAAATTTGCACGCTGGGCATTTGAAAAATTCCGTGGCGTTGAAGATTCCCTGGGAACTTCCATGAAAGCCGTTGGTGAAGTTATGTCCATCGGTAAAAACTTTAAGGAAACCTTCCAGAAGGCTATCCGCGGTCTGGAAAACGGCCGTGCCGGTCTTGGTTTTGCCAAAGATTTCAACAAGAAAACCGCTGATGAACTGTGCGAAATGCTGAAAACTGCCAGTTCAGAACGGTATTTCCAGCTGTATGAAGCAATCCGTAAAGGTGTAAGCCTGGATAAACTGGCAGACCTGACCCACGTAAAAATGTACTTCCTGGAACAGATGAAAGAACTGGTAGACCTGGAAGAAAAAATGCTGAAGACTCCCGGTTCTGTTCCTGCTGATGACCTGCTGATTCAGGCTAAGAAAGACGGATTCTCTGATAAATACCTTTCAAAAATCCTGAAGGTATCTGAAAAAGCTATCCGCGACCGCCGCAATGCCCTTGGTATTAAAGAAGCCTGGCTTGCAGTTCCTGTTTCCGGTGTTGAAAACGCCAACTACTACTACTCAACCTACAATGCTCCTGACACCTCTGTTGCCAGCACCAATCCTAAGAAAATCATGATTCTTGGCGGTGGTCCTAACAGAATCGGTCAGGGTATCGAATTCGACTACTGTTGTTGTCATGCAGCAATGCAGCTTAAAGAAATGGGCTACGAAACAATCATCGTAAACTGTAACCCTGAAACAGTTTCTACAGACTACGATACATCAGACAAACTTTACTTCGAACCTGTTACAACAGAAGATGTTCTTCAGATTTACGAAAAAGAAAAGCCAATGGGAGTTATCGTTCAGTTTGGTGGACAGACACCACTCAACATTGCACGCGAACTTGAAGAAAACGGTGTAAACGTTCTTGGTACTTCAATCGACTCAATCGACGCTGCAGAAGACCGCGATATCTTCCGCCACATGATGGACAAACTTGGAATCCCAATGCCGGAATCTGGAATGGCTGTAAACTTTGAAGAAGCAAAAGAACTTGCAGACAAAATCGGTTATCCAATCATGATCCGTCCTTCATTCGTTCTTGGTGGACGCGGTATGGAAGTTATTTACGACGAAAACACTCTTCGTGAATACGTTGCAAAGGCTGTTGGGGTTACACCAGACCGCCCTCTCCTTATTGACCGCTTCTTGAAGAACGCTCTCGAATGTGAATCAGATGCTCTGGCAGACGGAACAAACGTTTACATTCCATCAGTAATGGAACATGTTGAACTTGCAGGTATTCACTCTGGTGACTCTGCCTGTGTAATTCCACCTGTTTCTATTCCAGCTGATAACCTGGCAACAATTAAAGAATACACAACAAAGATTGCCCAGGCTCTCAAGGTTACTGGTTTGATGAACATGCAGTACGCTATCGAAAACGGAAAAGTTTACGTAATCGAAGCAAACCCACGTGCATCTCGTACAGTTCCACTTGTATCAAAAGTTTGTAACACTCAGATGGCCCGTCTTGCAACACGCCTTATGCTTGGTGAAACAATTGAAAGCCTCGGTCTTAAAGACAAAGTAATTCCTTACCACGGAGCAAAAGAAGCCGTTCTTCCTTGGGCTCGTTTCCCAGGAGTTGACCCAATCCTCGGACCTGAAATGCGTTCTACAGGTGAAGTTCTTGGTATGGCAGAAACATTCCCAATGGGATTCTACAAATCACAGGAAGAAGCCGGTTCAGAACTTCCACACGCTCCTGCAGCCTGGGAAAACAAGAAGATTCTTCTTTCTCTGAGCGACAAAGAAAACCAGAAAGATCAGGTTCTTATGGTTGGTAAAACACTTAAAGATCTTGGTTTCACTCTGGTTGGAACTCAGGGAACTGCAGATTTCTACAACGCAAACGGAATCAAATGTGAAGTTGTAAACAAGATTGGTGCTGGTCGCCCGGACGTAGTAGATATGATTATGAACAAAGAAGTTTGTCTCGTAATCAACACACCAAAAGCAAAACGCAACTACGCAGAAGACCGTAAGACAATCCGCAAAATGTGTCTGAAATACAAAGTAAGCTACATCACAACACTGGCTGGAGCAGTAGCTGCAGTTCAAGGTATCGCCGCTGTTAAAAACGGTAATGGAGGCGAAGGCGGAGTTAAGAGCTTACAAGAATATCACAGCTTGGTTAAATAAGTTCTAAGACTTTGACAAATCCGCGAGTTTGCGAAAGCAAACTCGGTAAGCAGGCGTTAGCCTGCGACGAATACCATTCACTGGTAAAATAAGTTGCTGAAATGCCATACGAGTTTTGCTGGTTTTTGCGATAGCAAAAATGGGAGCCTTCTGCGACCAAAGCAAAACTCGGTAAGCAAAGCGAAGCTTTGCGACAACCCCGCTGGTCGGTAAATCAAAAACTGACTGGCGGGATTTTTTTTTGTTCACAATTTTTTTAAACTCAAACGTTGTAGTGCTTAAGTACTTTTCCCTAAATGTTTGTCATAACACAGTTTATTCTTTGACAATTGATTTTTACACTCCTACCATAAAATTAAATCTAATTCTTAAAATTTTATAACTAAAAATTAGAGTAAAAAAAACAGGAGGAGAAAATGAAAAAGTTAAAATCATTATTTTTGGGAGCCGGCGTTCTTGCAATGTCGCTCTTCGCAACAGCATGTAGTAATAACAGCAACAGTCCAGTAAGTGAACCTACAGGACCTGTAACAAAAGAAGTCACACAAGCTGATTTTACTATCCAACCAAATGCCGGCAGCTGGGCTTATGTAACTTACAGCCTGTCTGAATTTGCAGACAAGGAAGTTACAATCGATTTTTCTTGTGACATCGAGGCCGACAATAAAACCGGTAAATCTGAACACTTTATGTGGCAGGTAAACTGTGACGGTTATCCTGTTGTTGCAGAATTTGATGTTGAATCAGGCAAATCAAACATCAAGGTAGCTGGAAAAAATGCCAGTCCTATAAAAGTTGGAAACGGAAATGTTCTTTACATGTCTACTAATAACTCAAGTTATGATATTGAGTTCAAACTTACGAATATCAAATACACTGTAACATTCCAGGGTAAAAAAGAAACATCACAACCTGCAAAAAAATATCCAACAGATATTTTCACTGTAGCAGATACAAAAATAGCTGATTTCACTGCCGACCGCGTATTTGACGGTAATGTTGAAAATCTTACATTTAATAGTGATGGAACAGTAACTTATATTGCAAGTGCTGCAGGTTCAGGAAACGGTGCTGTTTTCTATGCAAAAGATAAGGGTTCTGTTATCAATGTTTCAAATTATGAATCTATTGATATTGAATTGGTAATGAGCCCAGTAACTGGCAGCTGGAATCCAAAGGCAAAAGCTCCAGGCATTGGTTTCAGACTTTATACACCTTACGCAACAGGATTCTGGAGTGGTTTTGAAGATATAGGTTACTATAGTTTATCAAGTGATTATGGAACACTTAAACAGCACATTACAATCGATGAAAAATGGGTTGAAAACTACAAAAACTGTTTTGATAATGATGACATCATGGGCTTTGCAATAAAATTCAATGCTTATGAAACTGGAAATGATGATTCAGACAAATTGATGATTCAGATCAAAAAAGTACAGTTCAATAAAAAAGAAAGTGCAAAAGACAAAACAGATACTGTAACTCCAGATGGTTTAAATGAAAAAACAAGAGGTACAGTAAAAAAAGTAACATATGCATCACATGACTATGTTTCCGGCGATATAACAGAATATCAGAAACCAGGTTGGGTTTACTTGCCAGCTGGATACGATGATCCTGCAAATGCCGGCAAAACATATCCATTAGTAATTTTGATGCACGGTTTCGGCCAGAATCAGGATACATGGGGTCTTACAGATGCTGGCAATGGTGGATTAATCAAACATTACATGGATGTTGGAATGGCAAATGGTAATGTTAAACCATTTATCCTTATTGCAGTAACAGGTGTTGCAAGTAAGAACTATGCAAATGGAAGCGGTCAGGATTTTGCTGGATTTAATGCATTTGGTGGCGAACTTAGGAATGACCTTATTCCATATATGAGAAAGAATTACAGAATTACAGAAGGTCGTGATAATGTAGCAATGGCTGGTCTTTCAATGGGAGCTATGCAGACAGTAAATATCGGTCTTGGTGATACATTAGACTTAATCAGTTATTTTGGTGCATTCTCATTCACAATGCCAGCAGTAGAATCTGAAGCTGCAGATGTTTTTGGTAACATTGGTATTACAAACAGATTAAAGAAGAATGGCCTTGAAAACTATAACATCAATTATCTTTATACAATTTGTGGTACAAATGACGCTCAGATTCCATGGAAAGATTATGAGGCTGGAGTTTTAGCAATGGATAAAGATTTTGACAAACTCACCTTAGGTAAAAACTTCTCTTACGAAAAATACGAAGGCGGAACACATGACTTCCCTGTTTGGTACAGAGGATTCAAACACCTTATCCCATTACTGTTCAAATAAACTCCTGACGGAAAACAAAAAAACAGCATCCGGGTTTTAGGGCGGAGCCCTAGGTGAAAGGGGTGTGGTGAAAACGCGAAGCGGTTGAACCCAGGGGGAAGGCTTTCCCCCTCCCCTTACAACCCCGCTGGTCGGTGAATCAAAAACTGACCGGCGGGGATTTTTTTTTGGAGGAAATTACCAGTAAGCAGTTTTTTCTTCTTGCCTGCATGCAGCTTTTGTATAAGGGGATTTCCTTTTGTAAAATATCAGTTTGTGATGGGAATTGGTGAAGCGGTTATGGCTCTGATTTTTGGAATTACTATGGGCATCTGTTTCTGTCTGATTTATCCAATGGTAGAAAATGAAAATCGCTGGTGGATGAGCTTTTTCAAGACAAGTGTTCTGGCAATCGGTTTATAGCAATGTGTCTTACAGGCACTGCAGAATGTGTTGAAAAATTTTGAAAATAAGAAAAAAAAATTCAATCAATTACACATGACATCACCCTTATATCTGTGGACTACAGATGCCAGTAAAAAAACAAAGTTAGCATAACCTAACTAATTGACAAAAACCATTGTTTCTTATATTTTAACGGTTAGGTATACCTAACTATACCTAAGGATATTATATGAAAAAAATGTTACTTTCGACTGTCGTAATGGCAATGTTGTTTGGTTTCATTTCCTGCGCTAATACAGGAAATGATGGGGCAGGAAACGATTCTGGAATCTATGTTCTTATGAATATTCCTTATGAAAAATTCTATGCAGGAGATAATGCAGGTGCCATTTCAGATTTCGATGCTGTAACAAGCGCTACTACAAAAACCTGTAATGGTAGTCTGGCTTATGGAAGTTATCATTCCACAAATTATACAGATACAAATAAAGAAAAAACTCTTGGAATCACTTTCCCTGTATATGTCTCATCAAAATCACTTTTAAAGGATTTCACTGAAGTAAAAGATGATACAGGAGATTTTTCTTACACAATTGCGGGCAGAGGTAGTTCCTCAACAACTAAATATTCAGGAAGACAGAATCTTTTTAAGAGTCCTGATTACAGTTATTATGTTCTTTCTGCCGCTCCTAAATTTTACAAGGAACTTTCTGTTACAAATGGTAACTATTCATTTGGGGCATTGAAAGGGGGCGCTGCAGAAAATGTAGTTTCGTATGTTCAGGTTTCTTCAGCAACACATCATCTTCCAAATGGATATGAAATTGCACTTTATCTTGACGAAGCAAAATCAAAAAATATTGCATCCATGTTCACTGGAGAAAAAGCTGTAAGCGTTGCTGCTGACGGTACAGAAACTGAAGCAACTCTTAATGCCGTGAAAGCTGCCGTGCTTGAAACTTCAGATGGAACTAAGTACGGGCTTCCTATGATTGACGGACTCTGGAGAGGTTTTGCAGTTGGATTTGATCTTAATAAGATAAACATTGTTGGAAAGTCGATTACAAAAATCACGTTAATCAGCGAAGAAAAACAGATTGTAGTAAGTAAGGCAAAACTCTATAACTCCGAAACTTCAGCCTGGGGAGATGAAGCAGACCTTTCAATTCCTGTAAAGGCGATTAATGCAAAATAAATAAAGAAGCTTCAATTTTGAGACCTTTGGAGTTAATACTCCCAAAGGTCTTTTTTTTATCAGGGAATTACTTTGGGCATTTGCTTCTGTCTGATTTATCCAATGGTAGAAAAAGAAGGCTTTTGATTTAAGGCTGAAGTAAACAGGCTGTCACTTTTGAACTTTTTGTTCCTTCCGGGTTTTAGCTCATTAAAATACAAAATTGCAGAATTCCTTTCTATAATGTAAAATATTATTTATGCGCAAATTTACATTCTTGGGCGGTATTTTCCCGCCGGAAAGAAAGGAACTTTCACAGAATTATCCAATTCAAACAGTTATTCCTTCTTCAAAAAAAGTTTGCATTCCCGTAACCATGGGTGGCGCTCCTAACCAGGTTCTGGTTAAAGTGGGCGATGTGGTAAAAAAAGGCCAGCTCATTGCTAACGGAAATGCCTTTATGTCTGTACCGGTTCATGCTTCAATTTCCGGTACTGTTAAGAAAATCGGGCCTGTCATGGCTACTGCAAATATTGAAAAACTTGCGGTTGAAATCCAGGCTGACGATTCAGGCGAAACAGACTACATGGATCCGCTTGATCCTTTCGCCTGCGACAAAGAAACTGCACTTAAACGTATCAAGGATGCAGGTATCGTTGGTATGGGTGGAGCTTCCTTCCCTGCCCACGTAAAACTGAATCCTCCTCCAACAGCAGTAATAGATTCTGTTATCCTGAATGCCGCTGAATGCGAACCTTACCTTACAATCGATGAACGCACTTTGATGGAAAAGGCAGACAAGGTTGTGGACGGTCTTGCAATCGTAATGCAGGTTACAGGCGTTATGCAGAAAGAAGACGGCCGCGGTTATATCGGACTTGAAGAAAACAAGATCCACTGCGTAGAAGGTCTTCAGAAAGCAATCGATGAAAAGAACTACAACGGAAAAATCGAAATCCGCATCGTAAAGACAAAGTATCCTCAGGGATGCGAAAAAATGCTTACAAAGGCTATCCTGAACCGCGAAATTCCAACTAAAGGACTTCCTGCAAGTATCGGATGCGTAATCTGTAACGTTGGAACAGTATGCGCAATCTCAGATGCCTTCAGACTGGGTATGCCTCTTATTGAACGTCCTCTCACAATTTCGGGAGAAGCCGTTACAGAACCTAAGAACATTGCAGTTCCTGTGGGAACTATGGTAAGCGATCTTATCGGAGACGTAATCACAACAAAAGACAACGTTGCAAAGATTCTTTCCGGTGGACCGATGATGGGCTTTGCCATGACAAACGCCCAGTTCCCGATAGAAAAAGGAACAAGCGGTGTTCTTTTCCTTACTAAAAACGAAATCACAACTGCACCGGAAGATTCCTGTATCAACTGCGGAATGTGTGTAAACGCATGTCCTATGAATCTGCTTCCGGCTCTTATGAAACGCCAGCTTGACGTAAAAAATACAGACAAAGCTATGAGTCTTGGACTTATGGACTGTATCGAATGCGGATGCTGTACTTATGTCTGCCCAGCAAACATCAAGCTTGTGCAGCACTTCCGCGTTGGTAAGAGCATCGTTCGTAACCAGATGGCAATTGCAAAAGCAAAAGCTGATGCCGAAAAAGCAGCTCTTGAAGCAAAAAAAGAAGGAGACAAATAGATGGCTGAATCTGACAAAAACGAAATTTATCTTTCATCTTCTCCGCATTTTCACGGACCAGTTTCCACAAAAATGATCATGTGGATGGTAGTATTTGCACTGCTTCCTGTTTGTATTGCTGGCTGCCTGCATTTCGGACTCCGTGCCCTGGCAGTTCTTGATGTAAGCCTTACAAGCTGTCTTGTTCTGGAATTCCTGTTCAACCTGATTGTTTACCACAAGTCAGAACCTGACAGAATCTTTTCAATTCACGACGGCTCAGCCGCTGTTACAGGTCTTCTTCTGGCCTGTACACTGCCACCGACAGTTCCATTCTGGCAGGTTATTCTTGGAGCCTTCTTTGCCATCGTTGTGGTAAAAGGTTTCTTTGGAGGACTTGGTCAGAACGTATGGAACCCTGCCCTTGCAGGCCGTGCATTCCTTATGATCTGTTTCCCACAGGCCATGGGTGCTTCCTGGCTTGATCCGCTTACAGATACAGTTTCCGGTGCAACAGTTCTTTCAAACCCGAACCTTATGACATCTTACCTGGACCTTCTTTACGGAAAGCAGGGCGGATGTATCGGTGAAACTGCCGCCCTTGTAATTCTTATTGCAGGTCTCTTCCTGATTTACATGCACATTATTGACTGGAGAATTCCTCTGTCATTCATTGGAACTGTTGCTGTTCTGACTCTTGTTTCAGGCGGTGACGCAGTAATGGCTGTTCTTTCCGGCGGACTTATGCTTGGTGCCTTCTTCATGGCTACTGACTATGTAACAAGCCCTATCACAAAATGGGGACGCGTTGTATTCGGAATCGGATGTGGTCTTATTACATTCCTTATCCGTAAGTTCGGCGGATTCCCTGAAGGAGTTATGTTCTCAATTCTCTTCATGAACTGTATCCATCCGTTCCTTAACAACCTGAGAGGAAGAATGTACGGTTACGGAAAAACAAAAAAGGAGGCAAAGTAATGAAAGAAATTCTTAAACTTGGCCTTGTACTTTCTATTTTTGCTGTAGTTTCTTGTTTTGCGCTGGCAGTGGTAAACAATTTCACTGCTCCAAGAATTACAGCTCACAAAGCTTCCCAGACTGCTTCCGGCCTTAAAGTTGTATTTACCGGTGCCGACAGTTTTGAAGCAGTAACTGACTTTGAAAAATCTGTCGGCTCCACAACAATCATGGAAGTTTACACTGCCATGAAAAACGGTGAAAAAGCCGGAACTGTTGTAAAGGCTACAGGTCCAACTTACGACAAAGTTGTAATGCTGATTGCTTGCGACAACAACAAAAAAATCACAGGCGTTAAATTCCTTGAAAACCTGGACTCACCGGGATTCGGACAGAAAGCTTCTGAAGAATCATTCTACGGTCAGTTTGCTGGAATTGACGGTTCAAAACCTGTTGTAATGGGAACAGACTTCGAAGCAATTTCCGGTGCAACCATTACATCAAAAGGTGTTGAAAAAATCATCAACAATGCTTTGGGGGGAATTAAATAATGAGCAACTTGAAAATTTTTACTAACGGTATTGTTAAAGAAAATCCTCTCCTCGTTCTGAGCATTGGTCTTTGTTCTTCACTTGCCGTAACAACAAGCGTATTCAACGGACTTGGTATGGGCGCTGCCATGACATTCGTTCTTCTTATGAGTGAAGTCATCATCAGTCTTTGCAGAAAAGTAATTCCTTCTGCAATCCGCCTTCCATGTTTCATTATCGTTATTGCTGCCTTCACAACAATCGTTCAGCTTATGCTGGCAGCATTCCTCCCTGCCCTTTCAGAATCTCTTGGTGTGTTCCTTCCACTCATCGTTGTAAACTGTATCATCATGGGACGCGTTGAAAGCTTTGCTTCAAAGAACTCTGTTGGAAAAGTAATCCTCGACTCACTTGGTATGGGTATCGGTTACACCTGGGTTCTGGTTGCAATTTCAATCATCCGCGAACTTCTTGGAGCCGGTTCATTCTTCGGAATGGAAGTGATTCCTGAAAGCTACAGACTCGGCATCTTTACAGCTGCTCCTGGCGGATTCATCGTATTCGGTCTTATGATTGCAATTACAGAAGGAATCAGCGGAGCTGTAGCAAAGTCTAAAGCAAAAAAATCAGAACCTGCTGCAGCCACAGAAACTGCAAAGGAGGCTGAATAATGCCAACTCTTCTGAAAATATTTTTGAGCGCAATGCTTATTGATAACGTTGTTCTGGTTCAGTACCTGGCACTTTGTCCTTTTGTTGGAATGACAGGCGACACAAAGAAAGCCTTTGGTATGGGCGTTGCAACAACCTTCGTAATTATTCTGGCAACTGTTGTTACTTATCCTATCTACTACGGTATTCTGGTTAAGTTCAACGTTGAATTCCTTCAGACATTGATTTTCATTCTGGTAATCGCTTCACTGGTACAGCTGGTTGAATTCTATCTTAAAAAGACTTCACCTGCATTGTACTCTTCAATGGGTGTTTACCTTGCTCTGATTACAACAAACTGTGCAGTTCTTGCCGTTACACTTAACTGTATCTCAAAGAACTACAACTACCTTGAATCAATTGTTTACGCACTTGGTTCAGCAGGCGGATTCATTCTGTCTATGGTTGTAATGAGCGGAATCCGTGTTCGTCTTGAAACTTCCA
>JAZLIM010000128.1:0-7769 GCA_045617385.1 Treponema sp.
ATGCTGATATCCCGTTCAAGAATCCTGTAAAAGGAAGAGTTGAAAAAACTTCGGATGAAAAATACCGCTTTATCCCTGAAATGAAAAATGGAAAATATGTAGATTTCGATCTTGAAGCGTTGAAAATGGGTGTTCAGGTCAAATTGAAATAATAGGGGAAAAGTACTAATATATTTCACACGGAAAATTACTATGGCTAAAAATAAGAAACAGATTCAGGTAGCTTATGTAGGTACTGACGGTGCCTTCTGTCATATTGCTGCAAAAAAAATGTACCCCGCTGCAGAACTTATTGCGTACGATGAGTTTTCTAAAGCATATAAAGCAGTTGAAAGCGGAGAACACGATTGTGTTGTTCTGCCACTTGAAAATAACTATGCCGGAGAAGTTGGTTCGGTAACTGATCTTCTTTACACCGGTAACCTTTACGTAAACCACGTTATTGAAATTGATGTTGTTCACAACCTTATGGCTTGTGAAGGCGCTTCAATGAAAACTGTGAAAAAGGTTTATTCACATCCACAGGCTTTAAGTCAGTGTGACAAATTCATTAAAGCACACAAACTGGAAATCGTTCCATTTTCAAACACAGCCCTTGCTGCAAAATTTATTAAGGAACTGAATGATCCGACAGTTGCTGCTATCGCTTCCAATGAAACAGCAGAAGTATTCGGGCTTACAATTCTTGAAAGAGAAATCAATACAAAGAAAGCAAACAAGACAAGATTTGCCGCTTTCACTCGCCCGCAGAATCCTGTAGCACCTGCTCTTATCCGCGAAAATAACGGTGTAGACCAGCTGCACATGACTTTCAAACGCCGTCTTCCGGATCCACTTACAATTTCTGAAATGTATCCGATGAGCGATGAACTTGCAGAAATCAAAAAGAAGAACGATACAGAAATCAAGAATATTTTCTCAGGGAAAGACAAGCGTCTTCTTCTGATTATCGGGCCATGTTCTGCAGACCGTGAAGATGCAGTAATTGATTACTGTAAGCGTCTCCGCACAGTTCAGGAAAAAATCAAAGACAAGATTCTTATCTGTCCGCGTATCTATACAAACAAGCCTCGTACAACTGGCGACGGTTACAAAGGAATGCTTCATCAGCCAGATGCAAACAAAGCTCCTGACCTTCTGAAAGGTGTAATCGCAATCCGCAAAATGCACATGCGTGCCATTGCAGAATCAGGCTTCTCATGTGCAGATGAAATGCTTTATCCTGAAAACTTCCAGTACCTGGCCGATGTTCTTTCGTACATTGCAGTTGGTGCACGTTCTGTAGAAAACCAGCAGCACCGCCTTGTAAGTTCGGGAATTGATGTTCCGGTTGGAATGAAGAATCCTACATCTGGTGACCTTTCAGTTATGATGAACTCAATTACAGCTGCCCAGCATAACCATACATTCCTGTACTCAGGATGGGAAGTTGAAACAAAAGGTAACCCTCTGGCTCATGCTATCCTCCGCGGTTCAACAAGCCGACACGGAACAAATATTTCAAACTACCACTATGAAGATCTCCGTGACCTCTGCGATCTTTACGCAAAGGCAGGACTCAAGAATCCTGGTGTTATCGTAGACTGTAACCATGCAAACTCGGGTAAACAGTTCGAACAGCAGATTCGTATTGCAAAGGAAGTTCTTCACAGCTGCCGCCACAATTCCGACATCAGAAAGATTGTAAAAGGTCTTATGATTGAATCTTACATCGAAGACGGCTGCCAGAAACCGGACGGCGGCGTTTACGGTAAATCAATTACCGACCCTTGTCTTGGCTGGGAAAAGACCGAAAAGCTCCTCCTTGAACTTGCAGAACTCTGGGAAATGTAAGGCGGGAAAGAGCCACGCCGATTGGGGATGACAAACGTCATCCCTTTTTTTTATTTAAAATTTTATACTCCGGATTTATCAGCATTAAAGCCTGGTGTTCATGAACTTATGATTTTCTTGTAATAACATAAAGTGTGTATTACAATGTGTATGAAGGGGTGTATATGAGGACTAATATTGTTTTGGATGACGATCTGGTATCTAAAGCTTTCTTTCTTGTTCCATTTATTAAAACTAAAAAAGATTTGATTGATATAGCTTTACGGGAATTTGTTGAAGTCCGCCAGACAAAAAAAATTCAGGATATTCGCGGAATGGATTTGTTTGATGAAAAGTATGATTACAAATCTCTTAGGGTTAAAAAATAATGGTTCTGATAGATACTTCCGTACTGATAAATTATCTAAAAAATAGGGAAGATAAATTCACTAATGCTCTCAATATTCTGATTGAAAATAACTATCCCATTGGAATAAATAATTTTGTTTATCAGGAAATACTTCAGGGAGCAAAATCAGAGAAAGAATATAACATATTAAAAGAGTATCTTTCTCAGTTTCATTTTTATGAACTAAAGGGAAAATCTTCTTACGAAAATGCAGCTTTATTAAATTTAAAGTGCAGGAGAAAAGGTGTAACTGTCAGAAGTACTGTAGATTTGTTGATTGCCCAAACCGCCATTGAAAATGACGTAATGCTTTTAGCTGATGATTCTGATTATATCAGTCTGGCAAAAGTCATTCCAGAATTACAGTTATTTGAAGTGTGACGAATCTATTCCCCACTCAGCGCATCAACAGGATTCAGGCGGGCGGCCCGGGAGGCCGGGTTATAGCCGAAGAAGACTCCAACCACAACGCTGAATACAAAAGAGATTATGCAGGCTTCCCAGTTGATGATGAAAGTTTCTGATTTTATGTATTCAACGGCAAGACTGATTACAACTCCAAGAATCACTCCGAGAATTCCCCCCATAAGGGTAATGCTGGCGCTTTCCACCAGAAACTGACGTTTAATGTCAAAAGGCGAGGCACCGAGGGCTTTTCTGATTCCGATTTCCTGTTTTCTTTCCGTTACTGTAACAATCATAATGTTCATGATCCCGATGCCGCCAACAAAAAGGGAAATTGCGGCAATGGCGGCAAGCATAAGGCTCAGGGTGTTGGTGATTTCGCTCATCTGTTCAATCATGGTCTGCATGGAGTTTACGTTTACTGCAAGATCTGAACCCGCTTTTTCAGTACACCATGCCTTGATTTTTTCTGTAAGGGAAGAGGCTTCGTTTTCGCTGTGAGCCTGAACCATAATGTTGTCGGCCATAGGATTCGGTTTGATTTTCTTGGCGTACCATCCGCGGGGAACGTAAGCGGCACTGTTTTCCATTCCGCTGTTCATTCCTTTAAGGACTCCAACAACCTGAAAACCGAAAGTAATGTTGCCCTGAACAAGAGTAATCATTCTTCCTACAGCATCCCCGTCAGGAAACAGGCTTTCAGCTGTGTCATGATTCAGGATGATTTTCTGTGCGCCTTCCTCGTTGTCGGTTACTGTAAAAAAAGTTCCGTTCTCAAGCTCAAAGTTATACATTTCAAGGTAACCGGTTTCAATTGCACCGGTCTGGGCCGTGGCAGAAAGATCTTCGTAGGCCAGGGTAGGGTTGAAAGAGTTTTTGTACCAGATGGATTTTATTCCGCGGATCTGGCCGAAGAGTTCTTCCCGGAAGCTTTCGTTGAACTGGATTACACTTGAGCTTGCACGGCTTCCGCGCATCATCCAACCTTTAGAGAGTGTAACCACATCAAGACCCGAATTCCCGAATGTGGCCTTGATCTTGTTGGTGGAGGAGGCACCCATGCTTGTGATGACAATTACGCTTGCCACCCCGATGATTACGCCAAGGAGAGAAAGGAAGGTGCGGACTTTGTTTCTTGTAAAGTTCTGAAGTGCATTGATAAAATCTTCAAACATATGCTGGTGTCTGAAAAAGATTGCTGACGTAAAAATGAATTGGAACCTCATGGGGCCCCCGTCGGCAGAGCCTCCTTGCCCCATGTATCCAATTCATTTTACTCTCGCATCTTTTTCAGTCTTCTTCCTCCTTCAAGATTTTCTCATGTACTTCTGTTTGAGAAAGTAGATTTCCAAGACCGTCGTCCTGAATCAAGCCGTCGAAAATTTTTATGCAGCGGCGGCAGCCGGCTCCAATGCCAGGGTCATGGGTAACAATAACTATTGTGGTTCCCTGGGAATTGATGTCACGGAAAATATCCATAACCTGCTTACCGGTTTTGCTGTCCAGAGCTCCGGTCGGTTCATCGGCAAGAATGATTTTGGGGCGAGTCACGATTGCCCGTGCAATGGCAACGCGCTGCTTCTGACCACCTGAAAGTTCGTGCGGGCGATGGTTTATTCGTTCTTCCATTCCCACTTTCTTTAAGGCTTCCAGAGCCATGTCGTATCTTTCAGACTTTGGAATTTTCTGGTAGCGGAGAGGAAGCATGACGTTTTCAATTACATTCAGAGAGTTTATGAGATGATACTGCTGGAATACAAAACCAACAGTTTTGTTACGAAGTTCAGCCAGTTCCTTTTCGTTCATCAAGGCGGTTTCTTTTCCGCCAACTTCTACAGAACCTGAAGAAGGTTTGTCCAGACAGCCTATCATGTTCATGCAGGTAGACTTCCCGGAACCAGACGGCCCCATAATTGCCACTTCTTCTCCCTGTTTTATTTCAAAGCTGATACCGCGAAGAGCATGGACTTCAGTTTCGCCCATTTTATAAACGCGGGTAACATCTTTCATTGCAATTACAGTTTCTTCCATAAGCTACCTTCGAGGCATCTGTGCTGGTGCTCCGCCAGGAACAGGGGCCCTGTTACCATTCTGACGGTTCCATCCGCTCTGTTTTGGCTCTGTAAGCTGCTTAAGGGTTTCGTTCCCGTTAAGACCAGAAAGAATTTTTACGTACTGGTTTCCGTAGTTCCGGACAGTAACTTCTTTGCGTTCGCCGGTTTTGGCAATTACAACGTAAGGCTTTTTGTTTTCGTAGCCAATGGCCCAGCGTTCAACCACAAGATTTGTTTCAGTTGGACTCAGTTCGATTTTTCCGGTAAAAGAATAGTTTGGAAGAATCTGTTCCGGAAATTCATCAATGCGAACTTTTGCCTTTACGACTGTGGCCCCGCGGCTTGTAATTTCACCAACGGCAGGCCAGCTTACAACGTATCCGGTTACTGTTTCGTTTTTCATGGCTGGGAAAGTGAACAGCACTTTCTGGCCGATTTTCAGTTTTGAAACATCAGTTTCAGCAACTTCAACTTCCGCCGTAAGGTAATCGTTGTTTACAAGAACTCCTACAGAATCTTTTGCTTCAAGGGAGTCTCCAACAGAAACATCAAGTTTTGCAATGATTCCTTCGAATGTTGCAGAAACTTTACGGTCTTCCACTTTACGAAGAAGTGCGTCTCTCTGGGTGTTCATTAGCTCCAGCTGGCGGCGGCTTCCTGTAATCCTTGTTGAATCCATGTCATAGTCATGTTTTGCAAGATTATATTTTTCAGTTGTGTCATCCAGCTGGATGATGACGTCGCCTTTTTTTACTCTGTCGCCGGCTTTTACATAAACTCCCGTTACAGTTCCGGAACTCAGAGCCTGCAGAGTCTGTGACTGGGCTGCGGCAACTGTTCCAGAAATCTCAATGATGTTCTCGTAGGTTTCTTCACGGACTGTATATGTTACGTTAGTCTGTTTCTTTCTGGAAATCAGTTTTCGTCCTGTAATAAGTCCTGCAGTAATCAAAACCAAAGCGGAAATGACAATCAGTATAATTGTGTTCTTTTTGCTTAGTTTCATTTCTGTTCTCCTTAGTTTTGAATAGTGTCAGTAAATAGATTTCTAATCTCGCAGTTGAAGATTATTGTTTCAAGTTCGTTAAGAGTTTCTTCAATCAGATATTTCTGAAGATTTGTTTTTGCTGAAAGATATTCGGTTTCTGTAATAATTCCGTTATCAAAATAATACTTCATGTTTTTTTCAGTTTCGCGGCAACGGGTAATGTTTTCTGCAACCACTGATTTTTCCCATATAAGATCATCACGGGCTTTTGCTTTGTCGGCAGCATCCAGGTCGTAATCATTCATGGCAGTTTCCACAGAAAGGTTATCGGCTTTTGAATCCAGAAGTCTTTCGTTTTTTTCAAGATTATTCAGTTTGATTTTGTTCGGGCTGAATGTTACTCCGGCAGTTATGCTTGGACCTGCCGAAGGATTTACCGGAATGCTTACCCCTGCATTTACGTTCATACCAGGAAGGGTAGAAGAAATCCCCGCATCAACAGAATCAGAATTCTTTCCGTTTCCGTCTTTTGTTGTGGAATTGTTGAAGGTATAACCTGCGTTTCCTTTAAGTGAATAGCTTTTTTTTGAGGAACGGTTCAGCTCGTTTATTTCCAGGTTCCATAAAGCCTTTTCAATCTTCTTATAGCTGCTTTTCGGGAAGTCACCGAAAACAAGCGGCTCTGCTTTTGGAAGATCAGACCGTAGAACGGAAAGAAACTCAAAGAACGAAAGATCAGTCCCGATTCCGCATTTCAAAACAAAGTTTTCAAAGTCATGTTTCAGAGAACGTTCTGCAACTTCAATGGAATGTTCCAGGTCGCGGACTTTCATTTCCTGAAGACGGTATGTTGATGAAGATTCCGAAAATCCTTGTGCTTTTGTTTTTGCGAAAGTGATTTTTTCGGAATACAGACTGTTTTCAGAAGAAATGATTGTTTCACCGCTTTTACAGAGTGTCTTGATTGTGTTGTAGAATGATTTTTCTGAGGTAACTGCTTTTTCCGTAAGGTTCCGTTCTGCTTCGCTTACGTTTCTTGTGGCGGTCTTCTTAGTGTATTCCCGGGCCGCTTTTCCTGTATCAAGAATATCGATTTCGGCTTTGAGGGCAACGTTTTCAAGCTGGCTTTCCGTTCCGAATGAAAGGTCGCTTCCGGCTGAAAGAGAAAAATTCCTGAAAGCCGGGAGGGAAGCTTTTACTGAAGGTTCCATTGAAAAGGATTCTTTGTTTTCTGTAAAAGTCATCCGCATTGTGCCTGTGCTTAGCGTCAGGTCAAAACCGTTTGAGAGGTCTGTTTTCTGTTTTGAAAGTTCCGCTTTCTGAAGGGAGAGGGCAGCTGATTTCAGGTCTCTGTCGTTTTCAAGCCAGCCTTTCAGCATGGAAGAAAGAGTCAGGTCTTCCCCATACATTCGGGGAAAAATCATAAAAAGAGAAAAAACAACTGCGGCTATTTTTTTCATGTAATCCTTTTCTGCCATATATAAATAATAAACCAATAAGAGTATAAAAGGATATAAAAATAACAGTTTATTTATTGCAGAAGCATTTTGTCGGAATTCAGCGAAGTCTTTTTGATTGCTCTGAACTTTTCGACAATGTCATCCATTGTGAGTTTTTCTTTTTCTTCCTGCCCGATATCCAGAATGATTTCGCCGCCGTCCATCATAAGGAGACGTGTTCCGTAATCAAGGGCATGCTGCATGTTGTGGGTAACCATCATTACAGTAAGGTTATATTCTTTTGCAAACTTGCGGGTAAGTTCCATAATGATTGCAGCGTTAGTCGGGTCAAGAGCTGCCGTGTGTTCATCCAGAAGGAGAAGGTCCGGTTTACTCATAACGGCCATAAGAAGTGTCAGTGCCTGGCGCTGTCCGCCTGAGAACTGTTCAACGTTGTCTTTAAGGCGGTTTTCAAGCCCCATGTTCAGAACCGAAAGCTGTGCTTTGAATTCTTCACGGAGCTTGTTGTTCAGACTGATTTTTAATCCTTTGAAGCCTTTCTTTGAAGCAATGACCATGTTGTCTTCCAGAGTCATTTTTCCCGCTGTTCCTAAAAGTGGGTTCTGGAAAATGCGCCCGATGTAGGCAGCACGTTTGTATTC
>JAZLIM010000129.1:0-16170 GCA_045617385.1 Treponema sp.
AATGAGGAAACGGGAACCTTGAGCAAAACTTCTTGCCAGGCGCACTTTCTGGAATTCTCCGCCCGAAATTTCCTGAACCGATTTTTCGGAAAGAGACTCAAGACCGAATTCCTTTATGGCTTCACGTGCCGCTTCATAATCATTCTTGCTGTAATTTCCCAAAGGACCTGTATGACAGAATCTTCCGCTCAAAACCGTATCAAAAACCGTGTAGTTCCATAACGGAGTTTCGTTCTGAAACAGAAACGAAACATTCTTTGCCCTTTCTTTTGAATTCTTTATTTCTATAGAATCTGAAAGTCCCTTTAGAAGAGTCGATTTTCCAGCTCCGTTTGGCCCGCAAAGACAGACAAAGTCTCCGGGTTCCAGAGAAACTGAAATACCGGAAAGTACGGGTTTGGAAGCGGAATAGTAAAATGAAAAATCTTTCAGTTCAAGTTTCTGAACATCATTCATGGCTTACACCCCGCTTATTGAAAATGAGGGCAATAAAAAACGGAACCCCGATAAACGATGTAATTATTCCGCACGGAAGTTCTGCAGGTCTTATTACAACACGGGCCAGAGTGTCGGCAGCAAGAAGAAGCACTGCTCCGCCCAGAGCTGAAGTCCACACAAAAAGCCTGCTCTTTGAAGAAAAAAGCCGTCTCATAATGTGGGGAGCCACAAGCCCCACAAAGCTGATTGTTCCTCCGGCGCACACGGCAACACTTACGGCAAGGCTTCCCGAAATGATTACAAGAAGTCTGAGCCTTTTTACATTGAGCCCAAGTCCTGAAGCATTTTCTTCGCCGCCGTTCAAAACATCAAGAGAATTGCAGATAAGTGACATAAGGACAAAAGCAAGGACTGCTGGAACCAGAACAAACTTGAGCTCATTCAGTCCCCTGCCGTTAAAGCTTCCAAGAAGCCAGGAATAGATTCCGAAAAGCTCCTTACTGTGGGTAAGCATGATTGTAGAAGAAACCGAAGAATACAAAGCGCCAAGAGCTGTTCCGCAGAGCAGAAGAACTACAGAACTTACCCGGCGGCCGGAAGAAGAAATCAGTGCCAGAAGAAGACCGCTCAATGCAGCTCCAAGGAAGGCGGAAAGATTTACCGAAGAAATGTAGCCGCCCAGAAAAGAGATGCCGCCAAGACAGGTGGCCGAAACGGCGCCTAAGGTTGCCCCTGCACTGATTCCGAGAAGGCCCGGTTCCGCCAGCGGGTTTCTGAAAAAGATCTGGAACACTGCACCGCTTGCGGCAAGAAGAGCTCCTGAAAGGAGTACGAGAACGGAACGCGGAAGGCGGAGGTAGCGAACAAGGAACAGGGACGGCTTTTCGGCGCCGAACAGAAGGCTTAAGGCGAAGGCGGCGCACAGAAGCGCAGCCAGGAGAAATACTTTCAGAACTGTTTTGTTTCGTCTGTTCAACGTCGGTTCCCTTATTATTTTAAAAGAGTCTGAAGGGTTTCAGCTGCTTCAAGGATTCTCGGGCCCGGGCGGCTGAAAAGATCGTCGTTCACGTTGAAGACATTTCCCTTCTTAACAGCGGCAGTATAATTCCATCCGGTTCTTGCGGAACATTCATTTATGTCACCGTAAGGAAGAATTATTACGTCTGGATTTGAAGCAAGAATAGACTCTTCGCTTACCACAGGATAATCCTGGTCGCGGATTCCTGCAAAAATGTTTTTCCCGCCGCTTATTGTAATTATTTCGTTTATAAAGGAAGAACCGCCTGCACTCATGTAAGGAGAATTCCATACTTCCCAGTAAACTGACTTTCTCTTTTTTTCTGGAATACGGGCTGTTTCCTTTCTGATTTTTTCAAATCCTTTTTTCATTCCGGAAACGACTTCAAGACTTTTTTCTTCGCATCCCGTTTTCTTTCCAATCAAAAGAATCTCATCCATTACATCCTGAACTGAAGAAGCCGAAGAAAGGTAAAGTTCTATACCGAACTGGCTGCAGGACTCCTGCAGAAAATCGTGCATTCCTTTTGCCCCGTAAACAAGATCAGGCTGGAACGAAATGATTTTTTCGATACTTAATGTCTTTCCGTCAAAACCGCCAACGCTTGGCAGATCCAGGGCCTTTTCCGGATAATTGCAGAAATCAGTTCGGGCCTGAACCTTGTTTTCTGCTCCCACTGCAAAAAGAATTTCGCATCCCGCAGGAGTTAATACCACAATTCTTTCAGCACAGAATCCGCTGAAGGCCAGGAGAAAACAGAAAAGACAGAGACAAATTTTCTTCATGAATCTACTGCTCCAGAACCATTTTGCCGCCCATAAAGAGTGCGCGGACTTTTCCTGTAAGTGTACGGCCTGTAAACGGTGTCCACTTTCCTTTTGAATAGAAGAGCGAAGGATCTACAGTCCATTTGAGTTCAGGGTCATAAATTGTAAAGTCTGCATCGTAATTCTGGCGGATAAGGCCTTTCTTAAGTTTCATGATGCGGGCCGGGTTTGCGGACATAAGCTGTGAAAGTTTCTGTGCCGAAATCTGTTTTGTACAAACCAGGTCTGTGTGGACGGCGGCAAAAGAAAGTTCCAGTCCTGTAAAGCCCGGGCTTCCTCCTTCCTTGTCTTCCTGTGTATGTGGAGCGTGGTCTGTAGAAATGCAGTCTACAGTTCCGTCTTTGATTCCTTCAATAATTGCCTTGTTGTCTTCAAGAGAACGGATTGGCGGATTGACGATTGCCACCATTTCCTTCCAGTCGTAGGCGCAGCATGAAATATGATGTGGTGTTACTTCGCAGGTTACTTTTGTAAAACCGCGTTTCTTTGCCTGACGGACCAGGTCAATGCTCTGTTCTGTTGAAACATGACACAGATGAATTTTTGCGTGGCTCAATTCTGCCAGGGCAATATTTCTGTGTGTCATGGAATCTTCGGCAGTACGCAGAAGTTCGTTCGCATTCATAAAAGCGCTGTATATTCCGTCTGTTACTTCTTTTGAAACTGAACGTTCTTCCCGGATTTTTACAGGGTCCAGCGGAATGTCGTTTTCTTTAAGAAGTCTCAGCCCTTCCTGACGGAAAGGTTTTGCCATCTGAGCGAGTTCAGGATCTTCACAGTGACAGCTTACAACAATATCTTTTTCTGCGGCTTTTTCCATAGCCTTGAGCATTATTTCTGAAGAAGCAACTTCCCGTCCGTCTTCCGAGATCACAGGAACGTGGACATTGTCCAGCACATCCAGATGGTCAATTTCTTTTCCGGCAAAATCTTTTGTAATGCTTACAGTCTGGTAAACATTTGTAAGCCCGAAAGCCTTGGCTTCGTTATCAATTTTGAGTGCATCTTCCAGGGAACTTACAACAGGATTTGTGTTCGGCATTGCTACAATTGTTCCGAATCCTCCGGCAGCGGCAGCGTGGATTCCTGTATCCAGATCTTCTTTCTGAGTCTGTCCCGGATAGCGCAGGTGAACGTGCATGTCTATGAATGCCGGAGTCAGTGTAAGTCCTGCTGCATCAAAAAGTTCCAGAGTACAGTCATCGGCATAACCGTCTTCCAGAAGAACCGCTTTTGCCATGGCTGAAACTGTATTTGCATTTGTAAAATGCCCGTTGAAAACTGACCTGATTTTTCCGTCTACCGAAAGAACGGCGCCCGGTGTATCGGTAGATTCATCAAGAAGCATGGCATTATAAATAAGAAGTGCATGTGTCATGGAGATTTTCCTTTTCGTTTCTTTAAGAGAAAGCTAAAAAAAAGCCCGCCGAAAAATCAATCAGCGGGATTCTTGCTAGCTGTTTGCGTTGTAAAGTGTATCGCAGTATTCACAGCGGTAAATACCTTTTTTTCTGTCAACCAGAAGGAATGACGGTGTTACGTAATGTTCTGTGATTGTGATACAACGTGGATTCTTGCAGTTGAAAACGCCCTGAACTCTGTCAGGAAGTTCCATATTGATCTTTCTTACGATTTTTTCATTTTCGATAACATTTACGCAGATGTTAGGATCAATAAACCCAAGAACCGAATAATCGATATTAATGATATTGTCGATTTTGATAATATCCTTTTTGCCCGATTTTTTAGACTGAACGTTCTGAATCAGACATGATGTAAAAGGAGCTTTATCAAGACCAAGCCACTGGAAAATCTTCCAGCCACTTCCAGCACTGATATGGTCTATTACCAGGCCATTTTTAATGGTATTTACGTTTAACATGGCTTGATTATAGCACTTTGCCGGAAAAACGAAAACTCCATTGCACTGACTCATATGGTGGTTTAAAATAAAAAGAAATTCCGGAAGGAACCACTGCAGTTATTAAACTTCACAGTCTTGAAGCCTTTGAAGTTGCCTCCAACGGACAGGCTACAAAAATCATCGTTCCTTCTGATATGCAAAATCTTGCAGGTGTGGTAACATCAATAGCAGAAATTGCAAAAACCAAATAACGGAGTACAAAATGAAACGTTCCTTTTTTCTGATTTCTTCTGTTCTTATGTGTCTGGCTTTCTTTTCATGCAAGACAGTAGAGATTCAGGACATCCCAAGCGATATGACTGCAGCACAGCTGCTCCAGGCAGGTCAGACTGCAGCAATACAGAAATCCTACAAGAATGCTGAAGCTTATTTCAAAGCCTGCATTCAGAGATACGGAATGGACAACAACCTTTACATTGAAGCCCGCTATGAGCTTGGAAACTGTTTCCTGAAACAGAAGCAGTATTCTAAGGCAGAAGCCTGCTTTAATGAAATCCTTTCTATGTATGAAAATACTGAATACGGATATCTTTCGCCTGCTTACCACAAGCTGGCAACTATAGGACTGGATAAAATCAAGCACTAAGTTCTTGTTTTTATTCTTACAGTTACAATTCTACGATTAACCTGTTCTTCTACGATGAACAGGTTTTTTTTATGTATAAGAACCTGTCCTACATACGGAAGGTGCCCGAACTGTTCCAGAATCCACCCGCCTAGAGTGTTGTAATAATCAGATTCAAGATCCAGTCCCAGAAGACCGTTCACATCTTCAATTTTCATGTCGCCCGGAAGAAGCAGTTCCTGAGCCGAAATGACTTTTATGCGGTTTTCAGGAGGAATTTCTTCCTGAAGGTTTTCGTCCTTCATTTTTCCAAAAACAACTGTCATTACGTCCTTCATGGTTACAACTCCGGAAGTTCCTCCGGCTTCGTCCAGAACTACGGCAAATTCAGATTTTTCGGAATAAAAGTTCTTAAGAAGATCAAAAACACTGAAAGTTCCCGGTACAAACATTACGGGCTTCAGAAGCTTCTTGGCGTAGCCTTTTTCGTTGCTGTCCACATCCCTCGGAATATAGAGTACCGATTTGTAATCGATGATTCCGATTACATCTTCCATGGTCTCGTGGTAGACACAGATAACCGAATAGCCGGAATCAAGAAATTCTTCTGTGATTTCATTCAGGCTTGCAGTGTCTTCAACCATGCTTCCGAATGAACGGTGGTGCATAATATCGTTTACTGTAATATTGCTGAAGTTGAAGATCTTGTTCAGCATAAGTCCTTCATTCTTTTCAATTGTTCCGTCAGTTTCCCCAACCTGAATCAGAGTCTTGATTTCTTCGGCAGTAATACCAGGGTTCACCGGCTTCATCAGTTTTTCCACCAGGAAAACCGCAAAATGTGAAACATTGGAAAAAAGCCACACCACAGGAAAGAATACTTTTTCCAGAATCATGATAGGAAGAGACGCACGACATGCCACATCTTCCGTCTTTATTCCGGCTATGGTCTTTGGCACAATCTGTCCGAAAACAGTAATCATGAATGAAATGACAAGAGTAGAAAACCCCACTCCGCCGTCACCGAAAAGCTCAAAAGCCAGCAGGGTTGCCAGAGCAGACGTCAGGGAATTCACAAAGTTTGTTCCGATCAGTACGGTGGTAAGAAGGGTATCGATGTTTTCTTTAAGGGCAGCTACACGTCTGGCACCCGGCTTATTTTCCTGGATCATCCGTCTGATCTTAAGCTTACGGAGAGAAAGGAAGGCTGTCTCACTTGATGTAAAGAAGCCTACAATACGAATAAGAATTCCAAGAAAAATTACAAAAACTATAATGCGGAAAGGACTCATTCTTCACCCTCCCCGCTTTCGTTTTCAAGCTTTACAATCTGAAGGCGTTCAATTCTATGGGACTGAACTTTACGGACAATGAACCGGTAACCTTTGAAAACGCATGTATCTCCCGGAACCGGCATGCGCCCGGTCTGTTCGGTAAACCAGCCTCCAATCGTTTCGTTTATCTTTGAATCAAGAGGAATCTTCAGTGCCTGCTTCAGATCCAGTATTAAGACCGAACCGTTGATTTCAAAATCTTCCTGGTTTTCTACAGTTTCAAAGGCAAACACTTTTCCGCGCAGACTTGTTTCGTCCGGAGTACGGAAAATTTCGCGGGAAATATCCTTTACTGTAACAAGTCCGTCGGTTCCGGAATATTCATCTACAACCACCGCAATGGACTGGCGGTTTTCGGAAAGAATATTCTGAACCGAAGACATCTTCATGGTGCCCGGAATAAAAATGGGCGGTCTTATTACTTTTGCTACAGAAAAATCGTTTGTATTGGTGCGGAATTTCAGAAGGTCTTTCAGATAAACGATTCCAACAATATCATCAATGGACTTTCTGTAAACCGGGAAACGTGTATAATCGGTCCTTCCCGAAAGTTCAATAATATCACGGTAACTTGAAGTTTCCGGTATTGCGGTGATTTTTGTACGGGGAATCATAATATCCTGGGCTTCCAGATCGCTGAATTTGAATACCCTGTTCATAAGGGAATTACCGCCCTTTTCCAGAGCTCCCGTTTCTGCCCCGATATCAAAGAATGTCTTGATTTCTTCTTCCGTGTATTCCTGCTTCTTTTTTGCAGGCTTTACTCCGAACAAACGCAGAATACCCCTGGAAATCAGTGTCACTACAAAAATGACCGGATGCATAAGGCGGCACCAGAAGGTCAGGAAGCCCGAAAGTGCCAGGGCAATTTTATCGGGGCATCTTGTAGAAATAGTCTTCGGCGTAATTTCTCCGAAAACCAGAAGAATCACAGTGGCGACAATTGTTGCAATCCCAACCCCCTTCTGGCCGAAAAGCTTAAGGGCTACGGCTGTAATAAGGGATGAAATAAAAATATTAACAATGTCGTTTGAAACAAGCAGTGTGTTAATAAGGTGCTCTTTCCGGTCCAGAAGTTTTCCGGCACGCATTGCCTTGCGGTCTTTTTTGTTTCTAAGGATTCTTAAACGAAGCCTGTTTATGCCCAGAAAAGAACTTTCCGAAATGGAAAAAATACAGGAAAGAACCACCAGTACAATGAGAAGAATTAACATGGCCGTAAAGGAATTGCCCGACGCAGGATCGTCCAAACTAGCGGCTCTCCTCTGAACTTTGAGAAGAATCATCTCCTCCAAGCATTAAAACTATGTTGTCTATAATATTCTGGATTTTTTCTGCTTCAGGACTTTCAGGATCTGCCTGAACTGAAAGATTAAAATAATTCAGCATAGTCTGGTAATCGTTTGAGCCTGTCATTCCCAGAAGCTGGCCTGCCATGTAGTAAGCCTGCTGCTGTTCCGAAGGGCCAAGCTTTCCGCTCTTTGCGCCGTCCTGGAAACATTTTACTGCTCCCATAAAGTCCCCTGTTGCATAGAAAGACATTCCGTCTTCTATTACGGCTTCCATGTAAAGAGTACTTACAAGTCCTGACTCATTCTTTTTATCAATTTCCGGAACTGAACGGAAAAGATCGGCGTAAGTCGGAAGATAAACCGGAGGAACTGTTTCGTAAATTTCGTTGATTGCATTTACCCTTTCAACCGGAGTTCCTTTCTTTGTAGCTTCAACCATCTGGTCAAGAAGTTCAAAGTCTTCGCCGTAAGAATCTACCAGCTGACGGAGAGAATCTGCCGAAATGAAAGTTTCTTCAGAGTATGGTTCGTCTGCAAAACAGTAACCGTCTTTATTCATAAGGAAAACGGTGGGAGAATACTGAACGTTCAGGGAACGGGCAACCTTCATGTTTTTTCTTAAAAGCTCTGAAGCCTGTTCTGCAGTTTCTGCTTCTTTTTTTGTTGCACCGGCAGAAAGTTCTGTTTTCGAATATGCCTTTGATCCGAAGTCAAAGTAAACGCTTTCAAAATCTTTCCCGAACAATTCTTTATATTCTTCTGATTCAAGAACGTTCCGGTGGAAATCTTCACTGTAGGTGTCAAAGCCTTCCATGCAGACATACAGCAGAATATTTTTCTTACTCTTTTTTGCTGCAGTCTTTGCCGAATCAAGATCAGGATAAAAACCGAAAGAATTGGTTAAAGGCTTTTTACTGCATGAAACTGTACCAAGAACCAGTACCAGTACAAAAGCCCAAAGAATATTTGATTTTTTCATTTTTTAGTTTTAAATCTCCAGAGAACCAGAATATATTAGAGAACTGACTTCAGGAACTGCTGAAGACGTTCGCTTTTCGGATGGTTAAAGATTTCATCAGGAGTGCCCTGTTCTGCAATCACACCGCCGTCCATAAACCAGATGCGGTCTGCAACTTCACGGGCGAATCCCATTTCGTGTGTAACTACAACCATTGTCATTCCTTCTGAAGCAAGGTCCTTCATTACGGAAAGAACTTCCCCAACCATTTCAGGGTCCAGGGCAGAAGTTGGTTCATCAAAAAGCAGTACTTCAGGATTCATTGCCAGGGCACGTACAATGGCAATGCGCTGTTTCTGTCCGCCGGAAATCTGGTTCGGATAAGCGTCGGCTTTGTCGGCCAGCCCTACCCGTTCAAGAAGTCTTCTGGCGTTTTCTTCGGCTTCTGCTTTTTTCTGAAGCTTAAGTGTTACAGGAGCCAGCGTAATATTCTGCAGAACAGTAAGATGTGGAAACAGATTGAAATGCTGAAACACCATGCACATGTGGCGGCGTACAGCATCAATATCAGTTTTTTTATCTGTAACATCGATGTCTTTGAAAAAGATGTGACCCGATGTAGGAGTTTCAAGCATATTAAGACAGCGGAGGAAAGTAGACTTACCGGCACCGGAAGGCCCGATAATTACAATTTTTTCTCCTTTGTGAATGTGTTCCGAAACATCATTCAGAACAAGGCTGTATTTTCCACCAAATCCAATGGAAAGATTTTTTACGTCGATCATTTTCTATACTCCCTATTTTCTGTCACTTTTTGCCATTTTCTTTTCAAAGACAGCAAATAGTTTTGTGAGCCCTACAGTAAGGCAAAGATAAATAGCAGCACAGGAAAGAAGAGGAATCCATGCGTTGTATGTCTGGTTACGGATATTGTCACAGGCTTTCTGAAGGTCAACTACAGCAATGAAAGAAGCAACTGAAGTTTCCTTAATCATGGTAATAAATTCACTTGTGAATGTTGGAAGAATTGTACGGACAGCCTGAGGAAGAATGATCTTAGAAAGTGTCTGTCCCCAGGAAAGGCCAAGGGAACGGCCGGCTTCTTCCTGCCCCTTGTCTACGCCCTGAATACCTGCGCGGAAGATTTCCGTACAGTAAGCTCCGGAATTGATCCCGAAGGCAATGATTGCAACAACAATTGTGTTCTGCAGTCCCAGAGGCGCAAAAATAACGAAATAGAAAATCATGAGCAGAGTTGCCATCGGTATACCGCGGATAACTGTAGTATACACATTGGCAATTTCGTTCAGTACTTTGTTTTTGGAAATTTTCAGAAGGGCAAATATGCATCCTAAAATCGATCCGATTAAAACAGCGCAGAAAGCAATAAGCAATGTGGTTCCCAGTCCCTGAAGGATAAGGAGCCAGCGCTGCTTTGCAAACATGATTCGTACGAAATTATCAAACATATCTACCCCTGATTTAATTAAGCTATTTTCTAACGATGATTACCTGTTTTGACTGGTAATAAGGTTCAGAGAAGTCAACTTCCATTTTGCGTTCTTCGGTTACTGTCATACCGGCAGCAATGAAGTCTACTGCGCCAGACTGAAGAGCAGCAATAAGAGAATCAAATGCCATGGCAACAACCTGCAGTTTGCGTCCTGCATCATTTGCAAATACCTGACTCTGAGAAATGTCGAATCCTACAACCTTTGTTCCTTCTGTGTATTCAAAAGGTGGGAAAGAAGCTTCTGTTCCCAGTTTGATTATATCTCCGTCAGGAGCTGTTTCAGGAATCTTTGGAATTACAATTTCACCTTCAGCAGGCATGAATGCTTTCTGGAGCATATCGTATGTTCCGTCTGCCTTCATCTTTGCAATTGAAGCGTTGATTGAATTCAGAAGAGCTTCGTCACCCTTGCGAACGGCAATAGCGTAATCTTCAAGAGAAAATTCTTCTTCAAGAATCTTAAGTTTTGGAGAACGTTTTACGATTTCTTTTGCCGGAAGTTCATCAAGAACGATAGCGTCGATTGTTCCTGCTGAAAGTGCAAGACCTGCATCGATACCAGATTTGAATGAGCTGAGTTTTACGTCTTTGATGTCGGCTGCGTAAATTTCACCGGTTGTACCGGCCTGAACACCTACTCTTTTTCCTTCAAGATCATCAGCGCCGTTAATTACTACAGCGGACTTTTTCTTGCTGCATCCTGCTGTAAGCAGAAGTGATGCTGCCAGAACTGCATAAACAAGTTTTTTCATATTTCACCTCGAGTCTGAAATAAATTTTATGCATAAGTATACCACAATTTGATTATCTATGCATATAAACGAAAAAAGGCAGCCATCCTTTCGGACAACTGCCTTTTCAGATCATAATCTGTTATTTCAATTGATTATGAATTAGTTCTTTGCTTTCTTCTGTCTTGCAAAAGTCTGAACACCTTCGATAACCAGAATTACAGCCAGGATAGCCATAGCTGCAGCGAAGATCAGCTGGAACCAGTTACCCCAGAAGAATGCACCCTGAGCACCGGCAACCATAGCCTTGATTTTGCCGATTACTGTAAGTACGAGACTTGTCAGTGTTGCAGCAAGCATGAATACCATTGGGATGTAGAACATCTTGTTGTTCTTTCCAACTTCACCAAGCCATGCACAAACTGCCAGGAGTGCGATACCTGCCAGCAGCTGGTTAGCAGCACCGAAGAGACCCCAGATTGCAGAAAGTTTCAGGAATCCGAGTGTAGATCCGATGATAACCATTACAGCTGTAGAGAACAGTGGGTTAGCAAGTACCTTGCGGATACCTTTTGCATCTTTCCATGTTGCTTCGTCTTCTTTGAGGAAGAGTTCAGAGAACATGAAACGGCTCAGACGTGTAGCTGAGTCAAGTGATGTAAGAGCGAATACTGATACTGCAAGAGTAAGGAGAGCGTTGATTGTGTTGTACAGTGGTGTTCCAGCTTCAGCAAACATTGTTGCGATACCAGCACCGAATGCTGCAGATGGAGAACCGAATTTTCCAGATTTCCATCCAGCCCAAACCATACCAACAGCCAGGAGAGAAATGATACCAAGAGCAGATTCGATAAGCATTGAACCGTAACCGATAGCCTTAGCATTCTTTTCGTTATCAAGCTGTTTTGATGTTGTACCAGAAGCGATAAGAGCATGGAAACCAGAACATGCACCACAGGCAACTGTAATGAACAGTGTTGGGAACATGAAGTTTCCGCCTACTTTCCAACCAGCGAATGCTGGAACTTCGAATGTAACGTTTCCGCGGAATGTTGATGAAACAACACCAACGATTGCGATTGCCATCATAGCGTAAAGGAGGAATGATGAAAGGTAGTCGCGTGGCTGAAGCATAATCCAAACTGGAATCAAAGAAGCAACTGCAATGTAAACTGCAACGAAGATGATCCATGCAGTTCTGTTCATTACGAAACCTACTTTAAGACCGAGGATTGTGATCAGAATGATACCAACAATACCAATGATTGTAGCTGGAAGAGTTTTTACACCACATTTGTTTGTAAGGATACCGTAAATTACAGCAAGTACAATGAAGAGAACAGAAATGATAGCTGTTGTCTGGTTACTTGTTGGGTTTGTTGTGAATCCGAACTTAGCACCGTCTGCAGAGAAGAATGTACCTGCAACAACGTTTACGAATGAAGCGATAACAAGGATCAGAACGAGAAGAGCAAAAATGATGAAGAGTTTCTTGGCTCTTTTTCCCATTGAAGACTTAATGATTTCTCCAACAGACTTACCGTCATGACGGATAGATGCAAAAAGAGAACCGAAGTCCTGGAGACCACCAAAGAAAATACCTCCGATTACACACCACAGGAAAACAGGAACCCAACCGAATACAGCAGCCTGGATAGGACCGTTGATTGGACCGGCACCAGCGATAGATGAGAAGTGATGTCCCATCAGAACAGCTGGTTTAGCTTCTACATAGTCAACACCGTCTTCCAGTTCGTGACATGGTGTTTTCTTTTCAGGGTCTACACCCCACTGTTTTGCAAGCCATGAACCATAAAAAATATAGCCGATGACGAGCAGCACGATAGCGGCAAGAATAATCATTAATGCCATTTTTTATTCCTCCTTAGGAAATTTTGTTTTTATAAAAAGCGGTAATCAGTTTTCCTGATCACTGCACTTTTTCACAAATTTTTTAATATAGTCTTTTGTTTCTGCTCCAAAATGGTTTGAAACTACTTTCCCGCTGTTCAGGTCAACAACAACCAGTTTGAAGTTGCTCCAGCCGTAAAGCATGAACTTATAGCTTTTTGAAAATTTGATTTTTCGGCAATTCTTCAGTACTTCTTCATCGGCTTTTTCTGTAATAACAATTACTGAAACATCTGAATTTCTGTGACCGTAGTAAGGAACTACCGATTCAATACATTTTTCCCATGCTTTCTTTGACATTTCAGAAAGCTGTTCGAAAGAAAGGGTTTCCTCAGTTCCGAAGTAAATTGTTTCCTTTGAATCTATATCAGCGAGCTTTGCTGCATGAACCAGAAAATACTGTTCCCCGTGTGACACAAACTTTGCTTCGGCTGCAAAAGGAGGCATAACACCTTCTGTTGTTACATCAAAATAGCCTTTGTAGAGCGGAAGTAACTTTTCAAGCATTTCCTGTGCTTTCATACAACATCCTTTTTTCCAGTTTTTTTCTGAGGGCATGACAGAACTGTTTCCGGAGACCGTTTCCCGATTTCTTCAAGAAGGATAATACCTGCCCTTGTATCAGGAAGATCAATTACAGAAACTTCCTGGTCTTTTGAGTTATGAATTACGATTTTTTCCAGAGTGAACTCACCTGAAGCACAGCACATTTTTGCAGGAACTGATTCCACCCTTCTGTATGCTCTGCGTAAACTTGAATAGTTCAGGTAGTAGGTTTTGAAATTTTTCCGGTAGAATAGAAATGACTGCCCCAGAGAGACTTTTCCGATCTCTCTGGCAGCTGAATAATCCTGAGCCAGGACATTTTCATCTGTAAAACTTTCTTCTGAAGGATAGAATTTCATTTTCGCATCTTTTAAGAATATTTATATTCTTTAATATTCTTAAAATTATACTCCTATAAATTCAAATCTGCAAGTTTCAGCGGGGATTTTGCAGATTTGAACCTATAGAAAAACTTAAGCGTTTACTGCTTTTTTTGCAGCAAGTTTTGTAAGAAGAACATTCAGTCCTACAAGAACTACAACAAGCACAAGACCTGTAATATCCGACAGTTTTTCCGGAATGATACACAGAAGTCCGGCAGCTCCGAAGACGATTCTGAACGGCCACTGTACTTTTCCAACAATCCAGCCTTCAAGGGCTGTACTGATGGCAAACATACCGATAAGGGCTGTCAGTGTAATCCAGAGCAGGCTTCCGATTGTTGTATCAATCATAAGAAGCTGAGGGCTGAATACAAAGATATACGGAATAATAAATGCCCCGATAGCAAGTTTTGTAGCATTAAGGGCAGTTTCAATAGGACGGGCCTTTGCAATAGCGGCACCGGCAATAGCGGCCAGGGCAACAGGAGGAGTAATATCTGCAATAATTCCGAAGTAGAATGCAAACATATGGGCTGCCAGTGGCTGGTAGCCAAGCCCGATAATGGCACCGGCTGTAATTGTTGAAGTAATCAGATAGTTTGCAGTAGTAGGAGCACCCATACCAAGAATGATTGAAGCAATCATTGTAAGAAGCAGAGTAATGAAGGCAATTCCGTGAGAAATTGAAATAAGCCCGGCTGCGAACTTAAGTCCGATTCCTGTAAGAGTTACAACACCGATAATGATTCCGGCCATAGCACAGGCAATTGCTACGCTGATTGTGTTGCGTGCAGTTGTACACATAACTTCAACAATATCTTTAAGACCGAAAGTAGGTTTGCGTCCGCAGGCCAGGTCTACAAAAGAAGTTATTACACCAATAATGATACAGGCACAGATTCCCATAAGGGCTGCAAATACAGCTGTTTTTCCGCTGCAGAGGAACACGATGATTACGATAAGCGGAAGAATCATATAGCCTTTTTTCAGGAAGAGAGGCCAGAATTTTGGAAGCTGGTCCTTAGGAAGTCCCTTAAGACCAAGCTTTTTTGCTTCCAGGTGAACTGTAATGAAGATACCTGTGAAGTAAAGAAGAGCCGGAATAATAGCAGCTTTAACTACTGTAAGGTAAGGCATACCAAGAGATTCTGCCATAAGGAAAGCTGCAGCACCCATAATAGGAGGCATAAGCTGACCGCCTGTTGAAGCTGCAGCTTCTACTGCCCCGGCAAAGGCCGGCTTGTAGCCAAGTCTTTTCATCATAGGAATTGTGAAACTTCCCGAACCTACAGTATTTGAAACTGAAGAACCTGAAACTGTTCCAAGAAGAGCCGAAGAAAGAACTGCAACTTTTGCAGGTCCCCCGGAAGCTCCACCGGCAATAGCATTACATGCATCAATAAAGAACTGTCCGATTCCTGTTTTGTCCAGAAGAGCACCGAACAGAAGGAAAAGGAAGATGAAAGTTGAACAGGCCCCGATCGGAGTACCCATAATACCTTCAGTGTTATAGAAAAGATGTGTAATTACACGGCGCAGTGAATAACCGCGGTGATTCAAAAAGCCCGGAAGGTATGGCCCGATAAATGCGTAGAGAATGAAGACCGCTGCAATTACTGCAATAGGAATACCTACGATTCGGCGGCAGCTTTCAAAGAGAACCAGAATTCCGATTCCACCAACAAGCACGTCAACAAAGGTGAAAGCACCTGTACGGCGGGCAATCTGCTGGAAGTTTACTACGATATAGATCCAGCAGGCAGCACCAATAATTCCAAGCAGCACGTCATACCATGGAAGTGTATTCTTTGGAAGTTTTTTACTTGCCGGGAAAAGCAGGAAAGCCAGAAGCTGAACAAAAGCAAGGTGGCTTGCACGGAGAATCTGTGCTGTCACCATTCCTGAAAGTGTTGAATAAAGCTGGAACCCACAGAAAAGAACGGAAACCATAACCGTAATGTACTGACGCCAGCAGGTGTGCTCGCGGTAAGACTGTTCACGGTCCAGTTCTTTCATAAGATTCTGCATCTCTTCTTCATTTGTTGTAGGCATCATGCTTTCAAGTGCCGGGTTTCCCCCTTCAACTTTTTCTTCTACGAATTCAGTTGTTACATCAGATGTGTTTTCATCCATTGTGTTCTAGTCCTCCATGCTAAATAGTTCAGTATATTAAGTTTTTCTATTTTAATGACAAGACTGGTCTGAGGTTCAAAAATCGTGTTAAGCAAAATCTCGTCGGAATCTTCCGAATTAATCCTGATTGAATGATCAGCTATTACGCCCACTGCCATTACAAGCTGATTCATATTCCTGTTCAGACCGGAAATTACGTATCCTGTATCTGTTACAGTAAACTCTGCACCTGGAGTTTCTTCGGGTTCAGGAATGCCCGCTCCATAAGAAACGAATTCCGTCTGGTACAGATTCAGTGAACCGTCGTTTTTAATTTCATAAAAGTCGTGGACACGGCCCTTGTTTACGGAATGCGTATAAGATATTACAAAGCCGCTGACGGCTGCACTTCTTGAATAAACTTTTTGTGCCGGAACCTTGCGGTTAGAGATTGAAATTACTCTGACCGCAGGAACAAACAAACCCGCACACAGAAAAATCCACATAGCGAGAAAAGCATAGGATGATTTAGTAAACCGTGATCTTTCCATAGCGGGCGTTGCGGGCCGGCGTTTGAGGCCCGCAGAGGGGGTAGCGCCCAACAAAGTGGGCGCGAGG
>JAZLIM010000130.1:0-10689 GCA_045617385.1 Treponema sp.
GTCTTTCACGTGAACGTTCAGATGCACGTAAATATCCTGCTATTGAACCTATTACATCATGGTCTAAATACGACTCGGTTATCAAAAATGAAAAAGTTGACTATGCACGCAGTATTTTCAAAGCCGGTGTTGAAGTTAACAACATGATGAAAGTTATTGGTGAAGAAGGTACTACAACAGAAGACTTCGTTCTTTATATGAAGAGTGACTTCCTGGATGCAGTTTACTTCCAGCAGAACTCATTTGATGAAGTTGATGCTGCATGTTCAGTAGAACGCCAGAAGTATGTATTCAACAAAGTTGTTCAGGTTCTCGGTTCAGACTATGACCTGAAAGACAAAGACGAAGCCCGTAACTACTTCAATGATATGCGCCAGCTGTTCATTGACTGGAACTACACAAAGTGGGACAGCAAGGAATTCAAGGCTGCAGAAAAAGCAATTGAAGAACACTTTGCTTCAAAGAACGGAAAGATTTCTGCTGAAGCAAAAGTTCTCTTAAAGGATGGTGAATAATTATGGGTAAAGTATACAGCAAAATTGAATCCATCACTGGTAGTGTTATCACTGTAAAAGCAACTGGTGTTGCATACGGTGAACTTGCCGAAATTGAAACACGTTTCGGAAAATCACTTGCCGAAGTAAATAAGATTGATGACGATACAGTTTCCCTGCAGGTTTTTGCCGGTGGTCGTGGTGTTTCAACAGGTGACCACATCAAATTCCTCGGACACCAGATGGAAGTTTCTTTCTCTGATGATCTTCTGGGACGTATTTTCAACGGTTCTGCTGAACCACGCGACAAGGGTCCTGCTCTTGCAGACTCACTTGTTACAATCGGTGGTCCTTCAGTAAACCCTTCAAAACGTATCATGGCTCGCCGTATGATCCGTACCGGTATCCCAATGATTGATATGTTCAACACACTGGTTGTTTCTCAGAAACTTCCAATCTTCTCAATCTCTGGTGAACCTTACAACCAGCTTCTGGCACGCATTGCCATGCAGGCTGAAGTTGACGTAATCGTACTTGGTGGTATGGGGCTTAAATACGACGATTATCTGTACTTCAAGAAAACTCTGGAAGACGGTGGAGCTCTTTCAAAAACAGTTATGTTCATGCACACAGCTGCTGACCCTACTGTAGAATGTATGAAGATTCCTGACCTTTCTCTGGCAGTTGCAGAACAGTTTGCTCTTAAGGGAAAAGACGTTCTGGTTCTTCTTACAGATATGACAAACTTTGCCGACTCAATGAAGGAAGTTGCCATTACACAGGAACAGGTTCCATCTAACCGTGGTTACCCTGGAGATCTGTACTCACAGCTGGCAAGCCGTTATGAAAAGGCTGTTGACTTTGAAGGTGCAGGTTCTGTAACACTTCTTGCTGTTACAACAATGCCTGGTGACGACGTTACACACCCAGTTCCAGATAACACTGGTTACATTACAGAAGGTCAGTACTACCTTAAAGGTGGACGTATCGAACCTTTCGGATCTCTTTCACGTCTTAAGCAGAACGTTAACGGTTCTACTCGTGATGACCACCGCGCACTTATGGACGGTATGATTCGTCTGTACTCTTCATACAAAGATACTCTGGAAAAGAAATCCATGGGATTCATGATGAGTGCCTGGGATGAAAAACTCCTTCAGTACGGTGCAATGTTCGAAAAAGAAATGATGGACCTTTCAAAGAACATCAAACTTGAAGATGCTCTTGATTTGGGTTGGAAAATCCTGGCAAGCTGCTTCGAACCAAAAGAAACAGGTATCAAAACAGCTCTGGTTGAAAAATACTGGCCTAAGGCATAGGACTTGTAAATGGCAAAGATTAAGCTGACAAAAAATGAACAGAAGGTCCAGAAAGATGCGCTGAAAATGTACCAGCGTTATCTGCCTACACTTTTGCTCAAAAAACAACAGCTTCAGACAGAAATCCGCACAATTGACGCCAAAGCCAGAGAGGTTCGTGAGCAGCGTGTAAAGCTGGAAGCCGAATTCAAAGAATGGATTTCGGTATTCGGTGAAGCCGATGCTTTCAAGCCGGATATGGTTACTGTCCGCAATATCAAAAAAGGATATGGAAATATTGCCGGCGTAACAATTCCAGTTTACGAAGGAGCTGATTTTGGTCGTGGAGACTACGACCTTTATGAAACTCCGCTTTGGATTGATATGGCTGCAGACCGTATGGAAAAAACACTTTCCCTTGATCTGGAAGCCGAAGTGCTTGATGAACAGGTTCGTCTTCTTTCAAAGGAACTGCGCACTACAACTCAGCGCGTAAATCTTTTTGAAAAAGTAAAGATTCCTGAAACAAAAGCCAATATCAAGAAAATCTCTGTTTATCTTGGTGATGAACAGGTTGCGGCTGTTGTTAGAAGTAAAATCTCGAAGAAAAAACTTCAGGCTGCTGCCGATGCCGCCGCTCTTCTTAATGCAGAAAAAGCCGAAGCTCCTGCTAAGGCAAAAGCACCTGCAAAGAAGGCTGCTCCTAAGACAACAGCAAAGACTACAAAGAAAACAACAAAGAAGGAGGCTGACAAATGATTGAAAAAATGCAGAAAGTCTCCATAGTTGTTCTGGACCGCGAACGTGAAGAAGCTCTTAAAAAGCTTCGTAAACTTGGTCTGGTTCACCTGGAACCGGTTGAAGGTTCCGGTGAAAAGCTTGCAGCTTTCAAGGAAGCTTCAAACAATGCTGTAGTATCAGAATCTATTCTTGGTGAAGTAAAACTTCCTAAGTCGGTTAAGAACAAGAAGTGTGGTCTGACAAACGAACAGGTCATGGAAGTTTGTTCAAAAACTGTAAAAGATGCTGACCGTAAAAAGCAGCTTATGGATGAAATTTCTTCCGACGTAGCAGAACTTGACCGTTTTGCTCTGTGGGGAAGTGTAGATCCTGCTGATTTTGACTACCTGAAAGAAAAAGGTATTCCTCTGAAACTTTACGAAATTCCTGCAGGAAAATACCTTGAAATTGACGGTACAGTTGAAACTATTATCGTGAACAATGACAAGAAAAACGTACGTTTCCTTCTTGTTGGAGATGAACGTCCTGAAAATCTTCCACCGGAAGCTTTTGAAGTTCCGTTCCCTCGCTGTTCTACAAAAGAACTTGAAGCTGAAATTGCAGCATACAAAAACGAAATTGCAGAAATTGAAAGCCAGAAAGAAAAGAATGCAGTTTTCCTTTCCGACATTAAGGCTTTCAGAAAAGCTCTTGAATACGATATCCAGTTCGAAAATGTAAATTCCGGAATGGGTAAGGAAAATTCGGGCAGTGAAAATGACCTGGCATGGATTACAGGTTATGTTCCTGATCTGAATATGGAAGAATTCAAGGCTTTTGCAAAAGACAATGACTGGGCTGTTGCATGGCAGGAACCTGAAAATCCTGATGAAGTACCAACCAAGCTCAAGAACAACAAAATTGTCAGCATGATTTATCCGCTGACAGACTTCCTTGGAACAGTTCCGGGGTATGCAGAATACGATATTTCCGGATGGTTCCTGTTGTTCTTTACAATCTTCTTCGGAATGATTTTTGGAGACGGTGGTTACGGACTTCTGGTTACAATCGCTTTCGTGATTATGTCACTGATAAACGTTGTAAAAGGAAAAAAAGTTCCGGCTTTGTATCCGCTTGCAATACTTCTTGGTGTTGCTACAGCAGTCTGGGGTATGGTTACCTGTACATGGTTCGGACTGGAAGTAAAATATCTTCCTGACTGGCTTGTTGGTCTTTCTATTCCTCAGATTTCAAATGCATACAAGAATTCAACATGGGTTCCTTTCTGGTGCGATCCATCCAGCGAAGGACTTTCAACAGATAAGTTCCTTATGATCTGGTGTTTCTCACTTGCACTGGTTCAGCTTTCTGTTGCCCATATCAAGGCTATGGTCAGAAACCGCAAGTCGCTCAAAGTACTTGGTGATTTCGGTTCTATGATTCAGCTTTGGGGTATGCTTTATGTTGTACTCATGATGGTTGTTGATGGTGAAATCTTCAACCTTGGTGTAGTAATTGGCGGTGTTCCTGTAGGACTGGTTTGTGTTGGCATGGTAGCTGTAGGATTTGTCCTCAGTTTTGTGTTTGCAAACTATGAAGGAAGTATCGGTGAATCGATTATGTCCAGCGTAAAGAACATTATTTCTGTTCTGCTTGGTGTTGTAAACGTATTCTCTGATATCGTTTCTTATATCCGTCTTTGGGCAGTAGGACTTGCAGGTGCTGCAATTTCGCAGACTGTAAACGAAATGGCCGGACCAATGCTTGGCCACTTCATTATGTTTATCTTTGCAATTGTGCTGCTTGTATTTGGTCACGGTTTGAATATGATTTTGAACCTGCTGTCGGTTATTGTTCATGGTGTCCGCCTGAATACGTTGGAATTCTCAACACACTTAGGCATGTCATGGTCTGGATTCAAGTATGAGCCTTTCAGTGAAAAGGCCGAATAAAAATATTAAATAACGCTCAAAATAGAGCGAGGAGAAAATTATGGATTTTGGAATGTTAGGCGCTGCTGTATGTATGGGTATTGCTGCTATTGGTTCAGCAATTGGTATTGGAACTGCCGGTCAGGCTGCTATCGGAGCATGGAAAAGATGTTATGTAAACAATAAAACAGCTCCATTCATCCTTACAGTTTTTGCCGGTGCTCCTCTTACACAGACAATTTACGGTTTCCTTCTTATGAACTCAATGAAGGGAAAAGCTGATTCAAACCCAGGTTTCTATCTTGGTCTTGGTATCGCTTCTGGTCTTGCTATGTGTTTCTCTGCTATCGCACAGGGAAAAGCCGGTGCTGCAGGTTCTGACGCTCTCGGTGAAACAGGAAAAGGTTTCGCACAGTACATCATGGTTGTAGGTCTCTGTGAAACAGTAGCCCTCTTCGCAATGGTATTCTCAATGATTGCTTAGGTAAAATCTTTTTACCTAAGCAAAGCGAGGATGTCAAGGCTTTAAGGGAGCGAAGCGACCGTGCCTTGACGCCTCGCATTGCATAGTTACATTTTCGTATATTTTATAGAGCTCCCTCCAAGGGAGCTCTTTTTTGTTTAACCCAAAAGTTGTAGGACAGCCGAGTTTATGGTATTCTAGGGTATGAACAAAAAACTTTTTCAGTATTCTTATTCAATGAAAAAAGAACATACCAGAAAGATTTTTGCAGGTCTTTTCTTTTTCATTTTTCTTGTTACTTTTGTTTTACTTATCCTTAATTTTCTTGTTTTCCCTGTAAGACAGACATCAGTTTCCATGACACCGGATATTGAAAGCGGCTCTTTTGTTCTTGCAACTCCTCTGAAAAACAATATAAAACGTGGAGATGTTGTTCTTCTTAAACCTCAGGCTGTTATTGCCCACGGTAAGTTCAGTTCCTTCTGTGACACCATGGTAAGTTTTTTTACCGCCCAGCAGTTCTCTTTGTATGAAAAGAAAGAAATCCCTGGAACAAAAGGAAAGTTCCGCCGTGTAATCGGAATTCCTGGTGATACAATTTACATGCGGGATTATGTAATGTATATAAAACCTGCAGGCGATAAACACTTCCTTACTGAATTTGAACTTTGCCCGAAAACTTACAATGTTACTTTCATGTCTGTTCCTGCAACCTGGGATAATTCCATCGGAGTAAAAGGTTACTTTGACGAAATTATTCTCGGGGAAGATGAGTACTATGTTCTTGGAGACAACAGAAAGTCCTGTGATGATTCAAGACTCTGGGGAACAGTTTCTAAAAGTGATTTCGACGCAAAAGCTTTTCTGTGTTATTTTCCGTTCAATAAATTCCGCATCTTCTAAAAAGGTTTTCGTGTGAACGGGAAAAGTCTTTATATTCATATTCCTTTCTGTATTTCAAAATGCCGGTACTGTGATTTTTTCTCAAAACCGGTTTCAGAAGTTTCCGAAGAATATACAAGTGCTTTAATAAATGAACTTGCTTTCAGGTTGAAAAGCGAAAAAAAACTCCGTTCAGTTTACATAGGAGGCGGAACTCCAAGCCTGCTTTCCCGTAAACAGCTGAAACTTATTTCCGATCTTGTAGTTCCTTTAAATCCGGAAGAATTCACTATTGAAGTTAATCCTGATGATGTTACTGGAGAATTCCTTTCTGTCCTCTCTGAATGCGGGGTTACAAGGCTTTCGTGTGGTATACAGTCTTTGAATAATAAGTGTCTTGAATTCTGTAACAGACGGGCAAAAAGGGAACAGGTCTTCAAAGCTCTTGATCAGATGAATGATTACTGGAAGGGAGATCTTTCCCTTGATCTGATTTCAGCACTTCCGTTTGAAAACGAGGATTCTTTTTTTGAGGGGCTTGAAACTGTCTGCCGTTCAAAGGCAGATCATATTTCCCTTTATTCACTTACAATTGAAGAAGAAACGCCTTTTGGTAAAATGCTTTCTTCTGGTGAACTTGATTACGATTTTGATAAAGCTGATGAGATGTGGCTTAAGGGGCGCGACTTTCTTGAAGCTCACGGATTCAGTCAGTATGAAGTTTCTAATTTTTCCCGGAACGGAAAGGTGAGCATTCATAATCTTTCTTACTGGAATCATCAGGATTACATCGGGTGCGGAAGCGGGGCAACAGGTACTTTCTACAATGAAGATGGAACTGCTTTCCGCTGGACGAATACAACCAATATTCCTGAATACATTGATTTCTGGAATGGCGATTTAACCGGGGCTGAACCAGTGGTTTCAGAGAATCTTGACCGGGAAACAGAGGTGTTTGAATTCTTCATGATGGGACTCAGAAAACTTTCTGGAATAAGCCGGAACAATTTTAGTTCAATTTTCAAAACAAAATTTCCGGAAAGTGTAGAAAATCAGTTCCTGGCATGGCAGGAAAGGGGTCTTTGTGATATTGAAAATACGGAGGAAGATGTAGTTTTCAGACTGAATAAAAAAGGAATTCTTCTTCTGAACCGATTTCTTTCAGAATTGGAGCTTCCGGAAGAAATCTAAGATAAGCGGCTGTGTTCTTCGTTTTCCGGAATAATTATTGTAAAACAGGTTCCATGACCTTTTTCGCTCTGTACATCAATTTTCCAGTTCAGTGTATCAATAATACTTTTTACAACTGAAAGACCTATGCCCATTCCTTGTTCACGGCGGGAATTGGTTCCGCGGAAGAACAAATCAAAAATGTTGTCCAGGTCTTTTTTGTCTATTCCGAATCCTGTGTCCGAAATAATCAGATAAAGCTTTTCGTTTTCTTCGTAGGATTCGATGCGGATTGTATCGTTTTCTTTTGAATAGCGGATGGCGTTCGTAAGAATATTTCCGAAAACTCGGGAAACAAGCTGAGTATCCATCGGAATTGTGATTTCGCGGTCCAGATGGATGCTGGTTTCAATGTTTCGTTTGAAAACGGATCCCATAATTTCTGCTTCTTTTGCAAAATCAATGATTACAGCTGTTACGGATTCGTTTTTAAGGCTCAGCCTCCAGTCGCCTGTGTCAAGCTTCATAAAGCTGATAAGTGTATCTATCATTTCTTCAAGCTGGCTTGTTTTTGAAATAATCAGGTCTACTGTTTTTCCCATTTCTTCTTCGGAAATAAGTCCGTCTGAGATTGCTTCCGTATAACCTTTGATGATTGCTACAGGCGTTCTGAGGTCGTGGCTTATACCCATTACAAAACGGTTCTTTTTGTTCTGCTCTTCAAGCAGGGAAAGTCTCATCTGTTCCAGTGATGCAGAAATAGCTGTGATTTCATTTATATTCTTTGGGTTTGTTTCAATCTTTTCGTTCAGTTTTCCGTTTGCAAGGTTTTCTGTCTGCTTCTGAATAATTCCGATTGAATGATATATGGTTCTTGTAACAACAATAATCATTACAAGGCACAGAACAACAAAAGCAAAAAGGAAGATAATGGTGCTTGTAATAAGATTTTCTCCCCGTTTTCTGTAGGACTGGTCACGCGGGATACGGGAAAGAACAAGAATTTCTTCGTTTGACGCAGGAATGGATGTGAACTGATAGTAGTAATCTCTGCGCGTATTGTGGAGGAATTCCCAGAAGAAGAGAGGTCCTGAATCTGTGCTTTCATTTACTTCCGGAATTGTAGAATCTATCAGTTTGAATTCTTTTGTAAAAAGGGCAACCTGTACATGGGCCGGAAATCTTCGGATAGTTTCCCTCATTTGCGGAATATCATCTTTTGAAAGAATTGCTTCATGAATAAGCTGAAGTTCCTGATGTCCTTTTGTAAGAAGACGGTCTGAGGAACGAAGATAATAATATGACGGGATGAACACAGCACAAATAACAGGAATAAGGACAATGAGTAAAATGAGGTTAATGAACTGTGCTTTAATCTTCATTGTTATTTCTTGAACATGTAACCGCGGCGGTAAACAGTCTGAATGTAAACCGGTTTCAGTGGGTCTTTTTCAAGCTTCTTTCTGAGGCGCTGGATATATACTGCTACTGCTGTTACATCGCCGTAGTTAACCTTCCAGACATTGTCGTAAATCTGTTCAGGTGAAAGGGTTTCGTTTGCATGTTTTACAAGGAATTCAAGTACTTCATATTCTTTTGTAGAAAGAGGAATCTTAACCGTTCCTTTTTTAAGTACGCAGGAATTCAGAAGGATAGTGTATTCACCGAACTCCAGAGTTTCTTCTGCTTTTGCAGTAATAAGAGCCTGGCGGCGGAGATTTGCTTCAACACGGGCAACAAGAACTCTTGGCGAGAATGGTTTAGTTACGAATTCATCTGCTCCATAACCAAGACCAGTAATAATATCTTCATCTGCATCACGGGCAGAAACAATAATAACAGGAATAGCTTTGTCACAGGTTTCGCGGAATATTTTAAGGAATTCAAATCCGCTCATTCCAGGAAGATTCAGGTCTAAAATAATGAGGTCGGGAAGGGCACTTTTTTTAAGTTCTTCAAGTGCATCTTCTGCTGTGGCAAAAGCTTTTGTAGCAATTTCCGACTTTTCAAGATACATCGAAATAAGAGATGACATCTCTTCAACATCTTCTACTATATATACAACCGGTTTTGAGTTTTCCATATTTCAATTTTATTTCATAGACCCTGTTTTTCGCAATACCCGTATAAGTTTATAACGTAAAATTAGGTTCAAATAAAAAAGGCAGGAAATATGACATATTTCCTGCCTAGGAGGTTTATTAAAAAACAACGAAATTAAATATTTCTATTGCTGCTTAAAACAGGCTTCCCGGAGGAAACCTGAAGAAAGACTTTAGGTTACTTATTTGATTGTTTCTACCTTTGTAACAGTCATTTTGTCACCAAAGATTTTAATTCCTGTTGAACAGATTCCTGCAACATCAGCTGCATCGAAAGTAAGTTCAATTGTTGCTGCTTCTGAAGCATCCGGAGGATTAACAGCACCATCGTCTGCTACTGTACCAACATTTGCTGTTGTTTTAAGTTCTTTCCAAGGGTCATTGATAGCAACTTTGAATGCGATTCCAGTTCCTGTGTATGTAAGTCTGATACCTTTTACAGCTGCATCAAATTTATTTCCTTCAAGAACAACACCGTCACCCCAAGTGATAGCTGTAGAACCTGTCCAAACTTCTGCGTATGCAGCTGGTGCTCCTGTTCCTGAATCGCCACCATTTCCGTTTCCAGATGATGATGTGTTAGAACAACCAACGAAGAGTGAAAGAGCCAGAAGGGCTGCAGATGCGAGCATTGCCAATTTTTTCATAATTATTACCTCAATAAATGATTTACTTTTTTTGTTTTGTGTTTTTTTTCGGATCCGTGATTATAGGATAGGGTGATTTTCTTATAGGGGATATTACCTAGTTTTATTTTTTATCATATTATTTGGAGGATTGAATGAATTAGGTGGATTTTTTTTTCTAAACTATCATTTTCTTATGCCGAAAAATAAGTATGAACACATTTACACGATCAATCGATTTGTTACAAAGAGAAATGGATGCCACATCCCTGCGTTACCAGGTAACTGCAAACAACCTGGCAAACTCGGAAGTTCCTAATTTCAAGCGCACTACTGTAAACTTCGAAAGCGAGCTCAAAAGAGCTTTCGAATCAGAAGAAAAAGCAAAAAACGGATTCCAGCTTACCCGCACAGATTCAAGACACATTCCTTTGAATGAGCCATACGATTACCGTGATGTTCAGCCACGCCGTGTTTTGGACTACACAACAACAGCCAAAGCAAACGGAAACAATGTTGACGCTGAAGTTGAAGCAAACAACATCCTGCAGATTCAGATGCAGTACCGTATGCTCACTCAGCTGACCAACTTTGAATTCAGTCAGATGAATATCGCTATGAAGAAATAGCCGCAAAAATGACCTCCTGTCATTTTTGCTCTGCAAGTTTTCTAAGGAAAACTTGCTTTAATCTTGCCGAACCTCCTGTTCGGCGGGGACCAAGATGCTTGAGAAGCATTTTTTAGGTCATCTTATTTTAGAACCGGTAAGGAATAAACTATGGGAATGTTTACAAGTATAAATATTGCAGCTACAGGAATGAGTGCTGAACGCCTCCGTTCAGACGTTATTTCAGACAATATCGCAAACGCTTCAACTACACGTACACAGGATGGCGGAGCTTTCAAAAAATCAATGGTTATCCTGACTCCTGTTTCTGATTCAAATCCACAGTGGAGAAGTCCTTTTACACCTTCTGACCTTGATAACGGTCCTGGAAAGGG
>JAZLIM010000131.1:0-13230 GCA_045617385.1 Treponema sp.
GAACAACGACATTGAATTTTTTCATTTCAATATCCTTCAGGAGTTTATCCCTGCAGAACAGTTTTTTTATTGTGAGAAAAATCTGTTCAGTAAAAAATTAGTGTTAAGCCTTCATACGAAAGCCTTTCATTTTCTCCCGCCTGTGCGATTCCCAAAACCAGGCCGCGAAGCGACGAAATGAGCCTTAAGTATAGCGAAATTTTGAGAGCGGGACTATAAGGTTTACACAAAAGAATTGTTATTCAGTATACTTAAAGCATGACTAACGAAGAACTTGAAACTCTTGTACGCGAGACACAGAACCTGGTGGCAGTTTTTGAAAAATACGGCTGCATTACAAATGACGGATACGATATAGAAAAGCTTAAGCTTGCTGTGGCCGAAATGGCCGACGCCTGCATCCACAATGCCGATGAGCAGGAAGATCTGCTCAAGTGGATGGAAGAGCACGAATTCTACTCTTCTCCGGCTTCCACAAAATTTCACGGGAACTTCAAGGGCGGCCTTGCAGTCCACTCACTTATGGTAACTTATCAGGCCCTTAAGCTTGCGCCTGCAATCTTTTCAGACTGGATTAAATCAAAGACAGCCGCCCAGAGTCAGTACGCATTTACTGCGGAAGACATCTTCATTTCTGCCCTTGCCCACGACTTCTGCAAGGCAGGCTTCTACTCATTAAGCTACAGGAACACAAAAGACGTTTTCGGGAACTGGACAAAAGCTCCTTACTACAACGTAAAGGCCGACGTAAGGAACCTGGGGCACGGAAACGAATCTGTTCTGCTGCTTCTGGAATCCATGCCTTCTCTGATTAAAAAGCGCCCGGTTCTTGAAGCCATCAGCCGCCACATGGGATTCACAGATTTAACAGACACCGAAAAGATGAACTATTCGAACTTTCTGCAGAACCCTCTTGTGCTTCTGATTCAGCTTGCAGACCAGAGCGCTTCCGGATGGTATGACTACTAGTATTCGCTGAAAAAATCTTTCGGGACTTTTGATGCCCAGTTTTCGTTTGTCTTAAGGTTCAAAGCCTGGCAGACGATTGCAGCCAGGTCCCTGCCCTTCAGTTTCAGCGTAGTGCTTTTCTTTACGGTTTTTCCTGCAGCTCCAAAATAAACATCCATTTCGGAGCGGGAAATTCCTCCGTGACCTCTCAAGACTCCTCCATGATCAGAAGTCAGAATGAAGAGTGTATCATCCAGAATGCCGGCTTCTTTTACGGCTTCAAAGATTTTTCCCACATATCCGTCTACATCTTCCAGTGCCTTTACATATTCCTTCTTTCCAAAACCGAGCGTATGCCCCGCATGATCAACAGAGTCAAACTGAACAAACATCAGGTCCGGCTTTTCAGCCTTTATGAAAGCCGAAACTTTTTCGGCAATTTCAGGATCACTTCCGGTATCTGTAACAACCCCGATATCAGGTTCAATCATACCTTCACAGATTAAGCGCCATCCGCAGAAAGCCGCAAGCTTTGCAGAAGGATCTGTTTCCCGGGCCAGCTTGAAAAATGTTGGATACACAGGATTGTCGTAAGGCTTTCCCATTCCTACATTCTGATTGTTCAACTTGTGAACGGAAGGAGCAACGCCTGTGAACATGGAGCCCCAGCACTGTGCACTTATAGAAGGTAAAGATGCGGTGCAGTTCGGAGTCCAGATTCCTTCCGCAAATATTGAGTCCATATTCGGAGTGCGGCATTTTTCCTGAAAACTGCCGGCGCCATCAATTCCCACAATGATTACATGCTTGTAAACGTATCTTTCCGGAGCCTGTTCTTCTTCCAGAATTGAAATATCAGCCGCGTCAAAATTCCTTGTACTGCTGCAGGAAATCAAAACAAAAATGAAAAATCCTGCCAGAAGAAAATATCTGATTCTATACATCTGATTCCTCCTGAAAACGAGCATTTTCTGCTCTTATAAAAAACAAGAAACTGGATTGGTTACAAGGATTTTTTGGAGGGGGGAATATTTAAATGGAAAACGCCCGTTCTCCAGGCGAAAACGGGCGTCATTTCGGTTATACCAGATTTATTTCTTACTGTTTCTGTTTCAGAAGATCTCTGATTTCTTCAAGAAGAACAGCTTCATCTGATTTGATTACAGGAGCTGGTTCTTCAGGTTTTGCTTCTTCCTTCTTCTTGAATTTTTCAAAGACACGGATGACTGTAAAAATACAAAGAGCAATAATCAGGAAGTCTACGATTGTCTGGATAAAGTTTCCGTAGGCAATTTTTGCTTCGCCGATAGTAATGCTCAATTCTGAAAAATTAAGTCCGCCAATCAGGAGCCCGATAAGCGGCATAACAATGTCGTTTACAAGACTTGTTACAATTTTTCCAAAGGCGCCACCAATGATAACACCCACAGCCATATCCACTACGTTTCCGCGTGAAATGAATTTCTTGAATGCGCTGAGTTCTTTTCCTGCAGCTCCGATTCCGTCTTTTATACTTGCCATAACTGGCCTCCGTTATTTTGCCTCTCCGGATATCTCCATTATATCAATTTTTTATGAACACAAAAAGAGCCGGAAATCTCTCCTTTTTTTCCATCTTTTTTTTCTCTTTCTTTAATTTTCCGTATCAACTAAACTATAAAAGTTATATAGGAGAAGAAAATGCTAAAAGAAAAATTTTCATGTACCAGAGATGGATTAACAATTCGCGGTTATATATATAGAAAAAACAATCAGAATATGCCTGTTGCAATTTTAAGTCATGGTTTTATGGGGAACCATAAGATGTGCAAAAATTATGCAAAATATTTCTGTGAAAAAGGTTTTGCTGCTTTTATTTTTGACTTTAATGGCGGAGGACTTGGTTCAAAAAGTGACGGCAAAACTACAGATATGTCTGTTCTTACCGAGGTAAAAGACTTAAAAGCCGTAATTGACTTTGCAGCCTCTCAGAGCTACGTAAATAAATCTGAAATTACCCTGGTCGGATTAAGCCAGGGCGGCTTTGTTTCCGGAATGGTTGCAGCCCAGCTTCAGGAAAAAATTAAACGTCTGATCATGTTTTATCCTGCTCTCTGTATTCCGGATGATGCAAGAAAAGGATCTATGATTTTAGCAAAATTCGATCCAGAAAACGTTCCTGAAACATTCAAATGCGGACTCATGAAACTGGGAAGTGTTTTTGCAACAGATGTAAATAAACTTGATGCAAATAATGAAATCTCCGGCTATAAAGGACCTGTTCTGATAATACACGGAACGAACGATTCTATAGTAAACGTGCAGTATTCAAAAGATGCTTATGATGCATATATGTCAAAACGAAAAGATGACGCAGATGCAGAAGAAGTATCATGCCTGTATATTGATGGTGCTAACCATGGTTTTATGGGCAAAAACAAAAAAATCTGGAATGCAGCTGCACTGGCAAAAGTTGATGAATTCTTGAAATAGGTTTTCTACAATAAAAATAAGAAGAGTTAAATAGTAAAGCCGCCCAATCACCTTTCAAATGCTGGACGGCTTAATAACCTAAAACAAGGGAGATGACCAAATGTTCTGGCATTCCCTTTTTTAATTTACATATATCTTCTCCGCCGTCAAATGCAGCAGCAAAGAAGATTATGTTTTCTATTTCATGTTGATCATTGACTTATCATAGTCTGCTGGAGCTTCGTAACCCATAAGGTTCATGAGTGTTGCAGGCCAAGAAGAGATTCCAAGACCGCTGTTCAGGTCTGTTGAGTATTCACCTTTGTATTCTGGGTCATAAATAATACCTGGAACTGGGTTCAAAGAGTGTGATGTTTTTGGTTTTGGTTCACCAGAAGCATCTTTTGCAACAGAACCGTCTTTCTTGTGTTCGTACATATCGTCTGAGTTTCCGTGGTCAGCTGTAAGACAGAGGATACCACCAGCCTTTTCAATTGCAGCCTTAAGACGGCCAAGCTGAAGGTCCATACCTTCCATAGAACATACTACAGCGTTGAATACACCAGTGTGTCCAACCATATCACCGTTTGGATAGTTCAGACGGATGTGATCGTATTTTCCGCTTTCGATTGCTTCGATTACTTTGTCTGTGATTTCAGCACATTTCATCCATGGGCGCTGTTCGAATGGAACAACATCAGATGGAACTTCAACGTATGTTTCAAGGTTCTTGTCGAATTCACCTGGGCGGTTTCCGTTGAAGAAGTATGTAACGTGACCGTATTTCTGTGTTTCAGAAATTGCCATAAGGTGTACGCCAGATTTTGTAAGGTATTCACCCATTGTGCGGTCAATGCTTGGTGGGTTTACGAGGAACTGTGCCGGTTTGTGGTTATCGCCATCGTATTCCATCATACCTGCGTATTCAACAGCTGGGCGGCGAACGCGGTCAAAGTGTGGGAAGTTGTCTTCTTCGAATGCAGCAGTGATTTCCAGAGAGCGGTCACCACGGAAGTTGAAGAAGATTACTGAGTCGCCGTCTACGATTGGACCAACCGGTTTTCCGTCTTTTGCAACTACGAATTCGTGCATATCCTGATCAAGGAGGTCACCGTTTTCTGAGCGGTATGTGTTGATTGCTTCAACAGCTGAACCAAACTGGCGTCCGTCTGCCAGAACGTGAGCGTGCCATCCGCGTTCAACCATGCTCCAGTCTGCACCATAACGGTCCATTGTGATGTACATACGTCCACCACCAGAAGCAATCTGGTAGTCTACATCGCTGAATTCAGCAAGGAATTTTTCGAGTGGTTCAAAGTATTCAAGAGCAGATGTTGGTGGAACATCGCGTCCGTCCAGAAGTGCGTGAACGCGAAGAACTTTAACACCGTCTTTGTGAGCCTGTGTAATCATGGCTTTAAGGTGATCAATGTGTGAGTGAACGTTTCCGTCAGAAACAAGACCCATAAGGTGAAGTGTAGATGACTTGTCATTTACATTTGCAACCAGTTTCTTCCATGTTGCGCCTTCAAACATTTTTCCTGAAGAAATTGATTCTCCAACAAGTTTGGCACCCTGAGCAAAAACGCGTCCACAACCCATTGCGTTGTGTCCAACTTCAGAGTTACCCATATCATCATCAGAAGGAAGACCTACAGCTGTACCGTGAGCCTTAAGCTGTGTGTGTGGACAGTTGTTGTGGAACCAGTCCAGATACTTCATTTTTGAAGCCTTAACAGCATCTCCTTCTTCAAATTTACCGTAACCAACACCGTCCATAATTACCAGAACTACTGGTCCGCGGCGTCCCTGCCATTTAGGGTTTTTCTTCAATGCTTCTACAGCCATTTATTTCTCCTATGAGGGGACAGACCCCTCCAAAATGTACATTTTCTTCAGTAAATATACAGATTTTTTAATGGTTTTACAATTAAGAGAAAAAGTGTTTAAAAAATTCTTTACTGAGCTTCGTACAACTTCAATTCCGGGTAAACAGCCTGAATAATTTTAAAATGATGATCCTTTGTCCAGACAGGCATATCATATTTAATTCCAAGATAGGCAATCAGTACATCAGAAACCGGCATGGAAAAACCTTGTTTTCGAATTGTTTGAAGCATGAGACCTGAAAATTCCCAGTCATATTCGTCGATAGTGATTAAATTAAAAGATTGAAAAAAGCCCAGCATTCTGTCAGCTTCATCATCAGTTTTTGCACCATGTAAAAGTTCAGACTTTACAATTCCACAAATTGAATGTTTATCTTTTGAGATATTTAAGTTCAGCAGTTCTTTTGGATTGTTCCAATAATCAATCAGAACATTAGTATCACATAAAATCATAATGTACTGATTCTCCTTAATTCATTAACGGCTTCTTCATCAATATCAATTGGTTGAGAACCATATCTTGCAAGTGCTTCTTCCACACTTATTTGAGGAGGTAGTGGAGGCTGCACATTAGCACGAATCTTCTTGATAAATTCCTTACGTTTTTCTTCCTCTTCTTTAGATACATTCAGGGTTACAGTTCGATTTGCCGCTTCTGTAAGGCTGTTGTAATCTTCAAGAGAAATCATTATGCATTCAGGAACATTATTTTTTACAATAATGCGAGGACCATTTTGCTGAACCTCATCTATAATCTTCCCGGCTTCTCCTTTATTAAATCGAGTAATTGGAATAATTGCGTTTATAAGCTTTAGTGTATTAATCGCATTAAATTGTGCAGCAGACATCAAAACCTCCTGTATATTTATCTACAAATTAATATAATATTCATCAGTTTATTTGTCGAGAAATATATCTAGTTATTTGCAATAAAAATCCCCCTTCTACTGAGAAAGTAAAAGGGGGATTGCTTTATAATTTTATATTGTTATAAGTCATTAACCGGCAGAATAGACTCCGCTTCCTTCCAGTTTGAAAGCATCATTTTCAAGAACAGCTTTATCGCCTTTCCAGAAGAAATGAATAATACCTTTCTTAGTATGGAACACTACTTCGTAAGCCATACCATCTGCATCTTCCATGTGGTAGATTTCCCAAGAATCGGCAGCCCAACTTGAATCTGTATTCCAGTCATTATTAAGTACTACAGTTGCACCAGAAGTACCAAAGCGGAAGTAGTTGTCGTTATCAATACCTGAAGTAAAGAATAATCCGTCATCAGGCATAAAGTCTGTAGATTTGTATTTTGCCATAAGCTTCCATTTTGAAGCATTTCTTGCATCATATTTTTTGTAAAGCAAACCCACGTCTTTTTTGCCTGCAGCAAATTTTTTTGTATATGACTTTAATTCATTAATTTCAACTTCTTTGCCTTTTGTCTTTTTAGATGAAAAATCTAAACCATTCTTTTTTAAGCCGTCATCAGCAAGCATTCCCATAAGAGAAGACATCATGTCACCAACCTGAGCCTGATAGTCCTCTTCTTCCTGCTTCTGACGTTTTCTGTCAAAATTTGATTCCTCTTCTGCATCCATGCCTTCGAAATCAATTGCCTTTGCAATAGCAGCCCAGTTTTTTTCAACAACTTCATAGTCTTTCTGATTGATATAAGGTCTCTGAGCGGCCATAGGATCCATTCCTTCCATTCCCATAGCCTTGTACATTTCCAGAACACCGCTTTTTTCAACATTCAGAACAGCAACACAACGGGCAATCATTGCATATTTTTCAACCGTATTTGTACCGGTAAAACCATATTTTGCAAGAATCTTTTCAGCCTTCAGATATTCAGCCTTAACTGTAAGGTAGCTTCCGTCTTCGATATCTCCTAAAGCATTTTCCATATCTTCAGTAATGGCATTAAAATGTTTAGCAAAATTCTGAACGTCTTTATCTGTAAGACCTGTTGATTTTGCATTCTGTGCAAAAAGAGATACAGTCATAAAAACTGTAAGAATTAATAAAGCAAACTTTTTCATTTGTCCTTCCTTTTTTTATAAAAAACTATTTATATTCTATCACGAAAAGTTCAAGAATAAAAAGAAAATCTATATTACAGGTTCTTCTTCCAGGAAACGCTTATATGTCAGATCAATTGCAAAAGCACCTAAAGGGGCGGTAATAAGAATTGCCAGAACTGAAACTGTAAGAACAATATTTCCGCAGTCCAATCCCATAGCAGGAGGAAGCCCGCCTATGGCAGCCTGAACGGTAGCCTTCGGCATATAAGCAAAAGCACAGAAAAGGCGTTCCTTAAAATTCAGCTTTGTACCAAGCATGCAGAGAACAACACCTGCCATGCGGAATACCATTACCACAGCCAGAAGAAGAATCACTTTAAGTCCTGCGTCGGCTGCACTTCTGATTTCAACTGAAGCACCCACAAGTACAAAAAGGAAAATTTCCGACGGAACCCAGAGCCTGTCAAACTTGGCGGAAAGACGGGCAGCAATTTTCTCATCCTTCATGCGGATTGCAAGACCGCTTATCATAACACCGATCAAGCTTGCAATAAGATTTTTTACCTGAATTTTACATTTATAGAATTGATTTTTTTTATCTGTCATCTATAAATATATATATATGATTTATATTCTTGAAGATGATGAAAATATAAGAAAACTGATTGTCTATACACTTCAGAGCCAGGGTTATGAATGTACAGGCTTTGAGCTGCCTTCAGGTTTCTGGAAAGCATTGGACAATTCTATTCCAGATCTTCTCCTGCTGGACATAATGCTTCCTGAAGAAGACGGAATTTCAATCATTAAAAAAATCCGCCAGTCTCCCATTTTTAAGTCTATTCCTGTAATCATGCTTACAGCAAAAGACACAGAATTTGATGTTGTCACAGGACTGGACGCAGGCGCAGACGATTACGTTACAAAACCTTTCGGCATGATGGCCCTTGTTTCAAGAATCAAGGCTGTGCTCCGCCGCTACGAACGGACAGACGAAAATTCGGAACTTCTAGAGGCCGGGGAACTGAAAGTGGATATCACGAAGCATACAGTTTTTATAAAAGACCAGCAGGTATTCCTTACAGTAAAAGAATTCGATTTACTTTCCCTTTTATTGCAGAACCGGGGGAAAGTCATGACACGCGAACACCTTTTGGATTCTGTCTGGAAAATTGACGCCGACATAGAAAGTCGCACTGTAGACGTTCATATAAAAACACTCCGCCAGAAACTTGAAAATGCCGGAGAACTTATAGAAACAATCCGCGGAGTCGGATACAAGGTGAATTAAAATGAAAAACAAATCTCTGACTTTTAAAATTTTTCTTTCCACTTTTGCTGTTGGTGTTCTGGTCTATTTTCTCTGTGCATTCATTTTCATTACAAATATGTACAGCTACTTTGAAAAACAGATTTTTGAAGAACTTAAAACTGAAAGCACTCTTTTAGATGGCTACAATCTTTCGGAGTTTTCTTCCGATTTATTTTCCATTAAAAAACTGAAAACCCAGAACCGAATTACACTTATTCATCCTGACGGAACAGTTTATTTTGACAACACTGTAAATCCTGCTGACATGGAAAACCATGCATTGCGTTCAGAGTTCCTTAAAGCAAAAGAATCAGGCATAAGTACTTCAAGCCGCTATTCTTCTACCATGCTTGAAAAAACTCTCTACTTTGCAAGACAGCTTGAAAGCGGCGACATTCTCCGTATTTCCTGTGACCAGCACACTGTAGGAGTTCTTGTTCTTGGCATGAGCCAGATTCTTCTTGTAATGCTTGTAATCGCCATGATTATCTCAGGCATTACCGCAAGCCTTCTTTCTAAGAAAATAATTGAACCGCTCAACAGAATCGACCTTGAAGATCCTGAAAGTTCAGACGTTTACGAAGAGCTGAAGCCTTTCACAAAACGCATTGCGGAAGAGAACTACGAAAAATCTCAGAGGGAAGAACTCCGCCAGCAGTTCACTGCAAATGTAAGTCATGAACTTAAAACGCCGCTCACAAGTATTTCGGGCTATGCAGAAATACTCAAAGAAGGCGGAACTGATGAACAGACTACAAAGGAATTCGCCGGCACAATTTATGACGAAAGCCAGCGCATGATCACTCTGGTAAACGACATTATCAAACTTTCAAAGCTGGATGAAAAATCAATCTCTCTTGAAAAAGAAGCATTGAGCCTCCGCGAAATTACACGGGAAGCAATGGAAGTCATTTCGCCTCTCGCCGAAAAGAAGAATATCAGCCTGAACCTTGCCGGAGATTCAGGCCTTATAAACGGTGTTCGCCCGGTTATTTACGAAATGGTTTATAACCTCATCGAAAACGCCGTAAAATACAATAAAGAAAACGGCATCGTAAGCATTAAAATAGAAACAATTTCAGAATCCCACAGAGTCATTTTTACAGTACAGGATAACGGAATTGGAATTCCGGAACGTGAAAAAGAACGCATTTTCGAACGCTTCTACCGCATAGATAAAAGCCGTTCCCGCCAGCTTGGTGGAACAGGACTTGGATTAAGCATCGTAAAACACGCTGCAAAATATCACAATGCGTCCATTCTTGTAAACAGCAAGGAAGGAGAAGGCAGCACTTTCACAGTAATCTTCTCGCTGTAAATTTTACATAAATTTTACAAAAACTTAATTTTCAATTTTCGCTCAAATAATTACCTTTATGATGGCTGATAAGGAATCGGCCGCCGTGGAGGTAATCTATGATTCTAAGCATTTTCGGACAGATCTTCGGATTTATCGGTTCTCTTTGTCTTCTTCTATTTGGAATGAACATGCTTTCAGACGGAATCCAGAAAGGAGCCGGAAGCAATCTTCAGAAGATGCTTGGAAAAATTACCGGAAACAGATTTGCTGCGGTGCTTACGGGAATCGGTGTCACGGCTGTAATTCAGTCTTCGGGTGCCACAACCGTTATGGTCGTAAGTTTTGTAAACGCCGAAATCCTGACACTGACTCAGGCCATCGGCGTAATCTTTGGTGCAAACATCGGAACCACTGTTACCGCCTGGATTGTTTCCTTCTTCGGTTTTTCTTTTTCCATTTCTGCAGCCGCCATTCCACTTTTCGGTCTTGGCTTTATTTTAAAATATTTCAAGCGATTTAAAATCCATAATTTTGCAGACTGCTTCATGGGCTTTGCCCTGCTCTTCATGGGACTTGGACTTTTAAAAGACACTCTTTCATTAAGTCCTTCATCGGTTGCCTTCCTTCAGAAATTTGATTCCATCGGAGTATGGGGATTACTGCTTGGAGTTTTAATCGGTGCCTTTGTAACAGCACTTATCCATTCTTCATCAGCCATGACAGCAATCGTTCTTACCATGGCGGCAAACGGAAGCCTCACCTGGGAACTTTCTGCGGCCATAGTTTTAGGAAGCAACATCGGTTCCACAATTGATGCGGTAATGTCCAGCTTTGGAGCAACAGTAAATGCACGCCGCACTGCCCTTGTTCACGTCGGATTCAATGTTGCAGGAACTTTGATTGCTCTTTTAGTCTTCAAACCTTTCCTTGCCCTTGTAGACCTGATTGTTCCAGGTCTTCCTTTTGAAAATATCACAACACACATTGCAATGCTCCACACAATTTTCAATCTGACAACAACCCTCATTTTCATTCCATTTGTTGATCAGATTGCGGCTCTTGCAACAAAAATCATTAAGGATGATAAATCCGCTGAAAACGAACATTACAAGTTTCCAGCCATTCTGCCTTATTCGCACATCAGTGCAGACCTTTATTCTTTCCAGATTCAGAAAGAAATTTCGAAGATGTCTGTGAAAGTTATGGAAATGTTCGATTCCATTACAAACTCTCTGATCAACAGCAAAAATGTTGAATCCGAAAATGAAACTGTAAACAAAATCGAAAATTATATTGATGAAATGAGCGAAGCAATCACAAGCTTCCTTCAGAAATGTTCACGCCTTCCAACAGCAAACTCAAAAGACCGCCAGAACTTTGGACGCCTTATTCAGATTACCGACAGCCTTGAAAACTTAAGCGACGAATGCAGTTCCATCATGCACACCATGGAAAAATTCTTCAGCGTGTATGATGAAGCCGGTAAAGAAGTAAAGCCAAAACGTGCAAAAGAAATTTCTGATTATCTTGAAATGGTACGCCTTTTCTATGAACAGATCTGTATTTATCTTTCGACCGGTATTTCAACAGAGAAACGGGTTCAGGCAGAAGTAATCGAACAGGAAATTGATGACAAGAAAAGAGAACTCCGCCGGCTTTCCCGCAAGCGCATAGAAAACGGCGGCGACGTAAAAACCGAGCTCAATTACATCGACCTTGTCCGCAAAATTGAAAAAGCCGGCGACTGCGTCTTCGGCATTGTTCAGGTAAGCTGACGTTCTTTACAAATACTTTTTTAATTCCTGACCTTCAACGCCGGCATAAAGTTCAACAAAACCTTTTGCTGGGGAAGAATTGATTTTTGGAATGAGAACTTCTTCTATCTGGAAAAAGCCTACATCGCTGCTCATGAAAACTTCAATCTGAATTGGCTTTTCACTGCCCTGATGAATTTTTACGCTTTCAATGGAATTTGCAGAATATTTGTGAATATCGCCCACAGATGGAACTTTGTTTAGTTCCATTGGAATTCGGGCACGGCCTTTTGTCATGTCGCAGCCGTCAGCAATCAGAATAAGGCCGGCTTCAATTGAATGAATGCGGCGGGTTCCCATGTGGCCAAGTATTCCTTCCATAGCCATGAAGCGGATTATTACACGACGATTCAAATCTGATTTTTCAGGAAGGAATTTTGTAAGCACCCGGTCAATAATTGGCTGGGCGAGAATGCCTGAATAAAGTTCATGATCTTGCCGCCCGATTGTCATTCCAAAATCGTGGAAAAAGCCCGCAAGAATTACCGCTGTAACACTGTCCGAAAAAGTGCCTGCCTGTTCAGTTTCCAGGCAGGTTTTTATTCCAGCCTGATGCAAAATTTTAAGCATTTTAAGTGCATTGCGGCAGACAGTTCTCATGTGAACAGGACCGTGATCGTTGTACCCAAGCCGAACAATAGAAACATTGTTTGCATAATTCTGAACCGCTTCAATTTCCGCATCTTCAATAAGTTCCTTTACCACAAGAAGCGGAAGCTGATCTTTGTCTTCAGTTAATTCAATTATTTCTGTTGTAAGTGCGATTAATTTCTGGTCAACGCTGATTTCTTTTGGAGATTTCATAGAAATTATTATACAACAAGTTGTATGATTTTGATGTAAAGGTTCTGTAAAATATAGCCGTTGCTTCTTGTTTCGAAACTTTTTACTCGTCTTATTGTTTTATAATAAATAAAGGAAATTTAAGCTATGCACACAAAATTAAAATTATTAAATTTTGCAGTTATTTTCTTATTATGTTCAAGTACATTAATTTTTGCTGAAACAAAATATAGTACTAATCCAGATGAATGTGTTGATGGCGTTTGTTATGTGCCAGAACAAGATGATGAAGGAAATCAGGTTTACGCGGTTGTTTCTCCTGTTGGTTATCATGATGTAGAAATGATTAAACAGGCTGCCAGACTGGATTCATTAAACGGTAAAACTTTTGCTCTTGTTGGCGGAAGTTTTATGGCGGTTACAACTCATAATGAAATAAAAAAGTGCATAGAAAAAGACTTTCCTGACTCTAAAGTTTATCTTTTTGATGAGGTTGGAGCTGCCGGCCCTTTTAGTGTGTTTGGTACTACTGATAAAACAAAGGCTTTTCAGAAAAAACTGAAGCAGTTAGAAGTTGATGCAGTAATTACAGGAAACTGCGGCTGTGGTCTTTGTACAACTAAAGAAACTGGAAATTCCATAGCAGCAGAATATATTGGAATTCCAACAGTTACTGTGGCAGGTCCAACCTTTGTTTTACAAGTTCATTCAA
>JAZLIM010000132.1:0-4686 GCA_045617385.1 Treponema sp.
TCCACTTCAGTTCATCGCTTTCTCTGAAAACCAGACAGGTGACGATGTTGTAATCGAAAACTCAACAAGTCAGGTAAAACTCTGTGCAAACGTAACAGCTCAGATTGTTGCTTTCGCATGCGGTAAAACTGACGAAAACCCGAATAAAGCATTTGCAGGTGAAAGACCTTCAAGCCTTATTTACGGTCAGCAGCTGAATCCAAAATCACTTGGTGCTCTTCTTGCTCACTACGAAAACAAAGTTATGTTCCAGGGCTTCGTTTGGAACGTAAACAGCTTTGATCAGGAAGGCGTTCAGCTTGGTAAAAAACTTGCCATGACAGTTCTTGGCGGCAAGATGGAAGGAGCTCTCAAGGCATTCGCAGGCCTCCTGATCAAATAATGTGTGAGGGGGGGGAAAGCCTTCCCCCTGGGTTCAGCCCTGAGGGCTTCACCACACCCCCTTCTCCTAGGGGGCGCCTTTCAGGCTCCCCCTAAAACCCCTTTTGGAATTAAAAAAAATGAAATTAGATCCAATTTTCGAAGTAAAAAACAATTCACTTTTCCTTATTGCTGACGGTTCAGCCGTTAATCCTTCTTCTTTTTCTTTTGTAGAATTCAATCAGTCTGATATCGAACTTGATGAAGAAGTTTATAACGAAGAAACTCTTGCTGCCTGGCGTGAAGACTTCCTTGCAAAAGATGAAAAAGGAGAGTTTGTAGTGCTTGCTCCTCACGCTTCAATGGATCTTTCAAATGCCCTCAATTTTGAACGCTTCTGTAATACCTGCAATCATACAGCACGCCGTGTAAAGGACTGCAAAAGTGTTGCCGGATTCCTTTTTGATGAAGCTTTCCTTTCTGAAAACGCAGAATCACGAATTGCAGAATTCACAGAACTTCTGGCAAAAAAACACGCACAGTACGTTTATTTTGTGCAGAAAGACCTTGCGGAAAAGTTAAATGTCTGTGATATTCTGCAAAAATCTGCAGTTGTGATGTATTAAACGGTTGATTTTGCGAAATACCGCAAAGTTTGCAAGAAAATCACAAAAATTTCGCTATAATTCCTAAATAATTAACAAAATTCCCTTGAATTCCTTTGTTGTTTGTGACATTATTCACTCAATCCAAATTGAGGTGGGTAGATGATCTCCAAAACTGACAATTCTGGTTTTGTGAACTCCTGTTTCCTGTTTCTGACTCTTGGTATTATTTTTTGTGCGGCAGCTTTCAGTGTTTATTTTTTACTGCCGGGAAAGGATACAGTTGAAGTTTCTGAAGTAGCTTCAGAATTACCGACAGAATCAGATTTTGACGAGATTGTACCGGCTTTTGTTGATTACCTTAATGAGGTAGCCGAATACAGTCTTGATAAAAAGGGCGATGAAGGACTCAAGCTTTACCGTGAACCAGTTTCCCGGGCAGCTGTTGAATGGTTCTATATTCATGTTACAGGCAAACAGGATGTTGCTCTGGCAATTCTTTCTGAAGCCGAAAAAAATGATATTCCGCTTTCGCTGGCTTTTTCGCTGGCATATACAGAAAGCAGATACAATATCAAAGCTGTTAATAAGAACTCGAACGAATCAATAGACAGAGGTTTGTTCCAGCTGAACAGCAATTCATTCCCGAATCTTTCGGAAGATGATTTCTTTAATCCTTCTGTTAGTGCAAGATACGGAATGTCTCATTTAAGATTCTGTCTGAATACGGCCGGAAACCAGGTTTCAGCCCTTGCAATGTACAATGCAGGTACAAACAAGGTTCGGTCAAACAAGACGCCACAGTCTACACTTAATTATGTAGGCAAGATTATGGCATACCAGGATACAATCAACCGCCTGTTTGAAGAAGAAGTTGCTTCTTACTTTGAACCACGCATTGCATCAGGTATTTCGGTTGCTATGGCGTCTAAATAATACAGCCTCCTAATTGAAGAAGGCAGTTGTCAACTGTCTGAATCAACTTTTTTGCGCCCCTGTTTTTTTTGTGTTTTTCAGGGGCGCATTTTTTTTATTCTCCCTAATAAGATTTAACGTTAAATTTTTAACACTAATCGACTTTTTAACGGAAATTCATTAGAATTCTGAGGAAATCGGGGGAAAAAGTGTTGAAACTCCATTCTCATATTCACGGAGGTTTCCTATAATGCAGTCATCCTGTGAGTTACCGAAGGCAACTCGTAAACGTCTTGTTCAGTTTCTGCAGATTTTGAAAACATGGCAGAATGACAGGATAAAATCCGGGGATCTTGCAAAGCTTACTGCTTGTACAGAATCTACCGTGAGACATGATATTTTTCTTGCCGGTTTCGCAGGTGGAGTTTCAAACGGCTACAGCAGGGAAGAACTAAAAAACTTCCTTAATGTGAAGCTAGGGTTTGAAACAGAAAGTCAGGTATTGAAAAAGTGCTGCATCGTTGGTCTTGGCCGTCTTGGTGCCGCTCTGCTTGATGACAGCATTTTTCAGGATTCCGGTTTCAGAGTAGGATGCGGATTCGATTCCAGTGTGAACCGTGTTGAAATCCTGCGATCTACATTTCCTTTGTATCCGGCTTACGAAATGGAATCGGTGCTCAGGAAAGAAAAAATTGAACATGCAGTTCTGTGCGTTCCCGATAAGGACGCCCAGAATATGGCTGACCGCCTGGTGAAGTTTGGAATAAAAGGAATTGTGAATATGACCACAACCTTTATTGCGGTTCCCGACGGTGTGCATGTGGCAGATGCAAATCCTGCTTTAGCTTTAATGAGTCTAAAAAAATTTAATATAAACTGACAATGGAGTTGGTTCTGTCTGAAAGGATTTTAGCCGGGCTGACTCCCAAGGAGTTACAAATGGCAAGAGTGTATAACTTTTCAGCAGGACCAAGCTGTCTTCCTGAAGACGTACTTAAAGAATGTGCCGCAGAAATGATGGAATACGGCACAACAGGTCAGAGCGTTATGGAAATGAGCCACCGCTCAAAGGCTTATGAACCAATCATTCAGGATGCAGAAGCAATGATCAGAAAGCTTATGAATGTTCCGGAGAACTACAAAGTTCTTTTCGTTCAGGGTGGTGGTTCAACACAGTTTGCCATGGTAGCACAGAACCTTGGTATCAAAAACAAGAAAGCAGCTTACATCGAAACTGGTGTATGGGCAAAAAAAGCCGCAGCAGAAGCAAAACACCTTGGTGTTGCAGTTGATGTAATTGCTTCTTCAAAAGACAAGAACTATTCTTACATCCCAAAAGTTGAAAAGGTTGAAGGAGACTACGATTACGTTTACGTTTGTTTCAACAACACAATCATGGGAACTCACTACGAATACATTCCAGAAACAGGAAACATTCCTCTCGTAGCAGATATGTCTTCTTGTATTCTTTCTGAAGAAATTGATGTTTCAAAATTCGGTCTCATTTTCGCAGGTGCACAGAAGAACCTGGCTCCAGCCGGTGTTACACTTGTAATCGTTCGCGATGACCTGATTCCGGAACCTGACGCATGTCTTCCTGGAACTCCAACAATGAGCATGTACAAAACACATGCTGACAATGACAGCATGTACAATACACCACCATGCTACACAATCTACGTTCTTGGAAAAGTTCTTCACTGGATTGAAAAGAATGGCGGTGCTTGCGGAATCAACAAGCTGAACGTTGAAAAGGCAAAATACCTTTACGACTTCCTTGATTCAAGTGATTTCTACCACGCAACAACAGAACCTGGAAGCCGCTCACTTATGAACGTTCCTTTCCTTACAAAATACTCAAACGATGTAACAAAGGCAGCTGCAAAGGTTGATGAAGCTGAACAGACAGCAGAACAGAAAGCCGCTCTTGCAAAAGAAAAGGAAATCAACGCTAAGTTTGTAAAAGAAGCTGAAGCAGCAGGTCTTGTAAACCTTAAGGGACACCGCCTTGTTGGTGGTATGCGCGCTTCTATCTATAATGCTATGACTCTGGACGGAGTAAAAGCTCTTGTAGACTTCATGAAGAAGTTTGCTGCTGAAAACTAAGAAATTTCAGCCACAAAGAGGACACAAAGAATCACAAAAACTCTTTCTTTGTGATCTCTGTGTTCTTTGTGGCAAATTATGAGGAGGAAGAAACTAAACAAATGCTCCCTTGGGTCGCATTTGTTTTTAACGTTTCTGCTATAAGATTATGTACAAAATTCAAACATTAAACAAAATCAGTGCTATCGGTCTTAATGTTCTTGACCGTGACAATTATGAAATCGCAACAGATATCAATAATCCTGATGCAATTCTGGTTCGCTCTGCAGATATGCATGAAATGCAGCTTGCAGAAAGCGTAAAAGCTGTAGCTCGTGCAGGGGCTGGAACAAACAATATCCCAATTCCACAGCTTACAGAAAAAGGTGTTGTAGTGTTCAATACTCCTGGAGCAAATGCTAACGCTGTAAAAGAACTGGTTATGATGTCACTGCTTCTTTCAAGCCGTCCTGCTGTTGCTGCTAACGCCTGGGCTAAAACACTTACAGGAAAAGGCGATGAAATTCCAGACCTGGCAGAAAAAGGAAAGAGCCAGTTCGTAGGACCAGAACTTAAGGGAAAAACTCTTGGAGTAATTGGTCTTGGTGCAATCGGTGCTATGGTTGCAAACCTGGCAAACAAATTCGGAATGGATGTAGTAGGTTACGATACGTTCCTTTCTGTAAAAGCAGCTCTTTCATTGGATCACAATGTTAAAATT
>JAZLIM010000133.1:0-7207 GCA_045617385.1 Treponema sp.
GGACCAGCCGAAAACTTCTGGAAGGACTGCCGTCACCCATACACCAAACTTTTGTTTGAAGGAGCCATGAACACAAAGACACAGAGCAGTTCAGAAGTGCGCTCGGTTCTGAATATGGAAGAAGGCTGTCCGTTCTATGACCGATGCTCAAAAAGAACTTTGGAATGTGAAAGAAAATGCCCGGCCCTGCAGGAAACAGAACCGGGATACAAAATTCGCTGCAGTCTTTTTTAATGCCTAATTTCTGAAGTATTTTTCAAAAAGACGGCCTTCAAGATAAATAAACAGAACGGAAAGACCGCCAAAGCAGATGTAATTCAGGATTCTTCCGGCAACTGGACCGGCTTTTTTAATAAAGTCCCCTGTAAATCCGGCGAACACAATAAGACCGAAAGAAATTACAAAGGACAGAAAAGCACTGATGGAACGCCGTGGCATTTTCAGACAGCTGTAGAAAAACCCGTAAACAAGCCCCGCAAGATTTATTTTCAGAATTGAATAAATTGGAACATTATCTACTAAGCAGAAGATTCCTGTTCCATATTCATTCTTAAAGAGAAAGGTAAACCTTTCAATAAATCCTCCGTGAATAAATGTATCACGGGCTTTAATCAAAGTTCCCGAAAAAAATGTACTCTTTATAAACCAGTCAAAATTTGTGTTCATCCAGTTTCCAGAACAGGCAAGAATCCAGAAACCGATAGTTATAGTCCAGATAAAACACTGGTATACGATCAGTATAGAAAGACTTTTTGCAAAGAAAATTTTCCAGCCCGGAACAGGATACAGGTTTTCTTTCTGTTCTCCCGAAGAATAAAAAATTGCTGCAGGGCTTCCCTTTCCCCAGAAAAGGAAACAATAAGGAAAGAAACAGATACATAAAATACAGCTCAAGCCCATCATTACTTTAAGTCTTTCAGAAATCAAAGGAATCAGTCCAAATAAATAACTGAATAATACCCCTGCAGACAAAGTCAGAAGAATACTTTTATTTGAAGCAAAGCATTCTTTTATTTCATGTTTTAAAAGCTTCCACATATTTCTCTCCTAAAGTGTATGGAACTTTTCGATGAACGAAGATGCAAGCCGGAAATACAATGCCAGTATCAGAATAAAACTGAAAACTCCTATTGTAACTAAACCTGCAAGCGGAACATTCTTAAGCGGGAAAACCGACGAAAAAACAACAAGAAGCCCAAGAATACTCAGTACCCACGAAAAAATGAAATTTATTTTGAAGACCCCGTATTTTTTCTTGTTGTATCCGCAGCTTAAAATCTGAAAAATACTTTCACAGATTCCGACTCCGGTTCCAATAAAGAAAACGAGAAGTGTCTTTCCAAAAGTTTCAAGATTTGCTTTAAGCATAAGAACGAATCTTTCACCAAAACTTGAGCCAGCCCAAAGAAATCTGTAAGTTACAGGGATTTTTCCTCCAGAGAATATATTTACGGCGTACATATTTCCCGTTCCCCATGAACCTATGCAGCAGGCTGTAATTAAAAATAATTTCACCAGAATAAAGAGACAGGCATAATACACCATGCCCACAACAAATGACGCTGTAATGATTGTTGAAGGCTTTTTAGGTGACATCCACATTACACCATACCCGGCATTTGAAAAATAAGATGAAACAGAACCAGGTCCAACTATCAGAACGCAGAGAGGAAATATAAAACTGGCACCGTAGAGCAGGCCTGAATACATTTCTGAAAACTCAGGTTTTAGGAAAAAGCCTGCACAATAACCTGCCAGAATCAGGACAAAATGAACTGCCCACAGAATGCGGATTCGTTTCCAGAAAGAAACAAAATTATAATTCAAAAGCTCTTTCATTTTCTCCTCCAAAAGTTTTTATATAAAGGTCTTCGATAAACATATTGTTTTCAGCCCGAAGGTCCTCTGCATTTCCATTAAGAATTATTTTTCCGTCTTTTATGAAGCAGACCTGATCAAAAACATTCTCTACATCATGAACAAGATGGGTAGAAATAATGATTGAAGATTCTTCTGAATAAAGACTGATAATTGAACTGATGATATTTTTCCGGGCTACAGGATCAATGCCACCTAAAGGTTCATCAAGAACATAGATTCTTGCTTTACGGGCAAAACAGAGTGCCAGATTCAGTTTTTCAACCATACCTTTTGACATTTCCATGATGGTATTCTTTTTCTGGACATCCAGTTTTTCGCAAAGGTTATAAAACTTTTCCCGGTCAAAATCCGGAAAATATGTTTCATAAAGGTCTGCGCAGTCTTCGGCTGTAAAACGGGTATCAAGAATATTGTGGTCATGCATGAAGGAAACGATTTTCTTCACTTCTACCCTTTTATTTTTTGTTACTTCTTTACCGTCGATATAAACTTCATCAACAGGAAACAGAGCTGCAAGAGATTTCAGAAGCGTTGTTTTCCCGCTTCCGTTAGGTCCCATAAGCCCGATGATTTTTCCGCCTTCTACAGAAAACTCAACATTTTCAAGAACAGTTTTCTTTCCGAATTTAACTGTATTTCTGATCCTTAAAATTTCCATAAACTTTCTCCCAAATCTATTTCACAAGATTTTTCTTTACGATTTCAAGAATTTCCGTTTCCGAAAATCCGCATTGTTCCATTCTTGTTATGAAATCCTGAACAAGAACTTCTGCCATTTCCTTTTTCATACTCGTCTCCACATTTTCATTCTGTACAATGTATGTTCCCATACCTCTTTTTGTTTCCGTGATACCAAGTCTTTCCAGTTCCTGGTAGCTGCGGCTAACAGTATTAGGGTTAACGTTGATTTTTACAGCAGTTTCCCTGACAGAAGGAATCTTATCCCCTGCTTTCAGTTCTCCCGCTGCAATCTGGCGCTGGAATTCCCATACAATCTGCAGATAAATAGGAATATCACTTTTAAACTCCATAAAACAACTCCGTATTAGTGCACTATTTAAGTAGTACACCCAGTACACGAAAATGTCAAGTTACTTTCGAAAAAAACTTAGAAATGTTCTGGAATTTCCAGTAAGGACTCAAAAAGATAATCTACCTGCCTGAGGATTTCAGAATCAGGCTGAATCCGGTCCGGAACCATAATGGTTTTAAGGCCTGCTGCCTTTCCGGATCTTATTCCGTTAAAGCTGTCTTCTACGCAGATACAGTCTGAAGGAGTGAGGCCAAGAGATTTTACAGCCATCAGATAGATTTCAGGATCCGGTTTTGAATGTTCAACCATATCTCCTGTAGTGATTGTTTCAAAATATTGAATGATTCCGGCTCTTGTAAGCTGACGGAGAACGGAGGCTTTTCTTGTAGAAGATGCAAGGCAGATTCGGTAATTTCTGGATTTAAGGTATTCAAGGCATTCCACAACGCCCTTCATAAGAGGGATTCCGTCTCTTTCTTCAATCTGGTGGAAAAGTTCACTGGATCTTGCTAGAAGCCCGACCCCGTCCAAATCTTCTCCGAAAATCTCTTTTAAGATCCTTACAGAATCAGCTTTGTTGGTTCCCATACAGCGGAAATTTGCTTCCTGCATTTTTTCAGGATCAAGTCCCCGCTCTTTTCCTGCAGTTTCCCAGGTTCCCCAACAGATACTTTCTGTATCAAGGAGGATTCCGTCCATATCAAAAACAAAAGCCTTAATCATCCTACAATAATTCCGAAAACGGCTCCCATAATTACAACCCAGATGGGGTGAAGCTTGAACTTGAAGAGAAGGAATGTAAATACGGCGTACCCGCAAAGAGAAGTCCAGTTGAAAAGAGTACGGATATCAAAATCGGTCCAGGAAACCGGAATATTCAGAAGAGCAACCATGAATACGTTTACGGCAGCCACAAAAACAATTCCAGTTGAAGCAGGTCTCAGAACCTTCATTACATTTTTTACGCCCATACTGTCTTTAAAGGCTTTATAAAAATGTGCAATAACGAGGATACAGATGATTGAAGGAAGAACTTCCCCGAAAGTTGTAATCAAAGCCCCGGGAATTCCATACATATTGAAGCCGATGAATGTTGCCATATTGATTCCCAGAGGGCCCGGAGTAGATTCTGAAATGGCAACCATGTTGTAGAAAGCTTCAGAAGTGATGATTCCTGTATCTACAAGAGTCTGCTGCATAAGGGTTAAGGCAACAAGGCCTCCGCCGATTGTGAAAAGTCCGATGTAAAAGAAGGTACAGAAAAGAGTAAAAAGTGTCATTTTGAAGCCTCCCCGTTTTCAGAATTCTTTTTTGATTTTGCAGTCTGTATTACAGTTACGATAATTCCAATAAGGATTGCTGTAAGGATTACCCAATATGAAGGAAGTTTTAAAACAAAAAGCGCAACGAAAGAAGCAATAAGAATAAGAGCCGACCACCAGTTCTTTACGGTTTTCTTTGCAAAGTTATATGTAACGTTTGTAAGGAGAGCTGCAACAACAACGTTTACTCCTTTCAGGGCTTTCTGAACAACAGGATAATCTTCAATAGAATTGATAAGGCTTGCAAGAAGTGTAATGAGAATGAGAGACGGTGTAACCATTCCAAGTGTTCCGAAGAAACCGCCCACAACACCGCAGCGTTTGTAACCTACGAAAGTTGAAACGTTTATTGCAATAATTCCCGGTGTACTCTGCCCGATGGCAAAAAAGTCGATAAGTTCTTCTTCTGTCATCCATTTTTTGTCTTCTACGAATTCACGCTGCATCATCGGAAGCATAGCCATGCCTCCGCCGATTGTGAAAAGCCCAACTTTTGCACAATACAGGTAGATTGTGAAAAGCTCTTTCAGGAATTGAAAGCCGCTTCTTTTCTCCTGGTTTTCCTTCTGTTTTTTCATTTATGTAACCCCAATTTACGGTAAATATGTCGGATCAATATTTTTAAGAGCATCCATCATGTGGCGCTTACGGGTTTCATCTCCTTCTGTAAGCTGCTCAAGAAGGCGGCGGGCATGTTTACGTTCTGAATTGTCCTGATAATCACAGGTGCAGGTCCAGCCGAAGTAGCCGTCTTCCTTTGCTTTTTCGATAATGTCTTTTTCAGCAACATAACAGAGCGGTCTGATAATTTCTATAGGATATTTCTCATATTTTAAGCGCGGCGGCATAGTGGAAAGTTTTCCTGCCCCAAGCATATTCATAAGAAGTGTTTCAAGAAAATCATCCCGGTGATGCCCCAAAGCGATTTTATTATAGCCGTGCTCGATAGCATAATTATTAAGCTCTGTTCTTCGCTGTGTCGAACACCAGTAGCAGTTCATTTTCCGCCCCGGTTTAAGCCTTTCAATTACGTCGATTTTTATGGATTCGTAAGGAGCGCCCCACTTTTCGTAAAGCGCCCTGATTTCCGGAGCCAGAACGCCCCCGATTCCGCTTTCAATGTTCAGTGCAAGAAAATCAAAGTCCGCGTCGCGTCGCTTCTTCCGGTCAGCAAAATAGTTTATAAGCAGAGTTGAATCTTTTCCTCCGGAAGCCCCGATGATTATACGGTCACCCGGCTCTATAAGCTTGTAATCAAATACAGCCTTATCGATTGCGGCATAAACAGGATTTTTTCCACCCATTACCATTCCACTCCTTCCCTTTCTATAAGCTTAATTGCTTCATCAATACGGGTTTTCTTGTCGGGAGTTTCAGTAAGCCAGTTGATTTTTACACCTTTCTTTTCCATTCCGCGGTACCAGGTCATCTGGCGCTTCGAAAACTGGCGGATCTGGATAAAAAGCTGCTCAAAAAGTTCCTCTTTTGTGGCGATTTTGCCTTCAAGGAAAAGTGAACAGTAGCGGTATTCAAGGCCAAGTTTTTCAAGCCGTTCCCAGGAAGCTCCGGAATTGTGGAGTCCTTCAATTTCTTCGATCATGCCTTCATCAAGGCGTTCTTTAAGGCGGCGTTCAATATTTGCCACAACCTGACTGCGTTCAAGGGTTGTTCCAATAATCAGAGGTCTGATATCAGGCCGTTTAAGGCTTTGGCGGGCGGCTTTTCCTTCTTCGCTCTGTTCATAAAGGGAAATTTCCAGGGCTTTTATGACGCGGTCCTTTTCAAGAAGGTCACTTTTATTGTGGAGGTCAGGCTTTATGGAAAGAAGTTCCTTTGCAAGGTCTGAAAGTTCACGCTTTTCAAGGCTTTCGTGAAGTTCCGGGTTTTCCGGCACTGTGATAAGGTCATAGCCTCGGATTACGGAATCAAGATACATACCGGTTCCGCCTACAACCACGGGAAGTTTTCCCCGCCCCCGGATTTCTTCAAAAACACGGTAAAAATCAGTCTGATAATTGAAAACATTGTATTCTGTTTCAAGAGTTGTTATGTCGATTAAGTGATAAGGAACCGGAACTCCGTCAACCTCATATTCGCAGAGGTCTTTTCCAGAACCGATATCAAGGCCTTTGTAAGTCTGACGGGAATCGGCAGAAATCACTTCTCCGCCAAAATGATGGGCAACTGAAACACCAACCGCAGTTTTTCCAACGGCAGTAGGTCCAAGAATTACAACGCAGTTATAAGACATAGCTTCAATATACCACATTTAAAACAAAAAATCCCAAGGCACTTGGGATACCTTGGGATTAAAATCTTATTTCTTAAGGCGGGGTGGCGCCTTATAAATCCTATTTAATCTTTCTTAAGAAAGCATCTTTGAATCCGTTTGCCTTGAAGCGTGCAAGAACAGTTCCGTATTCATCAACTGAAAGTGGTCCTACCAGAACCTGTTTTGCAGATCCACTTGCTGTTGGCACAAGCACGATAGGATAATGATTTCCGTATTTATTGATGATATCCTGGATATTTGCTTTATCACGGAGAACAGCAATCTGGATGTAGTATTTTCCGGAAACAAGATCAGAAAGACTGTTTACTGTGTATTTTTCAAAATCTTCCTGAACTTTAGGAGCTGGTGTCACAACTACAGGTTCAACTACAGAAGGCTGGATTTCAACGACAGGTTCTTCCGAAACTTCTTCAACTGCAGGTGTTTCATCAACAGTTTCAACTTCATCTTCTTCAACCGGTACGGCTACGTTTGCATTTACAGGAGGGAAATCTTCAGCTGGTACCAGAACAATTGCGTCATATTCTCCCGTTTCTTCTTCAGAAGCTTCAGCGTCTTCCTCTTCTGCAATCTCTTCCTCTTCAACTTCTGTTTCGGCTACAGGTTCTTTTTCAGATTCAGATTCGAGGCTTTCAAGAGCATCAGCTTCGATCATTTCGCTTTCCAGAGCAGATTCTT
>JAZLIM010000134.1:0-2985 GCA_045617385.1 Treponema sp.
GCAATGAACAGTGCAAGCAGAGTCATAAAAAGAGTATTCACCAGAGCCGGTACCACAGAACAGTTTTCGGAAGTGTATTTCCATTCAAAAAGCGAGGACCTAAGGTAAGGAATGCCTCTTACCAGAATGTAAGCCAGCATAAAAACAAGCACACCAAGGGTTAATGCCGCGCATAAGTAGACACTTAAGCGGAGAAGCTTATTTTTTATCACAGATTTTCTCCTGATTTTTTTACGGAGAGTATAAAAAATAAATGTAAGGATTTGATTAAAGAAATGTAAAATTTGGGTAAACTTTTTAAACAAAAAAAAGCTCACCCTGAAATCATTTTCTTCAAGGTGAGCTTTCCTGAAAGCGATTCAATTAGTCTTTCCACAAAGGAAACTTTCCATAATCCCTTTCCATTTTTCCCTGCATACCAGGATCATCTGAATAATTAATCATGTACAGGTCAGAACTTGTACAACTGATTACAGTAAACAGCAAAATCAAAATGATAAAAAAGTTTTTCATATAAACTCCCTTTCTTTTTTAATTAGGTGTTTATTTTACCATGAAAGCAATTTAAATAAATACCATTTACTTCTTTTTCACCAGATTAAACGCAAGGTTTATTCCAAGAATAAACACAAACAGAACAACTCCTGTTGCTATCAGAGCTTCACGGTGAAGGTCTGCGGCATAGCCCATTTCGATTACGATATTTGCTGTCAAAGTTCGGACGCCTTTCAAAATTGAATCCGGAATTCTCGCCTGGTTTCCTGCAACCATAATCACAGCCATTGTTTCACCGATGGCTCGTCCGATTCCAAGAATTACACCGGCAAGAATTCCAGACTTGCTTGCAGGAAGCATTACCATAAAAACAGAACGTTCATGAGTTGCACCAAGTGCTCTTGCTCCTTCGTAATAGGAAACAGGCACTGCATTCAAAGAACTTTCCGAAACAGAAATAATTGTCGGCAAAATCATCATGCCAAGGAGAAGTGATACGGTCAGAATTGAGCTTCCGTTTCCTCCGAAAACATTTCGCACAAAAGGCACTATTACCATAAGGCCGAAAAATCCGTAAACAACACTTGGAATTCCTGCAAGAAGATCTATTCCGCTTTTCAGGATTCCGTGCAGTTTTTTCGGACAGAACTTTGAAAGGAAGATTGCTGTCATAAGCCCGACAGGAACGCCAAAAAAAATTGCACCTGCAGTTACATAAAGACTTCCCACAATCATTGGAAAGATGCCGTAGAGGTCGTTTCCAGGTTTCCATTTCTGCCCGAACAGAAAATCTACCATACCGATTTTATGAATGGCAGGAATTCCGTTTGCAAAAAGGAAGAGACAAATCAAAAGCACTGCCAGAATTGAAAAGGCAGCGCACAGAAGAAAAATGATTTTAAAAATTGTTTCTTTTGTTTTCATAAGACCATTTCTGGATTTTGCCCATGTAAATGTCACGGACTGTTTCGATTTTTGCATTGTCCAGAGGATTTGCTTTGTTCACTACAACGGCGATTCCGTCTATAGCGATTGTGATTTCTTTAAGCCCTTTTGCTTTTTCAGTTTCTTTAAGGCCGCGGCTTGCCATACCGATATCACAAGTGCCGTTGGCAGCATTTGTTACACCGGTTGTTGAGTCACTTGTCTGAAGTTCAACTTTTACATTTGGATTCACGTTCTTGTAAGCTTCGATCAGTTTTTCCATTACAGGCGAAACAGAGCTTGAACCGGCTACAACAACTTTCCCAGAAGCCATGTTTGCTCCCTCTGTGGTTCCTGAGCCTGTCGAAGGGTTTACATCCACTGCAATGTACTTGTTCTTTTCAACAATTTTCTGACCGTCTGTGCTCATGATAAAGTTTACAAAATCCTTGGCTGCATCTGAAAGATTTTCTTTTACGGCAATGTTGAACGGGCGGCTGATTTTGTAGCTTCCGTTTTTGATGTTTGCCACTGTTGCCTGAACGCCTTCAATTTTCAGGGCTTTTACAGAATCGTTCAGGGAACCAAGGGAAACGTAACCGATGGCGTAAGAATCGCCGGCAACGCTTGTAAGCATAACTGAAGTTGAGTTTGTAATTGCAGCTTCATCGGTTGTGTAGTCAACTTTTTTTCCTTCTGCATTTTTCTGTTCAACACCGAACAGTTCAATAAATGCTCCGCGTGTACCGCTTCCGTCTTCGCGGCTCAAAACTGAAATTGATTTTTTGCTGTTGAATTTTGGGGCAGCAAAAATTGAACTGGCAGCAGCAAGAGTAAGAGCCACCACAGTAATTTTCTTAAGTGAAAGTTTCATAAAAAAATCTCCTTATAGATTAAGTTGAGATTAATCTACAGGAGACGTATGAAATTTACGGGAAGATTCTGTTAAAATTGTGTAAAACTGTTATTCCGGAAGTTCTTCTTCAAGAAACCGTCTGTAAGTCAGATCAATTGCAAAAGCACCTAAAGGGGCGGTAATAAGAATTGCCAGAACTGAAACTGTAAGGACAATGTTTCCACAATCCAAACCCATGGCAAGAGGAAGCCCGCCTATGGCAGCCTGAACGGTAGCCTTCGGCATATAAGCAAAAGCACAGAAAAGGCGTTCCTTAAAATTCAGCTTTGTACCAAGCATGCAGAGAACAACACCTGCCATACGGAATACCATTACGACAGCCAGAAGAAGAATCACTTTAAGTCCTGCGTCGGCTGCACTTCTGATTTCAACTGAAGCACCCACAAGAACAAAAAGGAAAATTTCCGACGGAACCCAGAGCCTGTCAAACTTGGCGGAAAGACGGGCGGCAATTTTCTCATCCTTCATGCGGATTGCAAGACCGCTTATCATAACACCGATCAAGCTTGCAAAAGGCACCATTGGAAATCTGTCTTCTGCCACAACCATGAAAAGTGAAACTGAAAGAAGAACAATCACTTTTGCAGAATCGCGGATATGAATCTTTTTCCAGAAAATGTTCAGGATTATTCCCAAAAGGAAACCAACGG
>JAZLIM010000135.1:0-19417 GCA_045617385.1 Treponema sp.
ACGCCACTGTGTCTCAACCCGCTGCGTCCCGGTTTTGGAACACAGCTATATAAAATAAAACTCAGATACATGTTTTATTACTGTCTCTGAGTTTATAAAAATTACAGATTATTAACCCCTTCTACGTTATTGATAGAAGTACATGTCCATGTTTCGTTGTATTCTGTTTTTGCCCAGAGTCCTGCAAGAACGGTTCCAACACCTGGTTCAATAAGTTTCCATTCTGAACCGTCAGCCTTCATTGTTTCTGCCAGTACTGATTCTTCTGTTGTCCAGAGAACAGGGTTTGTAAGGTGAAGAACTGCGTTCTTTTTGATTTCTGCACCGTCTGTAGCAAGAGCTCCTGTAACGTTTGAGAACATTGTGATTTTTGGATTATTGAATGTTACGTCAGCGATTGCTTTTTCGAATTCAACTGCAGCTTCCTGCATAAGTGGTGAATGGTAAGGACCTGCTACTGCAAGGCGGAGAGCACGGCGGGCACCGGCTTCCTTTGCCTTTGCTTCAACTTCTGTAAGTGCGTCGAATGTTCCGCTTACTACAGTCTGAACTGAAGAGTTCATGTTTGCAGGGTAAGCATCTTTGATTCCTGCACAGAGTTCTTTTACTGCTTCTGGAGCAAGACCAAGAACTGCTGTCATTCCAGGTGCGTGACCTTCGTTTGCTGCAGCAATCTTTTCACATACTGCCTGCATGATCTGTCCACGAGCGCGAACAACTTTGATTACATCTTCATAAGAAAGAACGCCTGCTGCATAAAGAGCCGGGAATTCACCAAGAGAGAATCCCATGGCAGCCGAAGGAGTAATACCTTTTGATTCCAGAACTTTCATTACTGCAAGTGAAGCAGTTGTGATAGCAAGCTGGCTGTTGTCTGAACGGCTCAGAACTTCTTTTTCTGTTTCCCACAGAAGCTTTGGCATGTCTACGCCTGTAATAGCTGTTACATCATCAACTACTTTGCGTGCTTCAGGATAAGCTTCGCAAAGATCCTTAATCATGCCCGGTACCTGTGCACCCTGGCCCGGAAACAAGAAAGCATACTTTGTTGCCATATTGTCCTTCCTTATATAAATTATTAGTTTCGAGTTTATTCTGACATTATTTGTAAAAGTGTCATTCTAAGAATAACATAATGCTAATAGAGTGGCAAGTAAAAAAAATGGAGTCCCGCTTCCGGGACTCCCATATAACGATAATTTACCGTTTGTTACTAAAGTTCTTCAACTTCTTCTATTATATCAGAAAATTCTACCGCTTCTTCAGTTCCAGCCACAGAAGATTCACTTTCTGTTTTCACTTCCCCTTCAACCGGTTCCTGAAGTTCTGTAATTTCAAGTTCCTTTGTCTTGAACTCATCAAGGATATTTTCCAGATCAGTCATGTTCTTGTAACTGTCCTTACTGTTATCGCTTACTTCTGTAATTCTTGAAACAATGTCTGAAGTTCCGCGCTTGATTTCACGGATACCGCCCATTGCTTCACTGAACAGTACGTTCATTGAAGTAACTTCGTCTGAAACATCCTTCTGTTTTTCTGCAAGGCGTCCACAGAATGTGTTGATTTCTCCGGCCGCGATTGCAGTCTCATCAGACTTTTCGCGGATGTTCTTCATATGGTCATCAATCGAAACAATTTCATGCGCAATATCCTGCAGGGAGTTAATAACCTTGTCTGCATTTTCGCGAACTCTTCCAAAAGCCAGAGAAGCTTCCTTACTGGCATCATTGGCACTGGCAACTGTATCAACGATTCCTTTAATTGATTCGCGGATCTTTTTGGCGTTTACAGATGTACTTTCTGCCAGTGTACGGATTTCGCCGGCAACTACAGCAAAGCCCTGGCCGGCGTCTCCGGCGTGAGCCGATTCAATAGCCGCGTTCATTGAAAGCAGGTTTGTCTGACTTGCAATGTCGTTGATGATTTTTACAACGCCTGTAATTTCAGTAAGCTGGTTCTTAACTTCTTCCAGCATCTTTGCTGTATGCGAAATCTTTTCATCACCGTTGGCAACAAGCTCGTGCATTTCCTGTGCGGAACGGGCACGGTGTTCTGCCATGGAACTGATTTTTTCAAGGGTTGCCGAAGCTTCCATAACAGTTCTGTTGGAATTATCGATGGCCTGTGTCTGGCGCGAATTGAAATGAGAAAGATTATCTACCTGGCGGTTCATCTCTGCGATTGCGTGAACACACTTTCCAACTGAAGCAGTAATCTGTTCAAATTCATTTGTGATTGATTCAATATGTGCATCAATTTCCGTTGTTGCTGCCGCTGTACTGTTTGCCGAATTTGTAATCTGCAATCCTGAATCAATTGCTTTTGCAGCAGATTTTTTTACAACAAGGAAGAAATCGTTCAGTTCATTCACCATGTTGTTCATGTTGGCCATAAGATTCTTCATTTCTGATGAGCCGCTTGGCTTTAAAGCAACTGTAAAATCTTTTTCAGCAAGCTGAAGGGAAATATCACGGACACGCTTGATTCTCTTGGTTATGTTTCCCGTCATAAGGCGCACAACGATCAGAAGCGAAAGTGAAGAAAGACAGGCAAGGAAAATTGAAAGATATGTGAACTGCTTTTCACGCTGTGCTGTAATTTCATCCAGGCGGATCATACACTCATGGTTCATTTCATCCATGATGTCATAACTTTCCAGGAAGGTCGGCATCATTTCAGAAAGCTTGGTCCAGCATTTTGTAACGTCATTAATGTAAGGGGTCTCTTTCAGGAAAACTTTTCCCATCTGAATTCCCATGGACGAAAAATAGAAATCACCGTCTTTGTCCAGCTGGATAGCCTGAAGTTCCTTGAAACTCAGAGAAAGGTTCCCGAGTGTAATGTTGATTGTACGCCATACATCAGGCAGATATTTCATGGCATCAAGGAATTCTTCCGGAAGTGCTGAACGTTCTTCCGACTTCATGATGTAGTCAACATTTTCTCTTAAGTTGACAACCCGTTTTTCCCAGTTATCTGCAACTGTACTGAATTTTGCGGAATAAAGATTTATATTGTTTACATAATTTACCGCTTCCGTCAGGCTGGTCTGCATTTTTGCCTGGGCATACTGGAAGTTTTTCATTACTTTTACAGTACGCATTCCGTATAAAGTGGAGGCGGTAAGAGCTGCGATCATCAGAACAGAAACTGCAATGATGATCATAAATTTTGCATTCATTCTCATGCTTTCAGTATATCATCATTTACTGAAAGAGATAGAATTTTCTTTAAAATCTCCATATTTATACTATTTTTAACGAAATTTTAACACAAATTTATACTTTTTTAGTGCTATTCGGAAATTTCGGAAGATTCTTCTGCAGATTCAGAAACTTCAGTCATTTCTTCTTCCACACCATCTTTACGGGTCTTAAATTCCCCAAGAATTGTTTCCAGGTCAGTCATGTTTTTATAACTGTCCTTACTGTTATCACTTACTTCAGTGATTCTGGAAACAATATCTGAAGTTCCGCGTTTGATTTCGTGGATTCCGTTCTGTGCTTCGGCAAAACGGTTATTCATGCTTTCAACTTCTTCAGAAACGCTGCGCTGTTTTTCTGCAAGCTTTGTGCTGTAGTTATTGATTTCTCCGGCAGCATTTGCAGTTTCTTCTGTCTTTTCTTTGATTCTTTCCATCTGATAATCGATGCGCGAAATATCACCGGAAATTTCTTCCATGGAAAGAACAACAGCATCCGCATTTTCGCGTACCTTTGCAAAAGCTTCCGAAGCCTGGGCACCGGCAACGTTTGCATCCTGTACCGTATTTACGATATCACCGATTGCGTTCCTGATAAGCTTTGCATTTGCAGCTGTGTTTTCTGCAAGACTTCTGATTTCTCCTGCAACAACGCTGAAGCCTTTTCCGGCCTCTCCTGCATGAGCAGATTCAATTGCGGCGTTCATTGAAAGCAGGTTTGTCTGGCTTGCAATATCATTGATGATTTTTACGATACCGCCGATTTCAGAAAGCTGGTCCTTGATTTCTTCAAGTTTCTTGGCAGACAGTTTGATTTTGTCATCACCGTCGGCAACCAGGGCATTCATTTCTTTTGCATCATTTGCACGTACGGAAGTTGTTTCCGCAATCTCTTTAAGTGTATCTGCAACTTCAAATACTGTCTGATTTGCATCGGCTACGGCCTTTGTCTGGCGTTCATTGTAATGAACCAGATTGTCTACCTGCTGATTCATTTCCGAAATAATCTGAACGGAACGTTCTACAGAAAGAGTAATCTGATCAAAGTCTTTTGTAATACTTTCGATGTTTGCATCAATCTGAGTTGTGGCAGCAGCTGTAGAATTTGCAGAATCTGTAATCTGGTAGCCTGATTGGATTGCCTTTGCAGCAGTCTGCTTTACCGTATTAAGGAATGCGTTCAGTTCGGTAATCATGGCATTCATATTCTGCATAAGATCCTTCATTTCACTTGAACCGTCAGGATCAATTTCTACAGTAAAATCTTTTACCTTAAGTTTTCCAGAAATATCACGGACCATCTTGATACGTTTTGTAATGCGTCCGGTTACAGTCATAACGATTACAACCAGAAGAATTGAGGCCAGAAGTCCGATCAACAGAGCCATCTTTCCGAACCGGAAGATGTTACCCATACAAAGTTCACTTACTTCTGCAACTGATTCTTCATTCAATTCAGCCATCTGTAAAACTGAAGTACGGAAGAAAATAATCTGTACGTTGATGTCATTCCAGGCAGACTTGATTTCGTCATAGTGCTCAAGGTTTTCCATAAATTCCAGAGCACGTTCTACCCCGTTATTTGTAAGATAGTAGTTTTCCTGACCGTCAATCGGAATGTTCTGGAGCTTCTGGAATTCATCTCCCATCTTTACGAGGAACGGTTTAACAGTTTTCCACAGCTTTGGAATGAAATCAGTTACTTCAAGGAATTCCCCCGGAATTCTTTGAAGACTGTCAGATTCTGTAAGGAAGAAAATATCTTCGTCCAGTTTTTTTACGTGTTCGTCCCACTGATCTCCAACAGATTCAAAACGGGCACTTTTCATGCTTATATCATTTACATAATTAACAGTTTCTGTAAGGTGAAGCTGAAGTCTGGCCTGTGTATACTGAAAATCTTTCATTGCAGTCATTCTCTGCATTCCGAACAACAAAAGAAAGATAAGGCCGAAGGTTTCTATAATACAAAGGGATATAATAATAAGGAACTTGTTGTTTAATTTCATACCATACTAGTATAAATCTTCAAAGCCATAATTTAAATAAAAAAAAGCACATCCGGTCGGATGTGCTCTCATTTTCAGTTATTTCCCTTAAGAAAAGACTGGTTTAGTAAACGCTTAAAATCTGTGCGAGTGTTTCTTTACCGATGATTTTCATGAAGTTTGCAAGGCGTGGGCCCTGGTCTTTTCCGATAAGTGCGTGGTAAAGAGCTGTGAACAGTGCTTTTGGTTCAAGTCCCATTTCTGTAGCGATGTCGTACATAGCCTGCTGGCATTCTTTATCCATGGCAAATGAGCCAACGCGAGGTACAACTTCGTCACGAACACGCTGAACAGCTTTGAGCATGTCGCCTGTAATATCTTCAGCTTTTGAACCGTCTTTACGGATCTTGAAACACATGTCTTCTGCACAGTCAGGTGCCGATTCATTGATCCAGTACCATGCACATGCTGCACGGCGGCGAAGGCATTCTTCCTGTTCAGGTTTTACGTCTCCAAGAGATTTGATTACTGCATCAACGTCTCCGTCGTATGTCTGAAGGAGAGTTGTAAGAAGACGGAATGGAACCTGGTAAGGCATTACAGAAGGCATGCCGTCAATCTGTGAAAGTTCGTAAATGCGTTTTTCGCGAGCCAGAAGAGAAGCTTTCTTTGCAGGATCTTTTTCTTTTGGTTCTTCAGTTCCCCAAACGTAGCGTTCTGTGCGGTCATAAGCTTCGTAGATTGTAAGAACATCCAGGTCAAAGCTGATTGAGAATTCGTGGTCAACTTTGTTCTGAGCAAAGATGTAACGCAGAACTTCAGGCTGGTAAACTTCAAGAGCATCAACAAGAGAAATTACTTTTCCTTTTGAAGAAGACATCTTTCCAGGAACACCCTTAAGCTTAACAAAGTCGTATTTCATTGTAACAGGAGCATCCCATCCGAATACTTTCTTTGAAACTTCTTTGGCTGTATCGTAAGATCCGCCAGGGCTGATGTGGTCTTTTCCGCCTGGTTCGAATACTACTTTTTCTTCGTTCCAGCGCATTGGCCAGTCAACGCGCCAGCCCAGTTTGATTCCGCCGAATTCACGGATATCTACAGTTTCTTCACAGCCGCATTCACATTTGTAAGAAACGCCGTATTCTCCGTCGTAACCTGTGATTTCAGTTGTGTCTTTTTTACATTTTCCACAGAAAATTGATGTTGGCCAGTAAACGTCTTCAGGCTTCATTTTGTGTTCGTCATCGCGATATGTGTTCAGACATTCCTTGATGAGTTCACGGTTCTGAAGAGCTTTCTTCATGCCTTCTACATAGCGGTGTGCCTGATAGCGTGAAGACTGGTAAAGGAATTCAGGATGAATTCCAACACGTGGAAGCTGTGTTTCAATATCAACTTCGTGATGACGTGCATAGTTTTCGTCGCGGTCAAAAGTGTCAGGTACAGAAGTAATTGGATAGCGAAGGTAGTTTGAAAGAACTTCCGGTTTTGGCATGTTGCCAGGAACTTTACGGAATACATCGTAGTCGTCCCAAGAATAAATAAAGCGGACATTTTTTCCGGCATCACGGAGAGCGCGTACAATAAGGTCTACTGTGATGATTTCACGGAAGTTACCGATATGAACAGTGCCCGAAGGAGTAATACCTGAGGCACAAGTGTAAGAAGGAAGATCACCCTTTTCTTTGATGATTCTTGCGGCCACCTGGTCAGCCCAGTGGTTATAAGTTGTTTCGTTTGCCATAGTTTTTCCATTATATAGAAAAACTTTTTTCTGTGCAAAAGGTGAAGCCACGGGGACAGCCCCCCTTCCGTCAGAAATATACAAGAGTAGGACCAGCGGGTCCCAGCGACGGGAATATATGCCAGCAGTGGCGTAAGTCCTCACTTCGTTGCGGGACGCCACTGTGGCAATATTCCCTGCGTCCCGTTTTCTATGGGCAGTATGAAACTTAAGAGGAGGCTGTCCCCTTTGATAAACGAAAGAGAGGTTGATGAATAGAGATAGTTAGCAGGACCAGCGGGGACAGACCCCAGAGACTCAGGAATTCGATGGAGTAAGGTCAGTGGGACGCAGGAAGGAAAATGAGGGGGAACCATGGTAGGTGGAGCCGGCTGCGCCGGCGGAACGGGCACCATGGGAGTGTCCTCATTTTCCTGCCGTCGCTGGGACCCGTTTTCTATAAGCTTCTAATAATTCTAAAGAGGGGTCTGTCCCCTCCCGCGCTATTCCGATAGAATCAGAATCATGAATACAGGAAACATTGTGATTGTTCTGGATCATCCGGACGAAAGCCGTAACGTTGGTGCCGCATGCCGCGCCATGGCCAACAGCGACATCAAGACTTTGAGAATTGTCGGCAAAAAAGAGCATTATGACGTAGAAAAAGTTCACGTGCTGGCAATTCACGCGGCCTATATCTTCGACAACGCAGAGTTTTTTGATTCGATTACCGAAGCCACAGCCGACTGTGTAATGAGCGCGGGAACAACCCGCCGCCGGGGACAGAAACGGAAAGGCAAGCTGCTGCTTCCTGAAGAATTTGCTGAAAAAGCCGGCCAGATAACAGGGAACGGGACCGGCGGGGATTCCGCTTCCGGCCAGGACGGAAAAGGCGGCAAAGTTGCCATCGTGTTCGGAAACGAACGCTCAGGCCTTTCGGATGACCAGCTTTTTGAATGTACCCTTGGTGTTACAATTCCAACTTCCGATAATTTCGGTTCCCTAAACCTTTCACATGCTGTTCAGATTCTGTGCTACCACATGTTCCGTGAAAACCACAAATCCCAGACCGGCTACACTCCGCTTACTCTTGACCGCCTGGACCAGACAGTAAATACCATTACCAACAATCTGCAGAAAATCGGTTTCTTCAAAATAACCGGACGTCCTGACATGGAAAACTTCTGGCGTTCAATTCTTTCACGAGCCGCCCTTTCTGAAGGCGAAGCCCAGTATCTTGAAAAGATTTTCAACAAAGCCGCAGGCCTTGCCGGAAAAGCCGCCTCGGAAAACGATACCGCCGCTTCAGAGAACTGATATGGATTTTAAAATTTATCTTATTGTGTGTCCCCTGCTTTTTTTTGCAGGTTTTGTTGATGCCATCGGAGGCGGCGGCGGACTGATTTCCCTGCCGGCCTACATGCTTGCCGGTCTTCCTCCGCATTCCGCAATTGCAACAAACAAGGTTTCCTCTTCAATGGGAACTGCCGTTGCCACATTCCGCCTGTGCCGTAGCGGAAACGTATACTGGAAACTTGCTGTCATCACAGTTCTCTATGCTGCACTGGGTTCTTCCGCAGGCGCCTACCTCACACTTCTGGTAAGCGAAGACATAATGTTCTACATTCTTCTTGTAGTTCTTCCTGTAACCGCCTTTGTTGTACTGAACAAGAAACTCTTCCACGATAACGACATTGAATCAGAACTGATTACTTTCCGCACCTACATCATTGCCTCTTCTGCCGCCCTCATAATCGGAATGTACGACGGATTCTACGGACCTGGTACCGGAACTTTCCTGCTCATGGCTTTCACAACTCTTGCAAAGCTGAACATCAAAACTTCAAACGCCCACGCAAAAATCATCAACCTTACAACCGGTCTTTCTTCCCTTGTAGTGTTCCTTATGAAAGGCGATGTTCTTATAGGGCTGGGGCTTATAGCAGGAGCCTGCAACATGGCAGGCGGTTATCTGGGAGCCGGCCTTATGCTTAAGAACGGAACGCGCATAGTTCGCCCGGCAATCATTTTTGTTCTGAGTCTGCTTCTTATTAAGATTCTTTTCTTCCGCTAGAAAAAATTACTTTTTGCTCAGTCTGTAGAACAGAAGAACAATCTTGTACCACAGGAACGGCAGGATCAGGAAAATCTTGAACGGGTTGTGTGCAATTTCCACCCAGATTTCTTTTCCCTTTTCAAAAGTCTTTGGATTTACACGGCGGATACGTTCAGAAAAAATTCCGAAAGCGTCACGATAGTAAAGGAAAATGCTCGAAGAGAACTGATTTCTTCGGCGGTAACTCCAGCAGTCCTTTTCACGGATACCTTCACTTACAAGAACAAGCGATGCCTGTGATTTGTGGATTGCCTGGATTACATCCTGTTCCAGTCCCTTGGAAAGATTTCCCACGCAGCGTCCTACAATCTGCAGGTTTGGATATGTATCGTGGAGATTTGATTCAGCTTTCATGAGAGTCTTTTTTGTAGACCCAAGAAGATACAGCGACTTGTAATGGGCTTCAAGAACTGAAAGAACTGTAATTACTGCTTCAAAAGGATTATAGCGTACCGGAACTGTCTGCTTAAGGAACTTTGCCCCGGAGAGGATGCTTTTTGAAACAGGAATTATCAGATCGGCATTCCGTACGCATTCAGCATATTCACTCTTTCCTCTGGCTTTTAAAAGATTCCACACAGAAAGAAACACAATCTGTTTTGTTCCCGGTTTTGCAAGAATTTCCAGGACTTCTTCTTCCAGATTTTCCGGACGAAGTACATCCACCGGAACTCCGCAAACTTTAATACGTTCTATCATTTCCCCTAACCCTTTGTACTGATTACCTGAAGAGCTGCAATTCCATAAAGTGCGGCAGTTTCGCAGCGCAGAATATTTCCTTCAAAATGAACAGGTTCAAAGAGTCCCGGTTCTGTAAGAAGATTCATTTCATCAGGACTGATTCCGCCTTCGCATCCCACTGCAATGGCAGCAATATCCACGTCTCTTCCGGAAAGTGATTTTGTCATGGATACGGATTTTTCGTTGCGTTCAGAAAGAACAAAGGCTGCTGATTCTTCATCAATTGCCCTGCTTTTCCAAAATCTGCAGGCTTCTACCAGGTTTACCGGCATGTACAGACGTGTATCTACAGGAGAACCGCTCTGCTGGCGGGCTTCCTTAATGAGCTTGTTCAGGCGTTCAATCTTTGCAGGATTTTCCATTGCAATAATGGAAGCCTTTTCTGTGTATTCCCCGATTACAGGGATAATTGCAGTTACTCCACATTCAACAGCCTGTTTTACAATCTGTTCGAATTTCGGAATCTTCGGGAGGAACTGAAAAAGCCAGTATTCTGTTTTCATAACGCTGTTTATCTCCGAAGCTTTAACGCCACGGGTCAACTCCTTTTCTGAAAAATTTGCTGTATCTGCACAGATCTGAAGTGTCAGCCTGCGGTTTTTATCATCAATGGAACAGGCAGTCATATTCTGAAGGCTTTCATCGGGGAGTCGTACACTGACCATATCCCCGGCCTTGATTCTGAGTACCTGTCTGAAATATTTGAAGTCTTCCCCTTCCAGAACCAGAAGCCCTTTTTTATCAGGGAAGCTTTCTGCTATGAACTGCCTCATTTCTTTTCGCCTTCCAGTTTTACTTCGTCCTGAAGTTCCTTCAGGGTTTTTGCATCCTTAAGGATTGTGGCGTACTGTGAAGAGCCAAGAATCTCGAGGGCTCTGCCAAGCTGAATATCGTAGTCCAGATCGTACAGAGCAGCAGTTTCTGTTTTGTTTACCTGATTACGGATAAGGCGGCGAAGCAGGCGTTCTTCCAGCGGATATGTTTTGCGAAGCTCTTTTGCAAATTCTGCAATGTCGGCTTCTGTCATCTTTACGTGTTTCAAAACGTAGTCTTCAATCTTGTTATCCTTAATAAGATCAACATAAGCCTTTTCATCTTCTTCAGTCAGCTTTGGATATGCTACTTCCACATCGGCCGGAATTCCAACCTTGTCGATGTTTGTATCACTTGGAGTGTAGTAGCGGGCCATTGTGATTTTCATTCCGTCCACTTCTGAAAGCGGAATTACCTGCTGAACGGAACCTTTTCCGTAAGTGCGTTCCCCAACAAGAATTGCCAGGTGATTGTCTTTAAGTGCCCCGGAAAGAATTTCGGAAGCCGAAGCAGAACCTCTGTTGATGATTACAACAATCGGCTTGTTCTTTGTATGTGCAATTGTCTTTGAAGGACTTGCCTTGAATACCTGATTTTCAAAAACAAGACGGCTCTTGGTAGAAACAATCGGGCCGTTGTCGATGAACTTGTCGGCAATTTCGGTAACGCTTGTAATAAGTCCGCCCGGGTTGTCGCGCAGGTCAATGATCATGTTTTCGTATCTGTTCTTTTCAAAAGAATCCAGGGCTTCCTGAACTCTGTGCGGTGTTTCCGGTGTGAACTGAATAAGACGCATGTAACCGGTCTTTCCGATCATTCCGTATTTTACTGTAGGAACTTCAATCAGAGCACGGATCAGTGTAACGTCAAAGTTCATGTTGGCGCCGCGGCGGATTGTTACAGTAACCGGTTCCCCGATTTTTCCGCGGAGCTTGCCAAGAACTTCGTTCATAGTCATGTCAGGAGTCGGAAGCCCGTCGATCGCTGTAATCAGGTCGCCAGCCTGAATTCCGGCACGCTGGCCAGGTGTATCTTCAATAGGGGAAGCTACTTCTACATAAGCAGGCTTTTCCGGAGTGGATTCGATTGCCTTGGAAATTGAAAGTCCTACACCACCAAAAGAACCTTCGGTTGTGTCGTTCAGATCACGCATGTATTCAGGATCCAGATAAACTGTGTAAGGATCTCCGATAGCATCCAGCATTCCCTTAATGGCGCCTTCGTAAAGAATTTTCGGATCAAGCTCATCAACATAATTCTGTTCTACGTAATCGAAAACAGAATTGAGTTTTTTCATATACTGAAAGCTTGAAGCTTTTGATTCGCCTGCAGATGATGCTGCAAAACACTGGGTAATGCAGAACAAAAGAACAACTGATGCACATACTGAACGGAATGTCTTATTCATAACATACTATTTTACCCCATTCCCACTTTTCTAGCAACGAACACCGAATTTTGGAGATTTAGACGTTGATTTGTGATAATATAGAAGTATGAGTCAAATTATTCCTGTAGCAAGCGGTAAAGGTGGCGTCGGAAAAAGCCTCCTTTCAGCAAACCTTGCCATTGCCCTGGGACAGTCAGGGAAAAAAGTAGTTCTGGTGGATCTGGATCTTGGCGCTTCAAACCTCCACCTGGTAATCGGCCAGCACCCGGGAAACGCAAGCCTTGGTACCTGGTTTACCGAAAAAAGTGAATTCAAGGACATCATCTGTCCTACTGACTACCGCAACGTAAGCTTTATTGCAGGCGACAGTCAGATTCCTGATCTTACTTCACTTAAGCACGCCCAGAAAGTAAAACTGATCAGAAACCTTAACAATATCGATGCAGATTACGTAATCCTTGATCTTGGAGCCGGAACCCACCAGTTCATTCTGGACATGTTCCTCCTTTCGCCTCAGGGAATCATCGTTACAGCCCCTGCAGTAACAGCAACTCTTAACGGTTACCTGTTCCTTAAGAACGCAGTGTTCAGACTTCTGTACACCACTTTCAAGCGCGGTACTCCGGGCCGCCAGTATCTGGACAACCTTAAAAAGGATTCTGCCACAATGCAGAAGCTTTACATTCCACAGCTTGTTCAGCAGCTTGGCCAGGTTGACCCTCAGAATGCACAGCTCTTCGTAAGACGCATGCAGCAGTTCCGCCCTCGCCTTGTTGTAAACATGATTGAAGATCCTAAAGACGCAGACAAGGCCACAAGAATCAAGACTTCCTGCAACCAGTATCTAGGACTCGATATCGAATACCTGGGAATCATGTTCCGCGACATGCTGCAGGACAAAGCCCTGGCTTCCCAGCTCCCTATCGTTGTTTATAAACCGCAGTCTGTACTGGGGCAGGCCATCTACCGCATCGGCGACAAAGTGATTGCAACTCCTGACCACAGATTCGATTCTGCATTTACACCTGAAAGTTTCAGCGACAATTTCCAGGCTGCAGAAGAAGAAGCCGACGCAGACTTTAACTTCAAGCTTTCGGGCATCGACGACCTGGTTTCCGGCGGAAACCTTTCTGTAGGTGAAATGGCCGAAATGATCAAAACTCAGAATTACGAACTGACACAGCTTAAAAAGGAAAACAATCTCCTTAAATCAAAGCTCATCAAGGCTGCAAGCCAAGGATTCCAACTGTAATGTTTCTTTACCTGAACTATCCTTCATGGATTCATCCTCAGATTTTCCCGAATATTCCGTTCCTGGGCATACTGCGCTGGTACGGTCTTATGTACGTCTTTGCTTTTGGAACCGCCTGGATGATTCTGAAACAGGTAGCTAAGGAAGGACTTCTGGACACAGAAGAATACACTTTCAAAGAAGACGATCTTTACAGCTTTATTGGAACGGGAATCATCTTTCTGCTCATTGGTGCCAGAGTTTTCTCTACCCTGGTTTACGATACTTCCGGAATTTACTGGAAGCGTCCCTGGCTGATTTTCTGGCCTTTCGATTCAGAAATGCACTTCACGGGTCTTGCCGGCATGTCATACCACGGGGGCTTCATCGGCGGGCTTCTGGGCATGATTTACTGGTGCAGGAGACACAAAATGCCTTGCGGCAAGTGGATCGACGCCATGGTATGCGCCATTCCTCTTGGCTACACTTTCGGGCGCCTTGGAAACTTCCTGAACGGCGAACTCTACGGGCGCATTACTACCATGCCTTGGGGCGTTGTATTCCCTGGTGCAGAACGCTTTTCGGCCAGCCTGGACTGGGTTCAGGCCTTTGCCGCAGAAATCGGCATGGATATAAGCGGAAGGCGCATGGTGAACCTGCCCCGCCACCCGAGTCCTCTGTACGAAGCTTTTTTTGAAGGAATCGTGCTGTGGCTGGTAATCTGGATGTGCCGCAAGCACAAAAAGTTCGACGGCCAGCTTTCCTGCATCTATACATTCGGTTACGGTCTTGTACGCTTTGTAATTGAATACTTCCGTGAACCGGATGCAGACATCGGCTACAGAATCGCAAAGGATTCTTCGGCCCCGATCTATACAAATACATCGCTTCTGAACTTTTCAACCGGTCAGGTTTTATGCTTTATAATGATGGCTTCTGCTGTACTTATTTCTGTGGTTCTGCTCGTAAAAAACCGTAGAAGTCATAGACATTTAGTAGAAAATTGACATATTAGAAAAATTAAAAGCAAATTTGACAGAACTCTTTAATATGACTTATAATTAAGAACGATACTATTTTGAGGGCAAATTAATGATTAATAGCAACAGTTTAATCCCTGGCTTTGATGACGAAAAAGACGACAGCCTGAAAATTTCTCTTGATAAAAACGAAGCAGTTCCAAAGGGAATCTTCATTTATCTGAACGGCTATATCGATACATATAACTCAAACTTCTTCCAGAAAAAGATTACTAAAATTGTAGAAGCTGGATACACAAACCTTATTTTCAACTGCTCTGCATTGAATTATGTATCATCTACTGGTATTGGATCATTTACTGTATTCCTGAAACTGGTAAAACCAAAGGGTGGAGACGTAGTTCTTCTTGAAATCCAGCCTAAAGTTTACGAAGTATTCCAGCTTCTTGGATTCTCACAGTTCTTCAATATTAAAGAAAGCACTGAAGATGCCATTAACTACTTCAAGGCAGGTTCTCCTGTTGCAAACTCAGTATTCCCTAAAGTATTCGGATGCCCGGTTTGCGGCAAGAAACTCCGTGCTACAAGAGCCGGACGCTTCAGATGTTCTGAATGCAAGTCTATCCTTGCAATCGACGGAAACGCAAACGTTACACTGGGCTAAGCCCTTTTACAGCAAGCAATTACAAGACCGGAACAATAGTTCCGGTCTTTTTTTATCTTTTTTCATACACTTCAGGGCCATTTCCTGAAAGTGCACAACTTGTGGATAACTTTGTGGATTAGTGGGGATTTTTACCCATTATGGAGTTTTTCCTGCTATAACCTTTTCGTAAAACATGATTCTTTTTCTGTGTTTCACGGCATATTTCGTTGTATTACAAGGAATTAGCTCATTTTTACAAAGATTATCATAAATGTCATTTATTTTTGAGTTATCCACAATTTAATCATTTTTACTTAAATAAATGTTCATTTATTGTGGATAACCTGTGCACGAATGTGGATACATGTATTTTACTTCACTAATTTTTTTTTATTCCGATAATGAGACTAGAGGTCTCTCATGAAAAAAGCACTTAAATTAATGCTTGTATGGATAGCCTGGCTTGCTGCCGGCATAGTCATTGGTACTTTCTTCTATTCTTTATATCTCCATTCCCTTGGACTTGTTGCAGGAAAAGAATCTTTTGCCTTGAGCAAGCACAATATCATCCTTTCGTTTTTTATTGTTGCGGAAGCTATGGTTTTTCTGAACGGGCTGTTTCTGATTGCCTATAAGATCAGACACGCCGGGGGCGGACTCCAGCTTACTGCATTTATCCTCACTCAGGTGGTTTCATGGGGAATTCTTCTTCCAGGCAACTGGAAACTGGAACAGAACTACAAGCTGAAACACAAAGCTGAACTTCTTGAACTGAAAAACAATACTACCCTTTCAAAGGGATTTTTCCGCGAAGCTGACGATACAGTCTATTATTTCCTTGATGACCTCAAGACTTCGTACAGCCCGGAAGAACGTGGAACTGTAGCCGTTGTAATTGATACTTCGGAAACAGGAAAAACAAAAGTTGTGGAAATTGACCGCCCGGGCGCCCTGAACATTGTGGAACAGGCTCTTCCTTACAAAGACATCCTGATCCGCGATACCTTCAGAAGCCCGTGGCTCAAGAAAATGATCTTCATTTCTGACCTTCTGGAGCAGGCTGACCGCAGCTTTATGTGCGGATGGACCTTTGCCCTGGGATTCATGACTCTGGGACTGGCCCTGGCTGCAATTTATGCACTTTCCGGTTTTGCTTCATGGCGCATCATCAACTATTCCATTTCCGGAATCATGTATTTTCTGGTACTTCTATGGAACTGCATCTATTATTCACCAATTCTTGAAGAATTTACCCATAAAGCGTTCCTTCATTCAGGTCTCTTCAGAATTCTGGCAGACTACGTAAATGAGCCTTTCCTTGCAGTTACAAATGTGGCTTTTGCATTAATTGTAATCACCATTGGAATCATCAAAACAATCATAAGACGAAAGAGAGGCAGATAGCATGAAAAAAATACTGTGGATTCTTTTTTCTTTCCTTGGATTCGGACTTCTTGCCTGTCTGGTTTTCGGATTCTGCTCAACTCCGGAAGTGGAACTTCTTTCACGCTCGGTTTTCAAATACAAGCTGTTTACAGGAATTGAACTGTTCTCAAAAGCTCTGCCACCTATGATTTTCGGGGGATTCATTCTGAGCTGTTCAATCTACTTTGGACGCAATTCTGAAGGCAGCAAGCAGCGTTTTTCCCAGGCAATGGTTAAGCGCTATAGAATCGTAATGATTATTTCCCTGATCTGTACGTTCCTTCTTACTTTCTCTTCAGAAGTGGGCACTGTCACAATGAAAAGAGGAAAAGAAAACCTCAGGAACCAGCCAAAACTTGTAAAAGAATATATCCGCGTAGGAAACGACATGCTGAACCAGGAAAAAGCGGAATCAGCTGCCCGCTACGCTCAGGAAGCCCTTGATATGGATCCTGCCAATAAAGAAGCAGCAGAACTCAAGAATCAGGCCGCTATTCTCCTGAACATGTATGACACAAAAGCAAGTCACATCCTTAAAGAATCGAACCTGAACTTTATTTTTACTGATTCCGACAGCGACATAAACACACAGAATCTTTCGGAAGTTTATGCACTTTATAAACAGGCACAGGATGCCTACGAAAAGCAGGACTGGTTCAATGCTCATTTCTATTCTGAATCTGCCATTTCCATTGCCAGCGGAAAAGATCCTAACCTGGCTCAGCTTAAAGAAATTTCTTCCACTTCATGGAACAATCTGAGCCAGATGCATGACCTTACAAAAACCGAAAGCCAGAACATCTTCAACCAGAAGTTCACAGGCTACAAGGCTCTTATGGAAGGTGATTACCTGAAATCTTACTACATCCTAAAGAACATGCAGATTCAGTATCCGGAACTGAAAAACGATCCGGACCTGAATTTCTACACAGATGTAGCAGAAGAAAAAGTAAACGAACGCACATTCTTTACAGACGAAACCCTGGATCTGAAAAGCTTTGAAAGTGCCAACGACGTTTATTTTTCACTTAAATATGATGACGGCTGGACTGACATTGTGTACTTCAAGGGTGTAACACAGGTTAAGACTGCAGGCGGAATGATCCAGTACCTGCGCGATCTTTCAATCTACTCAATGGATGCAGACGGAGACTTCTACCGTTCAGTCACAGTTCCTTATGCCAAAGTTCTTGCAGTTTCAATTGCCGAAATGAATCCTCTGTCAAAAGACAACATGGGAATTGCCCGCGACATAAAATACCTGCCATTCATTCTTTTAAGAAGCGTTGACCGCATAAACGAAGGCGTGGAAGTAAAGCCTGTTTACAGATACGCCGACTCCGACATTTCTGACGGGCCTGATTATACAATGCTCAGAATGCACTTCGCCGACTTCCAGATGATTGAAAACGCTACAATCAATCCGGAACTGATTCCTCTTACAACTCTCATGAAAATCATCCGCAAGGCCTCTTACTTCGGATACTCTCCTGAAGTTTACGGACAGGTTTTCCTGAACCGCATTCTGTATCCTTTCTTCATTCTGATTATCCTTGTTCTTCTTGCATCCCTTGCATGGAACAACAGACTGGGAGCAACACAGTACTTCAAGACTTCATGGATTCTGATTTTCCCTGTAATCTCTGCAGTCTGCTTCTTTGTGTTCCAGGTTGGAAACTATATCTTCAAACTTTTGAACTACGGAATCCTGAGTGTCTGCGGACCGGCAGGAGCTCTGCTTTGGAGCTTCGGTTTCTACGTTGTTACCCTGTTCCTGGTTTCCCTGCTCTTCCTTTCAAGAAAGGAAACTGAATGATTCCCTGCCTGATTCTTCTGGCCCTGGCCGCAGGGGGAATCTGGTACGGAGTTACTTCCTACCGGCTTCAGCAGAGCTGGAGAAAATGTGCGGAATCAGGATCTTTCTCAAAAGTGGAAAAGGAACCCTTCAAGGGTGCCCTTTGCCTTTCGGCAATCGTGCAGTCATGCACCGGGGAAAGCACATTTTCCGCCAGAATAATGGAAAGCATTTTCGGGCACCGCCTGGACGAATGGAATGCAATGACAAAATCCGTATCCTTTGCAAAAGGACTGAACCAGGATCTTCTGGTAGAAAACTTTGTATGCATCCTGCGGAAACAGGATGATTCCTTCAAGCTTAAATACCTCCCGCTGGTTTTCAAGGCACTTACCGCCGCCGAGTTCATGTGGAACGAAAAGAACCAGGGAGAAAAACCTTCTGTATATCTTAAGTCTCTCCTGAACTATTCGCTGGCTTCCGACGAAAAGTCAGACGCATACCGCGTTCTTGGCCTGGAACCGGGAGCTTCTCCTGAAAAAATACGCAGAGCCCACCGTCGTCTGGCCGCAAAATACCACCCGGATAACGGGCACGGAAATCTTGAAATGTTCATGCGAATTCAGACCGCCTTCGAAATGCTCAAATAGGGGTCTGTCCCCTCTGGGAATCACCTTAGAGAACGGCCAGAGGGGGCCTCTGTGGTTCAGACAAACTCTTGGAAAACGGGGCCCAGCTTCGGGAATATATGCCAGCAGTGGCGTAGGTCCTCACTTCGTTGCGGGACGCCACTGTGGCAATATTCCCGGCGTCCCGTTTTCCAGGAATCAGTCATACCCGCATAGGTCTGTCCCCTCTGACCGTTCTCTAACGTTCTTCTACTCTGGAGGGGACAGACCTCTTTGGAGTTTGAACGGATGGCATAGACGGCGGGACGCAGGCAGGAAAATGAGGGGGACCCATGGTATGTGGAGCCGGCAACGCCGGCGGAACAGGCACCATGGGGGAGTCCTCATGTTTTCTGCCGTTGCTGGGACCCGCCGTCTATGCAAAACGCTTTCTTTCAAAGGGGTCTGTCCCCCTTTATACTTGCCGATTTCGGGAAAAATTATTAAATTTGGAAGAAGCAAATAAAAGGGCCTTTACGCCCAAAATATAGAGGTATAAGAATGGCAAAACAGTTGCTTTTTAGTGAAGACGCACGTTCAAAGCTCCTTTCTGGAGTTGAACAGATTGCAAAAGCTGTAAAAACTACACTCGGTCCATGCGGACGCATGGTTATGATGGACAAAAAATACGGTTCACCAGTTATCACAAAAGACGGTGTTTCTGTAGCAAAAGAAATTGAACTTCAGGATCCATAT
>JAZLIM010000136.1:0-7543 GCA_045617385.1 Treponema sp.
CCGGTAAGTTCTCTTCAGACCGCACAATCGAAGATTACGTACGCGACATCTGGAAGCTGGACAGAGTAGTACTCTAAAAGCTCTTGAGTAAAAACAAAAGCCCCGCAGAAACTTCCGTTTTCTGCGAGGCTTTTTCGTTTAGTTGTAGCGGGCTCTTTCTCCGCCTATCAGTTTTGGTCTTGTGTAAGCGGCAGTTACGCAGGCACATCCGATTTTGTTATTGGAAAGCCTTACGGGAACCGCAACTTCTTTCAGATGCATTCCTATAAGGGTGTTCCCGATATCAATACCTCCATGAGCTTTTACGTGTTCAACCACTACAGCGTCTTCAGTTCCGTAAAACGAAGCTGTGGCAAAAGATCCGCCTCCTTTGAGCCACGGTACAACACATACTTCATCATAGCCGTATTGTTCGGCACACTTCCGGCTTACCACAAGGGCCCGGTTCAGGTGTTCGCAGCACTGTGAAGCAAGGTATATTCCGTGCTGGTCACACACTTTCTTTACTGCATCAAAGATTGCCTTTCCTATATCTGCACTGGAATCTTTCCCGATTATTCCGCCGCCTGCTTCGCTGGAAGAACATCCTGCAACCAGAATCTGACCGGCTTTCATAGGATGGAGTTCCAGAAATTCTGTTACGGTTTTTTCTGCCTGTTCCTTTATGCTTTCAAGACTGATTTTGTTTTCCATAAAACTTCTCCTCCAGTTCTGTTACGTTTACGCGAACAGGTGAATGATTACTCCGCCTTCCTTTCCTTCGATTTTCCCGGAAAGGTCAGCGGTTTCCAGCCAGGCCAGAGCTTTTGAGTCTGTAATGATTCTTGGGCGTGTGGTGATGTTTCCGTCTGCATCAAATGCGCCGTTGTTTTCTATAAAGATGCTGCATTCCTGGCCTTCACAGTCTCTGCCTTTAAGAATGTAACGGGCAGAAAGAAAACGTTTTTCTCCGTAAACCTGGGTCTGGGTGTCGGCAGCTGAAGGGCAGATTTTTCCTGTAAAGTTTTCGCATTCGCAGGAACCGTCAAAAAGAATCATGCAGGCTTCAGCGTTCTTTCCCTTTACTTCCAGAAAGTCGTGGCAATTAACATCTATGGTAAGTACTTCTTTTGTCATCTGTTGTAATTCTTCCCCTTGCTTATAAAGTCCATGTGGTTGCGCTGTTTTCCGGTAACGCGTTTTGAAGCGTCAAAGTTTCCGGAACTGTTCTCAGTTTTTCTGCGGTTACTGCCGGTGTTCTTTCCCGGATTCAGGTATTCTGCACGGACGGCGCGTTTTGTTTTTTCAACTGCAGGAAGCCAGTCGGCCGGTTCAGGAACTTCGAACTTCATGTGTTCTTCGGTGAAGGGGTGGTCGAATTCCAGGGTGCGGGCGTGAAGAGCAAGGCGCATGAACGGATCTGATTTTGCACGGAAGTTTTCATCTCCGCAGAGGGGGTAGCCCTTTGATGCCAGGTGTGCACGGATCTGGTTTTTCTTTCCCGTGTCCAGGCTCAGTTCAAAAAGAGTGTAGGCAGGGCCTCGGGCCACAACCTTGAAGTGTGTGCGGGCAGGGACTGTCTTGAATTCTGTATTCTTTCCTTTTCCTGAAAGGTGTTTTTCGTAAACTGAATCTTCATGTCTGCCTGCAGCCCGTGCTGGTTTGTCGCCGGCTTTCGGAACAAAACCTACGTTGTATGCGTTGAATGCAAGCGGTGCATCAATCAGACCGTGGTCCGGCAGAACAGATTTCGGGTCGGATGGATTTTCGGCAACGGCACGGTAAAGTCGTTCTGTTACCATCTGATGCCATGTGTCCATGATTGCTTTCTGGGCAGGTTCTGTAAGAGCGAACATCATAACGCCGCTTGTGTCGCGGTCAAGGCGGTGAACCACCAGCGGTTTGTGGTGGGAATTCAGCTCACCTTTTTTGCGCATGATTTCTTCAAGGACACTCTGAACTGTACGGGAACGGCTTCCCGGATAAGGGCAGGAAAGAATTCCGCTCGGCTTGTTTACAATTATAATCCACTGGTCCTGGTAAAGGATCTCAACCTTTTCGTGACCAAAGTCTTTTTTATGTTCCTGTTTGTATTCTGTTGATGCTTTCATATAAAAGACAGTTTATCAGATTTGTGATAGATTTTCTGCTATGGATAAAAAGACTGTTTCTTTTCTGGCCAGTGCCGGCCTGATTCTTGTAACAATAATCTGGGGCTTCGCCTTTGTAGTAGTAAAAAATTCACTGGATTCAATTGGCCCTGTATGGATGGTAGCATTCCGTTTTTCTATTGCTGCTGTAGGGCTTACATTATTTACACTTAAGAAATTCCGCGGAAAAACACGTCATGACTGGTTCAACGGAATTATTACAGGTTTCTTCCTCTTTTCCGCTTATCTGACCCAGACAATCGGCTGCAATTACACAACTGCCGGAAAGAATGCATTCCTTACAACAGTTTACGTTATGCTTGTTCCGATTCTAAGCTGGCCTCTGTACAGAAAGCGTCCGGCCTGGTACGTGTTCGTGGCTGCTGCAATGTCGCTTACCGGAATCGGGCTTTTGAGTCTTGGTAACGGAGATATGGGGGTGAATATTGGTGATATTCTTACTCTGGTCTGCGGGCTCTTCTATGCACTCCATATCCTGTGGACAGAAAAATGCAACAAGGAAGGCACAGACCCGATCTTCCTTACAGTGCAGCAGTTCTGGGTGGCCGCAATTCTTGGCTGGCTTACAGCTCCTTTGTTTGACGGTGCTTTTCCCTCGGAAGGGCTCAGAGCCGGCGGCGTAATCGTTTCCATGCTGTATCTTGGTGTCCTCAGTTCTCTCCTGGCCTTTGTTCTCCAGAACCTGAGCCTGAAATATCTTCCGGGCTCCCTGGCCTCTCTTTTCATGAGCTTTGAATCGGTATTCGGAATCCTTTTCAGTGTAATGATCCTTCACGAACAGGTTTCCCTGAAAATGGGAATCGGGTGTGTTCTGATTTTCCTTGCAGTTGTGCTTGCAGAAACCCGTTTTGATTTCAGAAGAAAGAAACCTGAAAGTACCAGAAGCCTTGAGTAGAATTGTTCAATAAATAACAAGATTTAAATGTAAAAAAACGGTTGCCTACGGTTTATAATATCAGGTGACCGTTTTTGTTTTTAAATGGTCCCTGAGCCTGTCGAAGGGCCCATTTGATTTTAAATGGTTAAGGAAAAAATATGTCAAAATCAGAAGTTTATTTCACAGACTTTACAACTCCAATGTATGGAACTCCTATTCCTAAGAAATTTGAGAATATGATCAGAAAAGCCGGTATCGACAAAATCGATATGAACGGGAAATTCGTAGCTATCAAGATTCACTTTGGTGAACTTGGAAATCTGAGTTTCCTCCGTCCTAACTACGCCCGTGTTGTAGTTGATATCGTTAAGAGCCTTGGAGGAAAACCATTCCTTACAGACTGTAATACTCTCTATCCGGGGTTCAGAAAAAATGCCCTGGAGCATCTTGAATGTGCATGGCAGAACGGTTTTACACCGCTTACAGTAGGCTGCCCGATTCTTATTGGCGACGGGCTTAAGGGAACTGACGATGTAGAAGTTCCTGTAAGAAACGGAGAACAGTGCAAGACTGCAAAAATCGGCCGTGCAATTATGGATGCTGATATTGTTATTTCCCTGAACCATTTTAAAGGTCATGAAGAAATGGGATTCGGTGGCGCTCTGAAGAACCTTGGTATGGGATGTGGTTCCCGCGCCGGTAAAAAAGACATGCACGCAACCGGAAAACCTACAATTGATCCGCTTATGTGCCGCGGCTGTAAACTCTGCGCAAAGCAGTGTGCAAACGATGGTTTCATCTTTGACGAAACAAGAAAGAAGATGAGCATCAATGTAAACAACTGTCTGGGCTGCGGACGCTGTATCGGCGCCTGTAACTTTGACGCCATTTCTTTCAAAGAAAACAATTCTACAAAAGACCTGAACGTCCGCGTTGCAGAATATACTCAGGCTGTTGTAGACGGAAGACCAAACTTCCATATCAGCCTCATCTGTGACGTTTCACCAAACTGTGACTGTCACCAGGAAAACGGCGCACCGATTCTTCCGGATGTCGGAATGCTGGCTTCCTTTGATCCTGTAGCTCTGGATCAGGCCTGTGTAGACCTTTGCCGTAAGGCATCGCCAACTCCAAACGGAGACCTGGCAAAGAATATCCATAAGCCTGGCTTCAAGGAAATGGGAGACCACTGGAAAAACAATCACCCGAATGTTGAATGGGAAACAGTTCTTGTTCACAGTGAAAAGATCGGGGTTGGTTCGAGAGAATACGAACTGATTGAATGCTAAAAAGAAGGCGGTGGTTGAGCTTGTCGAAACCACCGCCTTTCTTTTTAGTGATGTAATTCCCAAAGTTTTTTGCTATATTCATATTGTTATGCTTACAAAATATTTATGGATTTTCTTTATTTCGATGATTCCGCTTATTGAACTGCGCGGAGCAATTCCTGTTTCTCAGGCGCTGGAACTGCCTGTAATCCCGTCTTTTGTAATCTGTATTATTGCGAATATGATTCCGGTTCCGATTATTTATCTTTTTGCCCGTAAATTCCTTGAATGGGGGCAGGACAAGAAGTTCATCGGAAAAATCTGTACATTCTTCCTGGTAAAAGGGGCAAAGGGTGGCGAAAAGCTTACTTCAAAAGCCGGCTACGGTATATTCATTGCCCTTATGCTTTTTGTAGGAATCCCGCTTCCGGGCACCGGCGCCTGGACAGGGACTCTTGCGGCTTCCATGCTGAACATGAAATTCCGCGATACTGTCATTGCGGTAATGCTTGGCGTTCTGATTGCAGGCCTTATCATGATGGCTGGAAGTTTCGGCCTTTTTTCAGCTGTAAGAGCGGTTTAATCTATTTTTTTAGCTTTATTTTCCATTGACAAACAGTAAATCCCCTATATAATGGATTTTACTACAACGTTTTCGTAAATCACGCCCGAAACATGCTTTCGGGTCAAAAAAATTACGCGTTCGTTTATTTTCGGACGCAATCAGCGAGGTTTCTTTATGAAATTCGGTTTTTTTGATGACAAGGCACGTGAGTATGTAATCACTACTCCAACTACACCTTACCCTTGGATCAACTACCTTGGAAATGAGAAATTCTTCTCTCTTTTGTCAAACACTGCCGGTGGATATGCTTTTTATACTGATGCACGTCTGCGCCGTCTGACACGTTACCGCTACAATGATGTTCCACTTGATACAAACGGACGTTACTTCTATATCAAAGATGGAAAGACAATCTGGAATCCTGGCTGGCAGCCAACAAAAACAAAGCTTGACTACTACGAATGCCGCCACGGTTTCGGTTACTCAAAAATCAGCTCAAAGAAAAACAATGTTCAGGCTGATGTACTTTACATGGTTCCTAACGGGGAAAACTGTGAAGTAGAAATGGTTACAATCAAGAACCTGGCACGCGAAAAGAAGGAACTTTCACTGGTTTCTTTTGTTGAATGGTGTTTCTATAATGGTTCTACAGACTGTGAAAACTTCCAGAGAAACTTCTCTATTGGTGAAGTTGAAATCGACGGAAGCGCAATCTACCACAAGTCTGAATACCGCGAACGCCGCAATCACTTCAGCTTCTATTCATGTAACGAAAAGATCGACGGTTTCGATACAGACCGTGAAACATGGATGGGACTCTACAACTCTCTGGCAAATCCACAGACAGTTGTTGCAGGAAAATCAGCAAGCTCAATTGCAGACGGTTGGTCTCCAATTGCTTCTCACCGCGTAAATGTTACACTGAATCCTGGCGAAGAAAAAACATACATTTTCGTACTCGGTTATGTAGAAAATGACCCGGACAAAAAATGGGCTGCTAAAGCTCCAAAAACACTGCTTCGTACAAACACAGCTTCAGGCGTAATCAACAAGGAAAAGGCAATTGCCATCCAGAAGAAATTCGCTACAAAAGCAAAGGTTGAAAAAGCATACAACGAACTGAAGAAATTCTGGGATGAAACACTCTCACACTTCACAATCAAGACTGGTGATGAAAAACTTGACCGTATGGCAATCTGGAATCAGTACCAGTGTGTTGTTACTTACAACTTTGCCCGTTCTGCTTCTTACTTTGAATCAGGAATCGGTCGTGGGCTTGGTTTCCGCGATACTTCTCAGGATATGCTTGGTGCTGCTCACCAGCTGCCATCTTCACGCATCCGCGAACGCCTGTTCGACGTTGCTTCAACTCAGTTCGAAGACGGATCTTGTTACCACCAGTTCCAGCCACTTACAAAGAAAGGTAATGCTGATATCGGTGGCGGATTCAATGATGACCCGCTCTGGCTGGTTCTTGGTGTTGGCCGCTACATCTGCGAAACAGGAGATGCAGGCTTCCTTAAGGAAATGGTTCCTTTTGACAACTCAGCCACAAACAAAGCAACTCTCTTTGAACACATCAAGAGATCATACAACTTTACTGTTAAGCACATGGGACCACACGGGCTTCCACTTATCGGCCAGGCCGACTGGAACGACTGTCTGAACCTGAACGGATTCTCTACAGACCCTAACGAATCATTCCAGACAACAAGTCACCAGAACGGAAAGAATGCTGAATCTGTAATGATCGCAGAAATGTTCGTTTACGTTACACCAGACTACGTTGCAATGTGTAATCTTATGGGCGACAAAGCAGAAGCTGAAAAAGCTCTCAAAGCCTGCAAGAAAATGGAAGAAGCAATCTGTAAAGCAGGTTGGGACGGAGAATGGTACGTTCGTGCTTACGACCACTTTGGAAACAAGATCGGTTCTAAAGAATGTAAAGACGGAAAAATCTTCATTGAATCACAGGGCTTCGGAACAATGGCAAGAGTCGGAAAAGACAAAGGCTACCCTGAAATGGCTCTGGACAGCGTAAAGAAATATCTGGATTCAGACTTCGGTATCTGTATCAACTGGCCTGCATACCAGGACTACCATGTTGAACTTGGTGAAGTTGGATCATACCCACCAGGATACAAAGAGAACGGCGGTATCTTCTGTCACAACAACCCATGGGTTATCATTGGTGAAGTTGTAAACGGTCGTCCACAGGATGCATGGGAACACTACATCAAGATTGCTCCTGCATACATCGAAGACAAATCAGAAATCCACCGTACAGAACCTTACGTTTACAGCCAGATGGTTGCCGGTAAAGAAGCACGCCGTCATGGTGAAGCTAAGAACTCTTGGCTTACAGGTACAGCTGCATGGAACTTTGTGGCACTCTCACAGTACATCTGTGGTCTCCGCCCAAGTTACGCAGGACTGGTTGTTGAACCACGTCTTCCAGAACATGTTAAGAAAGCTACACTCACACGTAAGTTCCGCGGCGTTGAATACAAGATCAGCGTTGTAAACAAGAAGAACGACGGTGAAGTTAAAGTAACTGTAAAAGAAGGCGCCAAAGTAAACGGTACATGTGTTGTACCAAACAAAGGCGTAAAGACAGTTAAGGTTAACGTTGTTGTTGAGTAGCGTCTGAATAGCTCATAAAAAAACCGCAGATTATCATCTG
>JAZLIM010000137.1:0-5830 GCA_045617385.1 Treponema sp.
CGTAAAGTCCAAAAGGAACATTTTTCGGAGAGTTCAATATAAGAGAAATGCCGTTACTGGCTTTTCTGATGAATTCTGTTTTGTTGATGTTTCTGAGGGGCAAAGATGCAGTTGTAAAAAAGCTAGGAACATAACTTAAGATTTTCTTTTCATCTTGTGATACAAGCTCGAGAGAACTGAAAAGTTCATTTGATGAATTATCTATCATTACGTCAGAACTTGCTGCCTTGATTTTTTTTCCCATTTTTCCCACCCGTGTTTATTTTTTAATCTTCTTTTTTTGTAATTCCACCTTTTGAAATTACAAGTCTTCCGGCAGCAACTTCTTTTGCCAGATATTCAAAAGATGTCTCGATATACTGAGTAACGCTGATACCGCAGCTTGTGCAGAATGTCTTGATTTCGTTTCTGCGGCCTTTTGAAAGCCTTACATTCATTACGTCAGCGTATTTTTCTTTCTTGTCATCTGAAGCAGGCTGTGTTTCAATTTTCTTTTCAGTTTTTACTTCTTTGACTACAGTTTCTATTTTTTTCTCAGGAACAACTTTTTCAGTTTCAGCAGCCACAGGAGCTGCTTCTGGTTCTTCAGTAACTTCAACTGGAGAATCCTTTGTAAGATTAGATTTCATCTGATCAAGAAAGTCCTGAGGAACTTGTTTTCGTGCTATTGGCATTTTACTTCCCCTACCCTTTATTTAACAGCTTCAGCAAGCTTTTTAAGAGCATCGAGAGTTTCTTTCTTTCCGCCTCTCTGCTGGATTGTCTGTCTTGCTACAGTTGCATATTTGAAATCCTGATCAACAGGAACATATACTACATTAAAATCACCTGCACTCAGTCCGTCGGTAATAATGTCTGTAAGTTTGATTGAGTGGTTGATTTCATTGAGAACGATTGTTTCGAACTTTGGATTCTGAACATGCTTTCTCTTCTTGAAGCTTTCAAGGTTGTTCTTGAAAATCTGAAGTCCGTCCTGTGAATATGCGTCGGCTTTGATAACAACAATTACTTCATCTGAAGCAGTCATGATGTTTTCTTCGAAATCATCGAATGCTGGAGATGTATCAAAGATACAGTAATCGAAACCGATTTTTTCAACTTCTTCACAAAGGTCTGCAAAAATGAATGGCTCCTTCGAAGCTTCACTTGTGCGGTATGTCTTAAGGGAACGGCTGCCCTTTCTGTCGATTGAATTTGTCGGAATGATAAAAAGATTTTCTACAGATGTTTTTGCTACAACTTCGTCGATTGTAACGTCACCGTAAAGAGTTTCTGCAAGGTCATGATTGAAGGATTCAAGCAGAGTTCCTGTTGAGTTGCCCTGTGGATCAGCGTCGATAAGAAGGACTTTTTTTCCCTGTCCTGCAAGTTCTGCTGCAAGTGAAAGACTGATAGTAGTTTTGCCAACTCCGCCTTTCTGAATGGCTACTGCAATTTTTTTCATTTTTCCCCACCTCAAAAAAATTGATACTTTTTCTGTATACTTATATCTAATCATATTTTTTAGAAAAAAGCAAATAAAAAATCTAAACTTTTTTAGATTTCTAAATAAAATGTTTAGAAAGATTAGATAAAATCTAAACAATATATTTAGATAAAAGATTATAATAAATCTAAACAAACTAAACAAAATGTTTAGAATGTTTAGAAAAAATCTAATCTTTTAAAACACGCTCTAGGATTGCGTATAACGCGTCCAAATTTGAAAATAGGGTAATTTATCGTTTGAGGCTGAAAGAGGCCCGTATACGCAAGATTTCGAAGTTTTGAATTTCCAGCTCTTTTCTCTTATTAACACTGAAAATATCAGTTTTTCTCCCCTTCTGTTTCTGGTTATTTCCGGCCTGTAAAACAATCTTGAAAGCATCATTTTTTATTCAAGGAAATGTTTTTGCCGTTTAGGGAAAAGAATTTCTTCTCCAGGGAAAAGAATATTTTTTAAAGGTCGTTTTTTTATTTTCCGTTCCCCCCTATCCTTTAAGCATACACGGTTTCCGGTGCACTTCGAATTGCGAATCAACTAGGGCAGGCAGCGAGATCTGCACTCTGGAAACCCTGTCAGGAGGATGCATGATTATAACAGTTTCAAGTATTAAAGGCGGTGTTGGGAAATCCAGTCTCGTCATTCTTGCAGCCAATAATCTTGCAGCCCGTGGTAACCGTGTTCTTGTTATTGATATGGATCTGAATAATTCCGTGACTTTCTACTACACGCTTGGCTTGGAAGGAGCTTCAGAACTGTGTGATAACAGGAATATTGTTATGGCCATTACCCAGGAAAGACTGAAGGAAAATGTCATTGAGACACGGAGGTCCAATGTATATCTTCTTCCGTCTTCCCTGTCGCTCTGTGACATTCGTGCAATCGATTACAGAAAACTTAAAAAACTGCTGTCCAAAGACTGCGGCTTTGATTATGTAATCATTGATACGTCTCCGACTTACGACAACCTCGTAATGAGTGCGATATATGCCGCGGATTATATCCTGACTCCGGTTGATTTCGCAGAGTTTAATTTCAACATGACTTCCTTCCTGATGAAGAAGATTCAGGAGGAACTTCCGGAAAAGTATGGAAATACCTTTATTGTTTTTGCCCACTACCTTTTTCAGTTTGATGAATGTGAGGGCGGAGAACAGAAGGATTACATGCAGCTTTATTACCAGGCTTTTGCATCAAAGATTCTTGCCGTAAAGCTTCCCCATACATCCTACGTCAAAAAATATACGGACAGGGATGAGCTTGTAAGCATCAACTCCAGGGAAAGCGGAAAGGTACGTCTTGCAGAAGCCGTGAACCAGCTGATCAATATGTTTACCGGAGAAAAAGATGTTGTGGAGAGGTTCTGATGGGAAAAGGCTTGAACATTGTAACAGCAGGTCAGAACGTATCCATGGCAGACGGGGGAATCAGGCTTTCTAAAAGAATGCATATAGATGATGTCGAAGAGCATGAATCTTTTAAGACAATGTTCAGAATAGATCCTGAAACCCTGGAAAGTATAACGAAGTCAATGATGGAATCCGGTTTTGACGGTTCGACGCCGCTTCAAATCTGGAAAACGGAAGGACACCGTTATCTGATAGACGGGTATACAAGATATACCGCCTGTAAGAAAGCAGGCATAAAGCTTGTCCCGGTCTATGAACACGAGTTCGAAAACCTGGATGCTGCATACAGATATGCACTTAAGCTTCAGGTGAACAGAAGGAACCTTTCTGCAAGTGAACTTATGGAACATGTTTCAAGGCTTCTTGGAACCCATGAGATTCAGACAATGAAAGGTGATAAGGCAACTGTGATTGCACAGGAACTCGGAGTTTCGAGAAGAACTGCTTTAAGGGCCATGTCAGTTGAAAAACAGGCAGATGATGACTTAAAGAAACAGATAGAAGACGGAACCAGAACCGTAAATGAGGTTTATAAGATGGTCCGCCAGAAAGCAAAGGATGATGAACCGGATAAGAAACCTGAACAGAAGGCAGCGAGATTAAACCGTGCTGCAGTAAGGATTTCAGGGTTCATCTTTGAAAAAGTAAATGAAGGAAAATCGGTGGAAGAAATCTGTAAAGACAATGATTTCAGAAAGCTTCTTGAAAATCCGCTTTCTAAAGATGTTCCTTCAGTATCAGTTTCTTCGCTGAAAGAAGCTGGAATAGATTTAGAGGATTAAATGACTAAAACAGAAATTAGAGATTTCTACAGAGATACACTGGATATGCTTGAAGCTCAGACTACAAGATTTAATACGGAAGCTCTTGTGAGCTTTCTTGAAGATCTGAGTTTGCATAATGATCACAGACTTCCGCTTCTTAAAAAAAGTGATGACGGAAAAACACTGAACCTCATTCATGAAAATTCCATGGAAGAAGTTCTCAATGATGAAAACCTGACTGAATGTATCAGAAAACTTGATCTTATCAAGAATGAAGTAAAGAAAGCGGGGTAGGGCAGTATGGAACTTGTAAAAGTATACGGACAGATTTGTTATCCAAAAGGATACACACTCTATGTCCGTGATAAACAGAAAAACGAGACTGTTGAACTTGTTGCAGTTCCAGCCATCAGAGACGGAGATTTCTGCCGCGGCTGTTATTTTGAAAGGGCATGTCATGCTTACCCGGGCTTGAGTCCTATCGGTGCATTATGCATGACAACAATTTTTGTTGATAAAGCTTTGTCTAAGCTTTTCTTGAAATAGTAACCGGAATAAAGGTGAACAGAATGATTGAAAGAGTGAATGCATATACAAATATCAGAGCCTGGATGAGTAATGATAAGAACATCAAAAAAAATGAACTGGTGATCTATGCCTACATTCATGGATGGAGTTACCAGAAGAGGGAAATCGAAGACGGCAGTATCGAAGTTAAACTTGGCTGCTATACAGGTTCCATCACTAATCTTATTGAATGGACCAAGCTTTCAAGAAGCACTGTAATCCGTGCGCTTAATTCCCTTGTTGAAAAAGGCTACTTAGTAAAAAGATCCTATAACCTGAGGGAAGGTAAAAATGAAACCCGCTGTATCTATTACTCGGCTGTTTCAAGAATCCCGGGGAAGGTTGAGGAACTTGAAAATACAGACTTCCGTGAGAAGTCACCATTAGACTTGTTGTGTGATGAAGTCAATGACACTTTCATTTTGACACCGGGTGTATGTCTTTCTGACACCGGGGACAGTGTCACACTGGAACTCAATAAGCTAAATGATAATCTAGTTAATAATACTGCTGCTGCGGAGGCTGACGCAGAAATCCATATTCCTCCTCATGTTGCAACTAAAAACCATTCTCAATCTGATAAGGCTTTAGCAGCAGCAGTTTCTTTTGAAAATAAAATAAAAAATATATTCGGCTCAAATCCTTTTGATAAGGATTTCGTACCGGCTGTCTCAGACCGCATTGAAGAATCAGGAATGGATCTTTCACTGGTAGAAGAGTTTGTGTCATATGTTGACGAGAGGGTAGTGGAAAAGCTTGAGAAAAAAGGCGGAAGCCATACAAACCTTTTCAGATTCCTGTGTCTTGCTCCTGATGTATTAAGTGATTTTGTAATGAGTCATAGTCCTGAAAAGACTGAACCTGAAACAAGACTCACAAAAATCTGTCCTGTATGCAGTTCTGAAGTTGATATGTATCCGGGGGTCTGTAAATGCTGCGGATTTGATATTTCATATTCTGATGACAAGGATGTTGTTAGTCGTGAACTTCAGATTTTCAGACTTGATCCCTGTGAAAGAGCGGCTCTCAGAGAAGAGCTTGATAACGTGTATTACGGCTGCGGTCTTACACTGGATCCTGTGAAAATGAAAAAGCAGCGTGAAATGATTTCCGCTGTTTACAAAAAACACAGTATCTCTTGTGCAGAGACCTGTGCAGTTTAGGCGAAGGAGGTAAGCAAAATCTGACGGATCGTGAATACTAAGAGTGTTGCAGGTTGGTTGTCCAGGGAGGGACTAAGACTGTTTCAACGGAGTGAACGCTTTTTATTTCAGATACTGATGTTTCTGAAGGAAAAATATACAGCACTCGCTGTTCTTGTTTTAGGAATCCTTGGATCTGTGTGGATCTTATTTTATGCCTGGCTTTCCAGGTACCGGTTCTATGACTGGTGGCGGTGGAAGAGAAGGGCATGGATAAGAATTGGTTTGTACTGGCTCATTTTATGTGCAGCTAAATATATGATTTATAAGGGTTAGGACATTGAACAGTTTAACAATGCACGGCGTAATCGCCAGGGATGCAGAAAAATATGAAGTAGAAACAGACTACGGAAAGAAAAATCTGGTCTCATTTATTGTCAGTGATTTTGGAGTGCCTGGTAACAA
>JAZLIM010000138.1:0-4245 GCA_045617385.1 Treponema sp.
GGATTAAAAGTCAATCTGGATGAAAATTACAAACCAACTCATTATGACAATCAGGTTTTTACAGCCTTTGAAGTTTCAGATTTTGAACAGTTCTTTGAAGGCAAGCCTGTAGAGCATATTACAACTGCCGGAACCGACAGCATTCTTGAACTTGCAGAAAACAGAAAAGATTTTAAAATGGGCGACCACGATTTTAATCAGTTCTACAAATATCATTTAAGGTGTTGCGAACGACGTGAACTTTTGGCTGCTTCTAATCATCTTTTGTATATTTGCAAAAAATAGATTAACCATGCAAACAGAAATTTGGAGGGGAGAAAAAATGGAAATAATAAAGGCAACAGAAAAAGATATTGATAATTTAATGGCAATTCGCCTGGAAATGTTGAGAGAAGTAAATGATTTGTCGGATTCTTATAAGTATGATGAATCTTTTATTGAAAACTGCCGTAGGAACTTTATCGAAGGAATTCAAACAGATGTTCTGTGTTTGGAAAATAAGATTCCAGTTGCATGCGCAACGCTATGTTATATTTCAATGATGCCAACCTTTTCTCACCCAACCGGTAAAAGAGCTCATTTAATGAATGTTTATGTAAAAAAAGAGTTCCGAAGAAAAGGGATTGCAAAACAAATGCTTGAATTATTAATCGAGGAAGCTGAATCTTTAGGCGTAACTGAAATCAGTCTTGATGCAACGGACGCAGGAAAGCCTTTATATGAATCAATGGGATTTGGACTCAATTCTTCTGCAATGACTTTAAACTTGTAATAATTAATAGGGTGAATATTGCAAATCTGATGTAAAATTGAAATATGAAAAAAACAAATATTGTTCCACTAATTCTTCTTCTGGTGATGCTTGCATCTGTGGCAGGAGCAGTTATTTTTAAAAACTGGATTCTGATTTTTCTGGCTTCAGAGATGGTGATCTTTCATCTTCTTCCGCCTTTCGCAGTCCTGTTGAGTGTAGCAGCTTACAAAACAAAATGCCCTTTCTGGTTCAGTCAGGCGGGGTGGGAAAACCGGCTTTATAAAAAACTGAAAGTAAAGAAATGGAAGGATATTCTTCCAACTTATAATTCCAGTCAGTTCAAAACGAACTCAAAAAGTAAGGAAGATCTGATCAAGGTAATGATTCAGTCGGAAAACGTTCATCTGCTTCTGATCTTCTTAAGTTATGTTCCGGTTTTCCTGGGAAAATATTACGGGCACTGGATTGCGATGATCCTGATAGCCTTTGTCTTTTCCCTCCTGCATATTCCGTTTGTAATTGTACAGCGGTTTAATCTTCCAAGAATTATAAATTGGGGAGCCTGATTATTATCCGAAGGTTGGATTTATCCGCTGTAAGGACCGTGAAATTACTGATGCAGAAGGAAACTCATGGGATGCATACATGGTGTATGAGTTCGAAAAAAACAGCTATCACTTGAAACGCGAAGAAGAATTCTGCAGCAAAGGAATCGAAGAAGATATTAAGGAACTTTAGCAAAGCAGAATTCTTAGGATATAAATTACGGTTCGGTTTTATTGTATCGTAATCAGTCCATCACGGCTTGTAATCAGAAACATGTGGAGTCCTGCAATCTGAGGCAGTGTCACCACAGCTTCCTGTTCGGCAAAAAGATTTACCACCAGAATCTTGTCGTACTGAACGGTGATGATGTGGGCGATGTAATCATCCTTTGTCATTGGATGATTAAAGCTCACGGAATACTGACCGTCGAATTCCTTTATAATTGGAATATATTTCGGATCATTGGATTGGTGTGCTTCTGCAAACGGAAGTTTGTTTCCGCAGCAGCTGATTTCAATTTCTTTCACACTGGTAATAAGATTGCCGCAGGTAGGGCAGCGGTAGAATTTAATTCTGTTCATGTTGCCCGCAATGCTTTTGTTTCTTACAAGTTCACCACGCAATATACTCTGGATATCAATTTCCAGAACTTTGCTTAACTGTGAAAGAAGCGTGATGTCAGGACAGCCGTGTCCGGTTTCCCATTTGCATACAGCTTTATCTGTAACAGCAATTGCTTCGGCCAGCTGTTTTTGTGTCATTCCTTTTTTTATGCGGGCATTCTTAATTATCTGCCCGGTTTTTTCTGGATTCATTTTAGCTATTTACTCCTGCAATATATTCATCTTTTGGAATCATTAGACTCTGAAGGTTTTCAATTGTTTCCGGTTTCAACGAAAATGATTTTGCGTATTCTTCTCCGGCCAGTTCGAATGCTTCCCGTTTTGGTTTTGCAACAGGTTCAGCTTCAGGAATGTTCAGAAGCGGGGTTTCCGGAACATAAATCTGAAGCGGGTTTCCCAAAGCAAGTTCACACTGGCGCTGAATGCCCTCGAAATTGTGTTCATAGTTCGGGAACCCGCAACCGCAGATGACAACTCCGTGGATTTTAGAAAAATCCACTTTGGAAATGTGCTGAGTTCTGCCATCCACAACTTCCATCTTTTTTTGAATGAGAGGAATTGTTCTGTCCAGAACAGACTTAAGATGGCCCGGCATTCCATAGCAGTAAAGCGGGAAGCTCCAGATGATTAAATCCATTTCAGGGTAAAGACTCAGGATTTCGTTCTGATCATCATCGATTACGCACTGACCGTTTTCAGTTTTCCAGCAGCCGAAACAGCCTCTGCAGGGCGCAATGTTCTTTTTGATGACGTCTATAACGTGAACTTCGTGAGGACCATTTTTTTCAAGTCCTTTAAGAAATGCATTTGTTAAAACCATGGTGTCACTTTTTGATTTTGGGCTTCCGTTCAAAACTAAAATTTTCATATGGGTTCCTCCGTTTTGTTATATGAATCTTAGTGCATAATATTTTCCGAGTAAATCTACGGGGAGTAGAGTGGCGTTCTTTTAGATAAATCAATTTTGGATTACAATTGAAATAGAAAATGTCCGCAAAAATTCGTAAACATATAATTTTCTCAGGTCGCGTTCAGGGCGTTGGTTTCAGATGGCACTCTAAAAGTTTTGCAAACTCTGTTGGGCTTACAGGCTGGGTCCAGAATCTGGAAGACGGCACTGTAGAAATGGAAGTTCAGGGAACTGAAGAAAAAATCGACCGGCTTATTGAATATCTGGAAGGCCGGGATTATGTGATGATTGAAAGAATGGACTGCAGATCCATCCCCCTGGAAACCAGCGAATGGGAGTTCCACGAAAGGGGATGGTAGAAAGCGATGGAATTAAAAAATTACTTTAATGAAATCTTTTCCAAGGCAAGCTAAAATGTTTTGTAAAGGAGAGAATGAATGCCAAAATATATGAGAATCCAGGGCAGGGAAATTGCCTTTAAAACAGGTAAGCCTGCTGGACTTTTTGCACTTTGCTGGCGACGTATCCGCGACGGAATTTTTTCAGCAGAAGATGAAGCGGCTTTTCGTGCTGAAGATGAATGGTTCCGTGCTAATCTTCCGGTTCCGCCTTTTTACGAAGATGACTTCAAGGGCGAAGTTACACCAATTACCTGGTTCAAAATTGACTTCCCTGAAGAGATGAAAAAGCACACTGCAGTAATTACCGGGCTTCTGGATAAATATAACGTACGTTATGATATTGTTCACTCTGACTATGTTGGCCGTATTATTTATGAAGATGATTTTCAGATTGGAACAGTAGATTCTGAAATTACAATCCGCCAGATTACAAAAGACGAATTACCTTTGGTGCTGGATTTGATTCACAAAAGTTTTGCTACTGTGGCTGCAAATATGGGCTTTACAAAAGAAAACTGTCCGGGTCACACAAGCTTTATGACAATGGAAAAACTTCAGAATTATTTTGACTGGGGCTTTTTGATGTACGGTCTTTTTGAAGACGATAAATTAGTAGGTTATGTTTCACTGGCTAAGCAGCCTGAAGGTCATTACGATCTGAACAATCTTGCAGTTCTGCCTGAGAATCGCCACTGTGCTTATGGCGGCCGCCTTGTAGATTTTTGTAAACAGAAGGTAAAAGAACTTGGCGCAGACAAAATCCGTATTGGAATAATTGAAGAAAGCTGGATCATCAAAAACTTTTACGAATATCACGGCTTTGTTCATACAGGAACAGAAAAGTTTGACCACCTGCCGTTTACCGTAGGTAGGATGGAATGGACAACAGATTAAAATAGGAGATATGTATAATATGAGCGTATCAGTTTTACCACTTACGATTTTAGATTATGAAGCGGTTTCTGCACTTTGGAACAGTGTGGGAATGTCTAAACGTGCATTGAATCCAGT
>JAZLIM010000139.1:0-14464 GCA_045617385.1 Treponema sp.
ACCATCGTAAAGAACAATACAGTCATTTGCTTTTGCGAATGCAACCAGGTCTTCAAGATTTTTTCTAGAAGCACAGGCACCTGTAGGGTTGTTTGGTGAACAGATATAAATAAGGCTGTCCTTTTTTACAACTGAAAGATCAGGGAAGAAATCATTTTCTGGAAGACATGGCATGTAAACGATGTCTTTGAATCCTGTTTCTGTAACAGGTTCTTTTCCACCGGCTCCGGCCATTACTGTTCCGTCAACGTAAACAGGATAAGCAGGATCCTGAACTGCAACGTTTACTCCCTTTCCGAACATTGTCTGAATACGGCCAAGGTCACATTTTGCACCGTCAGAAACGTAAACTTCTGAAGCCTTAATTTTTCCGTTGTACATTACTTCTGCAATTCTTTCACGGAGTTTTGGCATACCTGCACTGTCGTCCTGGTATCCTTCGTAACCTTCCTTTGTACCCATTGCAGTAATGAAGTCTTTCATGGCTTCAACAATATGTGGTGTTAAAGGTTCTGTTGTATTTCCAATACCAAGGCTGATGATTTTAGCATCCGGGTTAGCTGCCTGAAATTCACGGCGGCGTTTAGCAATTTCCGGGAAAAGGTATCCTTTAGCAAGATTGGTATAATTTTCGTTACGTTTGATCATAAATAGCCTCCGTTTTTATTACTATTATGGGAAGAATATCATTATTTTCGCCCCGTTTCAACGAGTGCCAGTTTAAAATTATTTGACAATTTAGAGATTTTGGATAAAATAGATATCAGTAAAACTTGGAGGTTTTAATTATGGCAAGTAAGAAAGGTTACTTCGGAATGGGTCGTCTTGTAAGCATTATCCTTGCAATTATCCCTATTACTTCACTTATCTGTGGAATCCTTACACGTTTCAACGACAAGAAACCTGTAGCCGGTATTCTCCGCATCTTCTTCGGATGGAATATCATGTGGCTCCTGGATCTTATCTGTATGATCGTAAACGGATCTATCTGCAGAATCCTGAAGTGCTAGTAACATTACTTATATAAAAAGACCGGTCCTTGGCGGCCGGTCTTTTTTTTTGGGGGGGAACTGCTCAAAGTCCAAGTAGTTTCATGGCATTTCCGGAAAGAATCATTTCCTTTTCCACTTCCGAAAGAGGAAGATTCCTTACAAAATCCAGAGCCTTTTTCTGGTCATCCCATGGACTGTCTGAACCAAAAAGAATCCTGTCAGCACCATTTTTCTTAACAAGCCTTACAAACTGTTCCGGAGAAATATGGCCGTTTACAAAAGCTGTATCAAAATAAACCCCAAGACCGCAAAGAAAATCTTCTGCATCCTTCCATAAACTGTTGGAGCCCATGTGAGCAAGTACAAGGCGTTCAGGTTTTACATCCTGAATAAGGCTCAGCGCACGGGCCGGCGAACAGCGGACATCATAAGGATACCCGTAATCAAGGCCTGCATGAGTAAGGGTTATAAGATTATTGCATTCGGCAAAATAAACAAGATCTTTGAATTTCCTGTCATCAAAATACACGCCCTGATAATCAGGATGGACTTTTATACCCTTGAACCCCTGCTCTGCAATTTCTTTTACAAGACCTTTTACATCCTGTGAACAGGGATGAACTGCAGCAAAAGAAAGAAGTCTTTTTGTCTTGTTTTCATACTTCCGGTTGATTGAAAGAGCGTATTGATTCATGCTCCGGCATTTTTCCGGATTGGTTGCAACGGGAAGAATAACCGAAACAGAAACACATTCCCCTTCTTCTTCGCTGTCACTTTCCTGCATGGAGCGAGCAAGAGCTTCTTCAGTTCCGTTCAGAACAGGAACCAGGTGACTTTCAGCTGCCATTCCTTTTATGGCACGTTCAGCAATTCTTTCGGGAAAAATGTGAGTATGAAAATCAACTGCAGGTGCCATCTTTATTTTTCAGTTTCCTTTTCAGAAGCTTCACGAAGCATGGCCTCAACTTCATGCTTTTCCAGAGGAATATTTGCATCGTACTGTTTCCGCTGTTCTTCAATCTGTTCGTAGGTCCAAGTCTTTCCTTTATTCATTCCAGGACATTCACGGGCACATTCATCCCACATGTCACGGTCCTTGATCATCCAGCTCCAGAAAGGATAGGTTCTGCACTGAACAGGGCGTCCTTCATAAGCCGAACAGCCATTTTCCCACAGGATGCAGTCCCAGTTCTTTTTTTCAAGAAGAGCAAGTACAGTCTTTCCTTCGTAATAGTTTACCCAGCGGCAGTATTTATCAATAAATTCCGACATTCCCATATTGAAAAAAGAACACAGAAGATCCAGATCATGTTTAGAAAGATAAACGAATCCCGGAGAATGACCGCAGCAGAAAGAACAGCGCTGACATTCAAAATTCAGTCCTTCAGCGTAAAATTTACTCGAATCACACATAATCCGGAATTATAGCAGAAATAAAAGTTTTCGTGGACAATAAAACAGGTTGTTATTAAATTTATATGTATATGAAACGAAAGGTAATTATTGCAGGGTTGGTTTCAGCCGCTGCCGCAGCTACAGCACAGATTATTTCTCCTGTTCAGGACGTAAACGGATTTCTTCCTGAAGAAGTTCTTATCAGAACCCAGACACAGACTTTCTGTAAATACGGACAGTTTGTCCTTGTAGACGGAAGAATTTATGCAAAGCTTCCCGGAGAAGCAAACTGGCATCTTTTCCTGAAAAAGGGACTTCCATTTTCAAAATCAAAGAAACCGGCAAACCGCTTTGAAACACCTGAACGCATAAACGAGATTTCTGCCGATGAGTACAGTCTTTACGCCTTTGACTCCAACGGAATCATGTACACCTGCTTTCTGAACAAGAAGAACGTGCGCCTTAAGGCATTCCGCTGGAACCGTCTTTTCGGATTCCCGAAAGATTCAACAACAATACTCCGCCAGAACGACCTGGTTTCTGACAAAAAAGCATTTTCCCTTGGTTCCCGCCGCGGCGAAGTTCTTTACCATTCAGACATTTTCGGAAACGAACACCATTTCGGGACAATGGGCATTGATACAGTATATTTCCTGAACCACGAAGGAACACAGATCCGCTTTACAGATTCAGGTCTTCCGCCTGACTTTTCGCGTCAGATTCAGATGCCTGAAAAAGGCCGTTTCATTGCACAGAACATGAGTGTTTCCGGGGAAACCATTTTCCTTATCGGGAACCAGGGCTCCATGTACACACGTCTCATAGACTTTGACACCATGGGATGCGATCCTATGTTCTTTGAATACACATACGATAAAGTTGAACAGAAATACGACGGGGCAAACTACCTTTCGAACTATTCACCATGGGGACTTCCGGCAGAAGACTGGCTGAAGCACGAATCAATTCCGCTTAAGGGAAAAGCAAGACTTACAAAATACAACCACATAAACTCAAACGGTCAGGGAAACTTTGCCCGCACCATGAGAGTTGTAGGGCTGGATGAAAACGGAGAAACAGGATATTACGAAAAGGAATTCCTGGATAAAGAGTGGCACTTTGTAAAAGCACCAATGGAATTCACAGAAGACGATTTCCTTGATTCTTCTGTACCGGAACTTCAGGAACAGGAAGTAGAAAAGACCTATTCCGGCTTTATTGAAATGAACGGTGAGAAACTGGAAGATTTCTCTTGTTCAATTCACGGAGTTTCCCTTTGCAGCGAAGACGACACATTCCTGGAAATCCGCCACAACGATGAATCCTTCAGAATTAAATTCTATGCCGTTGAAAAATGGACTTACATACGCCGCTACAACACCGGCTTCGACGGAACAATCCGTTCCTACTTCATTACACCGGAATTCGACCAGGACTTCCTGGAAAACGGCAGCATAAGCGAAAATTTCAGGGCTATTCTTCTGGATATGTTTTCCGAAAGAAACCACAAGCTTTACTGTTTTTCAGGCCAGGCTACAACAGATTTCTTCCAGCTTGAAATTGACGGACAGAAAACAAGAACTACAAACGATCCTTTTGCACTCAAGAACAACAAGTATTCCATCTTCCTGAATTCAGAAAGCAATACTTCCGTAAACTCCCGGGTTTACAAGGCTACAACAGTTATTACACAGCCTGTTCTGAAAAAGTTCTCTTCTCCTTCCCTTTCACTGGAAGCAGGAAAGACATACACTCCTAAAGACCGTTCAAAAATCCAGGCTGTAATCGATTCCAACATCCAGTACCTTGGGGAACTTAAAACTGACCTTAAGGATTTCAAAAAACTCAGCCGCAAAAGTGAACTTTCCAGATTCGGATACGACGCCGTTGACCTGCTTACAAAAGTTACTCTCCTGAACAATCTGAAATTCCCGAAAATCAAACAGGTTACTGCTTACGGCGGCGACATCATGAGTTCCACTTCCGAGATTTTCGGGGAGCTTGCCGGCTATAAGGAATTCATTTATCCGAAACTTATGGAAATAACTGACCTGAAAATCAGCCTGTACAAAGAGCTCATAAAGAGTTTCGATTCAAGCCAGCTTTCAGCTACTCTTCCCCCTTATGCAGAAAACACATTCCATGCACTGTATACGCTTTCCGGAATTCCGATGGGCTTTGACACCATCTTCAACGGTCAGGCAGTTTCACTCCACCGTGTAACTGACATCCCGTATTTCCCGGGCTTTTTCTTCCAGACTGAAGACGGAACACTCCTTCTGATTTTCATGGAAAACTCTGCAAAGAAATGCTACAGCCTTCTGAAAAGCGGAAAGACAGCTTCAGAAAAGCCTCTTTCATTCAACATCAGTTTTACTATAGCTAACCTGCCGTCTGACATAACACGGGCCGCAGAAATTAAGAAACTTGCAAAAAAGAAAGGAACTCTCACCTGGGACGGAAAAACCCTTTCGGTAACGGCAGGAGGAAAAGTTCTTTTCAGAAACTGAACAAAAAATTATTTGACAGAATAATCCTTGATTTGTAGAATTAAAAATCAGTAACGATTACTACTTTTAAGGATATAAAGATGAATTATTCCAGACAACGCGAAGCAATTCTCACCTGCCTTCGGAATCGCTATGACCATCCCTCTGCCGAGATGGTATACGAATCTGTCAGACAGGAATTTCAGAACGTTAGTCTTGGAACTGTTTACAGAAATCTGACCCTGCTATGTGAAACAGGAGATATTGTAAAAGTTACTTCAGTAGACGGACATGACCGTTTTGATTTCAATACTTTACCACACTGTCATTTTGTATGCAGAAAATGCAGCAGTGTTTCGGATATTCCTGCAGACATGAAAAAAACTGTATGCATGGATGAACTTTCAGATATGCCGGGTAATGTTGAAAGAACGGTTCTTCTTTTTCATGGAATCTGTAATTCCTGTCTGAACAGAATCAGAAAGGAATCATAAAAAATATAAATCCCGTGTTCCGGGTAGGAGTAATTATGTCAAAATACGTTTGTTCTGTTTGTGGTTACATTTATGAAGGAGACGCTGCTCCTGAACAGTGTCCTGTATGTAAAGCAAGTTCTGACAAGTTCAAGAAAGTTGAAGGCGAACTGACCTTGGCCAGCGAACACGAATGCGGAATATACGCAAAAACAGTAAAAAACAATGCTGATATTCCTGAAGCTGACAAGAAATATATCTTTGACCAGCTTAAAGCCAATTTCACCGGTGAATGTTCGGAAGTTGGTATGTATCTTTGTATGGCACGTATTGCTCACCGCGAAGGTTACCCTGAAATCGGACTTTACTGGGAAAAGGCTGCCTATGAAGAAGCTGAGCATGCTGCAAAATTCGCAGAACTTCTTGGAACTGACCTGGAAGAAAACATGACTACTTCAACAAAGAAGAACCTTGCATGGCGCGTTGACTGTGAATTCGGCGCAACACAGGGAAAGACTGACCTTGCCATGGTAGCAAAGAAATACGGTCTGGATGCAATCCATGATACAGTTCACGAAATGGCACGCGACGAAGCCCGCCACGGAAAAGCACTTAAAGGTCTTCTGGAAAGATACTTCAAATAATCCTTACTGACGGGATTCAATTACAAGAAGGATTCCTTTACCGACAGAAACAAGCGCCTGGTCTGAAACCCATTCGTTGCTCTGTCCAAGAGGAAATCCGTTTTCAAGAATGGCATCTTCTACTTCGTAGAGGGTGCCTTTTATTTTTACGCCTTCCGTAACATCGCTCCATGAAAGAACCGAAAGAAATGTATTTTCTTTTCTGGCGAATGAGAGTTCCTCATTCACAAGAACTGTAACGGTATTCTTTCCGTCTTTAAGGACAGCTCTGACTCCCCTTTTTGCGGCGTAAACAAGACTCTGAAGATTAGAATAAAAGTGATCGATGCGGCCCCCCGAAGCACAGACAAGAAGAATTGATTCCATGCCGCGATCAATGGCCGTTTTTATGGCGAACATTGTGTCCGTATCATCTTTTACGTGAGGAAGAATCACAGCCTGTTCGGGAATGTCTCCAATGTAGGAATCGAAGTCTCCGATTACAAGATTGCAGGAAACATTCTGATTTGTTGCATAAGAGAATCCCTTGTCGCAGGCTATAACAAAAAAATCGCCGGGGTTACAGAGAGAACGGATATCCTCTTCCATACCTCCGGCTATGATCAGACAGTTTTTCAAGATAAGTCTTCCGGTAAAAAACTAGCAGTCTTTTCCTGTAATCTTCTTACAGCATTCGTGATAGATTGCTGAAGTCTGGGCTACAACGTCTGCTGGAACTTCCTTAATGTTAGGATCTCCGGCCAGGTTGTTTGCTTTAAGCCAGTCGCGAACGAACTGCTTGTCGTAAGAAGCAGGGCTTCCGCCAACTTCGTATTTTGAAAGATCCCAGAAACGGCTTGAGTCCGGAGTAAGAACTTCGTCAGCCAGAACCAGGTTTCCGTCTTCATCAAGACCGAATTCGAATTTTGTAACAGCAATGATGATTCCGTTTTTGTAAGCGTGTTCGTAGCATTTCTTGTAGATTGCGATTGCTGTGTCGGCAATTTTCTGTCCAAGTTCTGCACCAAGGTCGTTTTTCATATAATCCAGAGTTACGTTGATATCGTGACCTTCTGCTGCTTTTGTAGATGGAGTACAGATTGGTTCAGCAAGTTTTTCTGCTTCTTTGTATTCTTTATCGAATGAGTGACCAAGGAATGGTTCGCCCTTCTTGTAAGCTTCGTACATAGAACCGAACATGTATCCGCGAACGATTACTTCGTAAGGAATCATCTTCAGCTTTTTACAGAGGATTGTGCGTCCTTCGAATTCAGGTTTCTGGAAATCAGCCGGCATATCTTTAAGATCGCTTGAAATCATGTGATTCTTTACCAGGTCGCCTGTGTAGTCAAACCAGAAGTTTGCCAGTGCGTTCAGAACCTTACCTTTGTCTGTAATCATTGTAGGAAGGATTACATCAAAAGCTGAAATGCGGTCTGTTGTAACAATGACCATGCGTCCGTCTTCCAGGTCGTAAACTTCACGAACCTTACCAGAAATAATTTTCTTCATATATAACTCCTAAGTCTTTCACAATGCACAATTCATAATGCACAATAATGACTAATTTAAAACTTGTTTATTTGAATGCCGTATCTTTCAGAAATTGCTTTGTACTCAACATTTTCTGAATCTCCTGTGACATACAACCGGATAGCAGGATTATATTCTTTTTTCTCATCTTTTGAAATATGACATACATCCAGAGCTCTGCGGGCAACCCCGTCCCTGCTGTCTACCACACGAATATCACCGCACACTTTCTGAATTGTGTCTGCAAGATTGAGAAAATGCGTACAGCCAAGAACCACCACATCACAGTTTTCTTTACGGAAGAACTCTGCTGCAGGACGGCAGGCTTCTTCGCATTCTTCTGCAGTTGCGGTAAAACTTTTGTGCTCAATAAAGTCTATAAGTTCAGTATCCTCACGGAGTACAAGAACGCAATCTTCTGCAAAGTTTTCTTTCAGCTTCTGGATATATTCGCTGTTCACAGTGGCAAGAGTTGCCAGAAGTCCGATCCGGCGTTTTTTTGAAACTTCAGAAGCCGGCTTGATTGCAGGAACAGTTCCGATAACCTGGATTTCCGGATGTTCTTTTCTGAGTGCGTCCAGAGCATTTACACTCATGGTATTGCAGGCAATGACAATTGCACGCGGACTGAACTTTTCTATGATCCGGTTGCAGACTGAAATTACACAGGAAATGATTTCTTCACTGCTTTTGGTTCCATAAGGAAAATTGGCAGTATCCCCTACATAAACACATTCAGCCTGAGGTGCTATTTTCTTGAGTTTAAGAAGATAAGGAAGTCCGCCGGTACCGGAATCAAGAAAAACAAAATCCACCATGATCAGTTCCTACCCGAAAAGGGCATCAAAAGCATCCTTTCCGCTTTTGGGTGCATCAGAGACGGTGCCGCCGAAAAGAGCTTCAGCCTGAGAACGGGCATCTGAAGCGGCCGAAGAGGAACCTGATTTTGTTTTTGAATTGGCTCCTGCCTTGAAGAAATCGCAGAAGTTTGATTTTTCTTTGTCCGTAACAATATCTTCTACTGTTTCCAAACAGTCATAATGACTGCCTTCTGAATAAAAACGGCAGTTATAACAGGAATGCAAATCCTTTTTACAGGACGGGCATACAGAAGTACGGAATATTTCACCGTCAAAATTATTTCCACAACTCCAGCAAACCATGACTTCAGTATACTTCTTATTCAGATGTGGCTCAAGAACACATATAAAGTCTTTCAGACTTCAAAAAAACGCGGTAACGATGTAGAATAAACTTATGTTCGTCAGAAATAAATGTCTTGTTTCATCATGTAATAAAGTTTCTCTTTCCTCTTTTGACGAAAACGGAACATTGTGCGAAAGCCGCAGTTACTGTCTGGATCACATTCCGAACCCGGGAAAAGCAAAAGAAGAAATCTATGAATACATAAAGAACAATGACAAAATCGTCGGACTGAATGCTTCGGGCCTTATCTTTCAGGATCTGGACTTTTCAAACAAACGTTTTTACGGCTGTGACTTTTCACACTGCACTTTCATCAACGTTCATTCAATCAACATGCGCTGCAGGATGAATATTTTTGACTATTCAGTTTTCAATGACTGTAACCTGATTCAAAGTCACATTCTTTTTGTTTCTTTTTCGGGCTGCACATTCAACCATACACTTTTCACTTCCAGTGAACTTATCCAGTGCAATATGAACGGAATAAAGTCATTCCAGTCTTCTTTTGACGATTCTGACCTTTTCAACTCCCGCTTCATTCTTTCAAAACTGGTCGATACTTCTTTCAGAAACTGCAACCTTAAAAAAGCTGATTTTTATGAATCAGAACGTTCCAATGTTTCCTTCAAGATGTCAAACACAAGGGAAGCAAGCTTCAGTAAAGACGGAAGTGAACTCTTTACGGGAACTGAACAGACAGAAGAAGCCGAAGGAGGAGCAAGTTGAAAGTCTATTTCCACCTGAACCTTGGCGGTTTTTCAAACTGCTATGTTGTCGTAAATGAAATGACAAAGGATGCAATTATTATAGACCCGGGTAAAGTAACTGATGACCTTATTACCCAGCTGGAAGAAGTTCCTTACAATGTGGCCGGCGTTCTTGTTACACATAACCACGGAAGCCATGTAAAGGGACTGAAAACCCTCAGAAAGATCTATTCGCCGGTAATCCTTGCTGCCGACTGGGAAGTTGCCGGTGATGATACTACAGTTATTACAGGTGACGGGAAAATCCGCATCGGAGGAATTCTCGTTCACTATATGGCTCTCCCTGGCCATACATCTGACTCAATGGTTTACAAAATCGGAAACCTTCTCTTTACAGGGGATGTTCTTTCTGCCGGAAAACTTGGAAGCACCACTTCCAGCTATTCAAAGTTCATCCTGAAATCCAACATCGAAAAAAAGATTCTTTCCCAGACTGAAGACACTTTAGTTATGCCGGGACACGGACCTCCATCCACAATCGGGGCTTTGAAACAGTTCACAAGTTCACTCAGATAATCTCTTTGTATGTAGTTCCATTCGTGGTATAATAGAAAACTATGGAACATAATATGATTCTTTCTGCTTCGGGCTGGCGAAAAGTATTCGCTGCTTCGGGCAACGAACAGGATAAAGCTCCTGAAATCACCAGCACAGACACAGCACTCAGTGCAGTTGCTGCCGAAGTTTTTTTTGATTATCTGAAGGAACAGACCGGTCAGGAATGTCCCGTTATTGCAGTAGGAATGGACACCCGCCCTACCGGACCTGCCATTGCAGATGCCATGGTAAAGGCTCTTTTAGTAAAAAAAGCAGTTGTTCAGTTCACAGGTGTTGCGTCCGCCCCGGAAATCATGGCTTTTTCAAAGCGCATTGACGGATTTATCTACATCAGTGCAAGCCATAATCCTGTTGGCCACAACGGAATCAAATTCGGAACAAATGACGGCGGAGTTCTGAACGGGACTGAAAATGCAAAACTTGTTGAGGAATTCAAGAAGCGGCTTTCGGAAGAAAATGCTGAAAAACTGGCTCTTGACCGTATAGCTTCAGCAAGCGCAAGTGCCTTAAGAGACCTGATGCAGCAATCTCCAACAGCAAAACACAATTCACTTCGTGCTTATGAAGACTTTGCCATCAGAACTATTGCCGGAAGCGAATCAAAAGAACGCCAGAATGATTTCTTTGAAGAAATCAGAAATTCAATGATGCTTAAACCTGTTGGAGTTGTATGCGATTTCAACGGATCTTCTAGAACCCTCTGCATTGACCGCAATTTCTTCAACCAGAATAAAATCAGTTTCTACGAAATCAATTCGGAAGCCGGTAAAATTGCACACGAAATCATTCCGGAAGCAGAAAACCTTGTTTATGTAGCCAGGGAAATGGAAAACCTTCAGAAACAGGGACACAGCGAAGTTGTTCTGGGCTACATGCCTGACTGCGACGGAGACCGCGGCAACATCGTTTACTGGGATGAAAAGCTTGGCCAGAGTGTAATTCTGAAGGCACAGGAAGTATTCAGTCTTTCGGTTCTTGCAGAACTCACCTACTCAATCTGGTGCCATGAAGGAGAAAAAGATTTCCGCCCGGCCGTAGCAGTAAACTGTCCGACTTCAATGAGAATCGAAGAAATTGCTTCTAAACTTGGTGCTGAAGTTTTCCGCGCAGAAGTTGGAGAAGCAAATGTTGTAAACCTGGCCCGCGAAAAACGTGCCGAAGGATACACAGTTCCTATTCTTGGAGAAGGTTCCAACGGTGGAACAATCACTTATCCGGCCAGTGTAAGAGACCCTCTGAACACTATTTTTGCCATCCTTAAGCTGCTTACAATGCGTGGCGGCGGACTTTATGAACTCTGGTGCAAAAAATCCGGACACGAATATAAAGATGACTACACACTCACAGACATTCTTGATTCACTTCCAAAGTACACGACAACAGGAGTTTCGGAACCAAGAGCCGTTCTGAAGGTAACTTCTCTGGATCATGCTCAGCTTAAGCGTGATTTCCAGAAAAAATTCGAAGCAGAATGGGAAAAGTGTCCGTTTAAGGAAAAATACGGTCTTGATTCATACCGTTCAGTAATCACAAACGGAACAAAGGAACGTTATGACGTTGCTGACTGGGGAGAAAGCGGAAAAGGCGGCCTGAAAATCCAGTTCCTGAACAAAGAAAAGGAACCTGTTGCCTTTATCTGGATGCGCGGAAGCGGTACAGAACCGGTTTTCAGAATCATGTGTGATGTTCGCGGAAGTAATTCCCAAATGGAAAAAGATTTATTAAAATGGGAAACAGAACTTTTAGGTAATTAACCCTATAAATGGAGGATATAAATGACTAACGAAGAAATTCTTGCCCGTGCAAAAGACTATATTGCACAGGAAAAAGACGAAAGATTTGCAAACGAAGTAAAAGACCTCATTGCAAAAGAAGATTATAAAGAACTGGAAGACCGCTTCTACCGCACTCTTGAATTCGGAACTGGCGGACTTCGCGGTGTTATGGGTGGCGGAACAAACCGTATGAACACTCTGGAAATCAACCTGGCTACACAGGGGCTTGCAAACTACCTTATCAAAGCAATGCCAGAAAAAGCAAAGGCAGGAACACTTTCTGCAGTAGTTGCATACGACTCACGCCTTAACTCAGACGTTTTCGGTGAAGCAACTGCCCTTATTTTTGCTGCAAACGGAATCAAGGCATACCTCTTCAGTGGTCTCCGCCCAACTCCAGAACTATCATTCGCTATCCGCAAGCTTGGTGCAGACACTGGTGTTGTTGTAACAGCTTCTCACAACCCACGTATGTACAATGGTTACAAAGCTTACTGGAACGATGGTGCTCAGGTTATTGAACCTCACGATGTTGGTATCATCGAAGAAGTAAACAAAGTAACTGATGTAAAAACAATGACTCGTCTTGAAGCCATTGAATCAGGAAAACTTGTAATCATCGACAAAGAAATCGATGAACCATTCTGGGAAATGTGTAAGAAAGAACTCTTCCGCCCTGACCTGATCAAAGAACGCGCAAAAGATGTAAAAATCGTTTACACACCACTGCACGGAACAGGCGGAATGCACGTAAACAAAGTACTTGGAGACCTTGGTCTTGAAGTAATTACAGTTCCAGAACAGGCACAGCCTGACGGAAACTTCCCTACAGTAGTAAAACCAAACCCTGAAGAAAAACCTGCCCTTACACTGGCAGTTGAACTTGCAAAGAAAGTAAACGCTTCTTGTGTTATGGCTACAGACCCTGATGCTGACCGCTTCGGTACAGCTTTCCCTGACAAAGACGGAAACTGGGTTCTTCTTTCAGGAAACCAGATGGGTGCAATGCTCATGGATTACATCCTCCTTTCACGCAAAGAAATGGGAACACTTCCTGCAAATCCAGCAGTAATCCGCTCTATCGTTACTTCACCATTCGGTGACTACATCTGTAAGAAATACGGCGTAGAAATGATGGAATGTCTTACAGGATTCAAGTGGATTGCAGCTGTTGAAGCCGACTTTGAAGCTAAAGGAACACACAATTACGTATTCGGTCTTGAAGAATCATACGGTTACAAGGTTGAACGCGATGTAATGGATAAAGACGGTGTTTCTGCTGCAGCAATGTGTGCTGAAATGACAATGTACTGGGCAAGCCAGGGTAAATCAATTCTTGAACGCCTTGATGAACTCTATACAGAACACGGATACTTTGAAGACCGCGCAATCAGCCAGGAATTCCTTGGATCAACTGGTGTTGAAACTATGAAGGGAATCATGACAAAACTCCGCACAGAAGGTCTTAAGACTCTCGGTGGAAAAACAGTTACAAAGATCCGCGACGTTCAGCAGTCTGTTGAATTCGATCCTGCAAATCCTTCAGCAAAAACTCCATACGGACTTCCAAAATCTAACGTTCTCCAGTTCTTCCTGGATGGCGGAACAATCGTTTCTGCACGTCCATCTGGAACAGAACCAAAGATCAAGTTCTACATCAACAGCGTAACACCAACAAATGGCGATCTGGCTTCTGCAAAGAAGAATGCTGCAGCTCTCTGTGATGCAATCGAAGCAGATATCAAGAACATTCTTGCAAATGCATAATTAAAAACTGCCTGATAAAGTCAGGCAGAAACAAAAAGGCCCGCAACTGTAAAATTGCGGGCCTTTTCTTTTATAGATTTCAGATGTTCTAGCGTGAATTTGAAATTTCGTTCCAGCCTGTTACAAGACGGTCAATAACAGTCTGTGCCAGATTCAAAGACATACGGGCTTTACTCATGGCAATTGTAACATCATGGATATCTACCGAATCAGGATCAGTAATAAGACGTTCCGAAAGTTTTGAAACATCAACCTGCTGCTGGTTCATGGAATCCATGGCTTCAATCAGATATGTCTGGAAACTTTTTCTTGTCTGTTCAATTCCGTTTTCTGCGCTTGACGGAATATGATTTAATGGTGCTCCTGCAATATCAGAAAGCTTAGAAACACCTGTATGTGACTGATTTGTGCGGGTCATCTGTAACTGACCGAATTCTGCAATTTTCATCTTTTTCCCTACCCGTCTTTCATTTTAATGCCGAAAAGAACCTTCGGCAAGTATTAAACGACTTACTGTCCTATCTGGAGAGCAGCAGAGAACATATCCTTTGCACCGTTGATTACAGTAGCATTGGCTTCGTAAGCACGGGAAGCAGAAATAAGGTTTACCATTTCTTCTACGATGTTTACGTTAGGATATTCAACATAACCCTGATTTGGGCCCGATTTTATTGCATGAGGATGGCTTGGATCATATACCAGGCGTCCCTGAGATGTGTCTTTTTTGATTTCAAGAACTTTTACACCCTTTCCAGGACCGTTATCAAGGTCAGAAGGTGTAAAAGGACTTCTCCACTGTGGATTTGAATCAGAAACAGGAGTCAGGATAACCATTGATTTTTTGAAAGCTCCGCCATCCTGTGTACGTGTAGTTGAAGCGTTTGCG